>CAXUIG010000048.1:0-22174 GCA_964250845.1 uncultured bacterium | reverse complement strand
GTGGGAGTTTTTTTATCACAGTGCCCTACAACCGCATGAATGAAGAAATGCAGCGGATTAACCGCATGGGGGGCAGAATAGTCAGCATCCAGCCCTTGACGCTTGAAGGTAATAGCCAAGCCAAAAGCGAAGCTACAGCAGTTAACCAAAACCTTGAAGCTGAAGGCAAAAACAAAGCCACAGGAGCAGACCTAAACATCGAAGCTGAGACGAAGCCAAAAGCGAAGCAATCAGAAAGTTAAAACCTCAATTTTCTATTAAAGCGGGAGATATAGAAGCAATGTTTGGTCAAACGACAGTTGGTGCCGGTGGCGTCTCCTCAGCTGCTAGCCGCGTCTTTCGTTATGAAGTCGTGGGCTTACGGCAAAACGAAGAAAATGACAAAAATAACTTTCCAATTCGCTACAGCGGCAGCGTGTTTGTCACTGTGCCATACAACCGGATGAACGAAGAAATGCAGCGCATTAGCCGTATGGGCGGCAGAATCGTTAGCATTAAGCCCTTGACCGCTGAGGAAGCCCAATCTGGGAGCTAAAGAGCGAACCATGCTGGAGTCCAGTTCGGAGGAATATCCCGAAGCGATCGCACCAGCGCTCACCGTGGAGCAGGCGATCGCCAATCTGCACTCGAGTGACTTAAGTCTCCGCTACTATGCCGCCTGGTGGCTGGGAAAATTTCGTGTGCGATCGCCAGCTGCCGTGGATGCTCTGATGGCGGCGTTGGAGGATGAAGCCGACCGGACAGAACTGGGAGGATACCCCCTACGACGCAATGCCGCCAGGGCGCTGGGAAAACTGGGCGATAGACGAGCCGTGCCAGGGCTAATCCGCTGTTTGGATTCCTCAGACTTCTACGTGCGGGAGGCAGCTGCCCAGTCTCTGGAAATGCTCAAAGCCCCAGATGCGGTACCAGCACTGATGCAACTGCTTGAGGGTGGTTTGGCAGCTGCTCTTCAAGTACCGGGACGGCCCCACTTAGCCCAGCCTTATGACGCCGTGCTGGAAGCATTGGGCTCTCTTGAGGCAACGATTGCAGTTACCCTGATTCAACCGTTCTTGGAGCATCCGGTGGCACGAGTGCAGTACGCCGCCCACAGATCGATGTACCAGCTGACCCAGGATGACGCCTATGGGCAGCGCCTGGTTCAAGCTTTGGAGGGTAGCGATCTGAAATTGCGCCGGGTGGCACTGGCGGATTTGGGTGCAATTGGCTATCTCCCAGCAGCTAATGCGATCGCTCGTTGCGCTGCTGAAAATAGCTTTAAACTCTTCGCCCTGAAAGGACTGCTGGAGCATAAACTGGACCTAGAGTTAGATGTGCCAGCGCTCAGTGATGATGCCATCCGGGTAATGAACCTGATGGACGCCCTCTTATAAAGTCATGAACGATGCGTCCCAAGAACTGATTCGTGCCGTTGACCAGGCAGACTCTCCCGCTCGCCTGATAGCGGCAGTGCGGACTTTGGCAACTGCGAGCGATGAGGCAGGGATTCCCACATTGATTGCTGTGTTGGGCTACAACAACCCAGCAGCAGCGGTTGCAGCCGTTGAAGGGCTGACAAAGCTTGGTGAATCAGCAGTGCAGCCTTTGATGGAAAAGCTGGATGACTACAACTATGGGGCGAGGGCTTATGGGATTCGGGCATTAGCTGCGATCGCTGACCCCCGCGCCCTAGATGTCTTACTTACAGCAGCTGCCACGGACTTCGCGCCCAGTGTCCGCCGCGCCGCTGCCAAGGGGCTGGGAACCCTATCTTGGAGCCGAATGAGTGCCGAAGAGCGCCAAACCGCCCAAGCTAAAGCGCTCCAAACGCTGATTTTGGTCTCCCAAGACCCAGACTGGTCGATTCGTTACGCCGCTGTTGTGGGTTTGCAAGGGCTTTCCACCACGCCCGAGTTGTCCGAGGAAATCCAGGCACAGTTCGAGCAAATGGCTCAAAACGATGCAGATTTGGCAGTTCGCGCCCGTGCTCAGCTGGCAAGAACGCAACTTGGAATTGCTGCTGCGGTAGCCACGGCTACCGGGATGTAGGGGCAACCACGAGGGTTGCCCCTACGGGTTTTGTTCTCACTTAAAAATAGGTGAATAAGATGTCACTGCCATTACTTGAAGTTACACCGACCTCTCAGAACCAGCGCGTCGAAGGCTACGAAGTAACTGACGAGGACGATGCTAAAGTTTACCGATTGACGGATGCCACTTCCGACACTGCGATCGCCGATCTGATCTGGGCGTCGTACCGGCAAATCTTCAGCGAACATTTGATTCTAGAGAGCTACCGGCAACCGTTCCTCGAATCTCAGCTGCGGAATCGCGCCATTACCGTGCGCGAGTTTATCCGGGGCTTGGGCAAATCAGATGTCTACCGAGAACTGGTGGGAGAAACCAACTCGAACTATCGCTTAGTTGACATCACCTTTAAGCGGTTTTTGGGACGCGCCACCTATGGCAAAGACGAGCAAATCAACTGGTCGATTGTGATTGCCACGCGCGGCTTAAATGGCTTCATCGACGTTGTGGTTGATAGTGATGAGTACCGCCAGAACTTTGGCGATAATATTGTACCATACCAACGCCGTCGCTACAAAGAGCGGCCCTTTAACCTGGTTAACCCGCGCTACGGTGATTACTGGCGCGATCGCCAGAGCCTAAGCTCCTTAGAAGGTCGTTCATTCTATCAAGTCAAAAGAGGAGATATGAGTAAAGAAGCGGTTCGTCAGGGAATTCCTGACACTTTTCTGTCAATGGCTCGGAGTATCTCGCCCAACCAGGTGAACTACCAGCGCACACGAGACCGGGCACTCTCTCAAATCAAAACCTTGCAGCTGCCCGATACGACTCGTAAAGACACCGGACTCCAACCCACGGTCAAACCAAAAGAGGTGGCTCTGCCCTACCGCTACATCCCCTCAGACCCCAGAACCTAGGGTGAAGGAAGGCTCTGTTCATCCCCCTTGATGCTAGCTCTTAATAGCAAGACAATTCCTAAAGGATACTACCGACGATGTCGATTCCTCTACTCGAATATCAGCCGCGTTCCCAAAACCAGCGAGTACCAGGCTACGAAGTTCCTAACGAAGATACGCCCTGGATTTACCGACTGGAAGACTGTACCTCCGATAGCGAAGTCCAAGAATTAATCTGGGCTGCCTACCGCCAGATTCTTAGCGAACACGAAACCCTCCAATTTAACCGCCAGATTCAACTAGAATCCCAACTGAAGAATCGAGCCATTACCGTGCGCGACTTCATTCGGGGTTTGTCGAAGTCCGAGGCGTTTCGTCGCCTGGTGGTTGAGGCCAACTCCAACTATCGGCTGGTTGAAGTCTGCCTCAAACGGCTACTTGGCCGCGCTCCTTACAACAAAGACGAAGAAATTGCCTGGTCGATTAAAGTAGCAACACTAGGTTGGGGCGGCTTTGTCGATGCCCTGGTAGACTCTGAGGAGTACCAGAGCAATTTCGGCGACACTACAGTGCCTTATCAGCGCCGTCGCTACAAAGACCGGCCCTTTAACCTCGTGACGCCTCGCTACGGTAACTACTGGCGCGACAAGCTGGAAAACGAGCGCTACAAATGGGGCGCTGTGCAGAACTTCCGGGAAATGGCGCGTTCTATCAAGGTGACCCCATTTATCCCTAAACCAGTCTTGACTGCTAACATCCAAATTCCGGACATGACACGGGATAATAACCAACAAGGGGCACGCGTTTCTGTCAACCCCTCTGCTAGCTTTCCAGTCAGACTTTAATCTTTAACCTTTTTAAACGGAGATCTCAGCATGGCACTGCCGTTGCTTGAATACAAACCCACAACACAAAATCACCGAGTTCGTAGCTTTGGAATCGCGGATCTCGACGAGGAGACACCGTATATCTACCGCATTGAAGACAGCAATTCTCCGGCAGAGATTCAAGAACTGATTTGGGCTGCCTATCGCCAAGTCTTCAGTGAGCATGAAATCCTCAGAGCAAACCGTCAGATTCAACTGGAATCCCAGCTCAAGAATCGCTCGATCACAGTACGAGACTTCATTCGGGGTTTGGCGAAGTCAGAGAGATTTTACGAGGTGGTTGTTTCGGTCAATAACAACTATCGTCTCGTGGAAATCTGCCTCAAGCGCTTATTAGGCCGGGCTCCTTACAATAAGGATGAAGAAATCGCTTGGTCGATTAAAATCGGAACGCTGGGCTCCCATGGCTTTGTTGATGCCTTGATAGACTCTGAAGAGTATATCGAAGCGTTTGGGGATAACATCGTCCCCTACCAGCGCAAGCGGATGGAGGGTCGCCCCTTCAATTTGGTAACACCTCGCTACGGCGAAGACTACCGCGAAACCGCTGGTACTGTTAAGACCGATTGGCGCTTCGCGCTGGAAAAAGTCTACAGCCGCAAGTACAAGGAACAGCAGCTGCGTGAAGGCGACCCCCGCAAGTACCGCGACATGGTGGATGCGATCGCACCGAAGCGCAACTACGCTCAACGCATCTCTGCGTTTGACATTGACTACTTGAAGCTAGTGCCAGTTCGGAGCACCAAACGCTAGGACTTAAACTCAGTTTTCTGAGAGCACTTTTTTCACAAATCAACTAGCTGGGTCTGGTTTCCACGTTGATGCGACCAAAAGCTTCACAGTTTCTCTGTAAGCTGTTCGTCTCAAGTGGCAACTAGACCCAGCAATTTTTTCTATACTTCAGACTATGCTGGTAGTCCTGGGGCATTGGCTGAAATAACCCCATACAGGGCAGACGTGGCTTTAAACCTTACTGAATTAACTCCCTGAAATAGCTATTAAGCTAATCGATAAACAGTAATATTTCAGTTAGTAGATATGAGTTTTAAATACATAATTACCAGTAACAAAGGTTTAATAGCAGTCTCTCAGTAAATTCCATAAAAGTATATACTGGCGTTATCAAATAATATTTATTAGCTCAAATTATAAAAGTAAACCAGCCCCCGATTGCTGCGTGGGCAAACGTTTTGAGTAAGAAATTTGAGAATCAGACTCGTAAGCTAGCTATTAAACCGATTTTGGTACTAGGAGGATAGGTATCTATTACTTCTGGAGGAGTCATAGCAGAATTAGAATTTAGGTTAAGATTAGTAAACATGAGTTATGCGCCCTCGCCCAGTAAAAAGTAATAAAAGGATTGACCCCAGTGAATAAAAGGTGGAGAAATGCAGGGCTGTACTCACTCCTAGCGATTGTTGTGATTGCGCTAGGGACAGCATTTTTTGACAAACAACCCCAAAGCGCTAGGGAGACGTGGCGATACAGTCAGTTTATTCAAGAAGTTCAAAAAGGCAGAGTTGAGCGAATCAGCCTCAGTTCTGATCGGTCTAAGGCTCTGGTGACGTCGCTGGACGGCAACAAGGTTGTGGTTAACTTACCTAACGACCCTGATCTGATCGATATTCTGAGCAAAAACAAGGTTGATATCTCTATCTTGCCTCAAGCCGATGAAGGTTTTTGGTTTAAGGCTCTGAGCAGTCTCTTTTTCCCAGTGCTGCTCTTGGTTGGCTTGTTCTTCTTGCTGCGGCGCGCCCAGAGCGGTCCTGGCTCTCAGGCGATGAACTTTGGTAAGTCCAAGGCCAGAGTGCAAATGGAGCCACAAACGCAGGTGACGTTTGGGGATGTGGCTGGCATTGACCAAGCCAAGCTGGAGTTGAACGAAGTCGTTGACTTCCTCAAGAACGCAGACAGGTTCACCGCAGTGGGGGCAAAAATTCCCAAGGGTGTGCTGCTAGTCGGGCCTCCGGGTACTGGTAAAACCCTACTGGCTCGAGCTGTGGCTGGGGAAGCGGGTGTACCTTTCTTCTCCATCTCTGGCTCCGAGTTCGTCGAGATGTTCGTGGGTGTAGGCGCGTCCCGTGTCCGTGACCTGTTTGAACAAGCTAAGGCGAATGCGCCTTGCATCGTGTTCATTGACGAAATTGACGCCGTTGGTCGTCAGCGGGGTGCTGGCTTAGGCGGTGGCAATGATGAGCGGGAGCAGACCCTTAACCAGCTATTGACAGAAATGGACGGCTTTGAGGGCAACACCGGCATTATTATTATTGCAGCCACCAACCGCCCGGATGTGCTGGATGCCGCCTTATTGCGGCCTGGTCGTTTTGACCGGCAAGTTGTGGTGGATCGGCCTGACTATGCGGGTCGGTCAGAGATTCTCAAGGTTCATGCCCGTGGCAAGACGTTGGCCAAGGATGTGGATTTGGATCGGATTGCGCGTCGAACCCCTGGGTTTACCGGCGCAGATCTATCCAATCTGCTGAATGAAGCCGCAATTTTGGCGGCGCGGCGGAATTTGACCGAAATATCGATGGATGAGGTCAATGATGCGATTGACCGGGTGTTGGCTGGGCCGGAGAAGAAAGACCGGGTGATGAGCGAGAAGCGCAAAACTCTGGTAGCCTATCACGAAGCCGGTCATGCGCTGGTGGGAGCGTTAATGCCAGATTATGACCCAGTGCAGAAAATTAGCATTATTCCTCGTGGTCGGGCTGGTGGTTTAACCTGGTTTACGCCCAACGAAGACCGGATGGATACGGGTTTGTACAGCCGCTCTTATCTGGAAAATCAGATGGCGGTGGCTTTGGGCGGTCGGATTGCTGAAGAGCTGGTCTTTGGTGAAGAAGAAGTAACAACCGGTGCCTCGAATGACCTACAACAGGTGGCGCGTGTGGCTCGTCAGATGGTGACGAGATTTGGGATGAGCGATCGCGTTGGCCCTGTAGCTCTGGGTCGTCAGCAAGGCAATATGTTCTTGGGGCGAGATATTGTAGCGGAGCGCGATTTCTCAGAAGAAACGGCAGCTACAGTTGACGATGAAATCCGCCTACTGGTAGAGGTAGCCTACCGTCGTGCCAAAGAGGTGTTGGTAAATAACCGTCACATTCTGGAGCAACTGGTTCAAATGCTGGTTGAGAAGGAAACAGTGGACGCCGACGAGCTGCAAGAGCTACTGGCAAATAACGACGTGAGGACGGCTGCGTTAGCATAGCTTACTGCTGGTTATAACGAGCGCGAGCGTGAGCATTTTAGTATGTAAGGAGTTTAAGCAGTCGTTCGGTTAGATTACTTTTACCATTGCAGTACTAAAGGTTAAGCACCGATGCACAATATCCTGCAGATGTCTAGCGTCTCGCGCTCCGTTTTTGAGGCATTGGCAGAGCGTCTAGCGCCCGCACTGGCAGCACGCTGTGCGCCAAGGGACGTGGACTTGTTTTTGATCCGTCTAGAGAGCTACTTCGAGGATCTGTACTTGCCGCTGGTGCAACTCTATGGCGATTACGCTGATTTCCAGCAACAGTTTGAGGCTTTGTTTGACCAGATGCTCGACGCCTATGCCACACGACCTGAACCACTGCGGTTACTTGACCTCGAACGACAATTCATGCCCGACTGGTTTCAGCGTCCGAACCTAGTTGGCTACGTCTGCTACCCTGACCTGTTCGCGGGTACACTTGCCGGGGTGCGCGAGCATGTAAGCTATCTGCGCGAACTTGGAATCACATATCTGCATCTGATGCCAATACTCAAACCGCGTCCCGGTGCCAGCGATGGTGGCTACGCTGTGATGGATTACCGCGCAGTTAATCCAGAGCTAGGCAACATGGCTGACTTGCAGGCGCTAGCAACCGAGTTGCATGCCTCTGGCATCAGTCTGTGCGTAGACCTAGTACTTAACCATACCGCCAAAGAACACGAGTGGGCGCAGCGGGCAATGGCTGGTGATCCTGAGTACTTGGACTATTACTATACCTTCCCAGATCGCAGCCTCCCTGACGCTTACGAGCTCACCCTACCGGAAGTCTTCCCTGACTTTGCACCAGGCAACTTTAGCTGGTATCCTGAGATGGCAAAAAGCGGGCGCTGGGTCTGGACAACCTTCTATGATTTCCAGTGGGATCTCAACTATACGAATCCCGCTGTGTTTCGAGCGATGGTAGACATCATGTTTTTCCTGGCAAATCAGGGCATAGATGTGCTCAGGCTTGACGCTGTCCCCTTTATTTGGAAACGTCTGGGCACCAACTGCCAAAACCAACCCGAAGTCTACCTGCTGATCGAGGCTTTTCGCGCTGTGATGCGAGTAGTGGCACCAGCAGTCATCTTTAAGGCTGAAGCCATCGTGCCGCCCGATTTCCTGCTCCCTTATCTAGGGATTAAGACAACTGTCGGTAAACAGTGTGAATTAGCATACAACAATCAGCTAATGGTATTGCTTTGGAGCACCCTCGCCAGCCGCCAAGTAAAATTGCTGACCAATGTACTCCATCAAATGCCAACCATGCTATTAGGTAGCACTTGGATCACTTACGTCCGCAACCACGATGATATCGGTTGGGCAGTGACCGATGAGGATGTCGCAGCAGTTGGCGAGAATGGCTTTCTCCACCGCCAGTTTCTTAACCAGTTCTACAGTGGTAACTTTCCCGGCTCGTTCGCCAAAGGTGCCCTCTTCCAGTACAACCCAGTCACCCACGACGCCCGCATCAGTGGTACCACTGCCTCATTGGCAGGGTTGGAGGCGGCATTAGCTCAGCAAAATGACCATGAAATCGACCTGGCGGTGCGCCGCATCCTGTTGCTACACAGTGTGATTATGACTTATGGTGGTGTGCCGCTGCTCTACATGGGTGATGAGCTTGGGTTGTTCAACGATAGATCCTACCTCAGCGACTCGATTAAAGCTGAAGATAACCGCTGGATGCACCGACCTCCCATGGACTGGACGAAAGCGAAGAGCCGCCACGACCCAACCAGCATTGTGGGACGGATCTACAACGGATTCATCAGGTTGATCACAGCCCGCAAGTCCGCGCCCATGTTACACTGTTTCGGGTTGATCCAACCGCTGTGGACTGACAATAACCATGTCTTTGCTTTGTCCCGCTCTAATCCAATGGGTCATCTGCTGTTGCTGGCAAACTTCCATGAACATGAGCAGGCGGTGAAAGGGGATTTGTTGCACTATGGCGGTCTCCGTGGTAATATAAGCAACATCCTCACTCAGGAAAGCCTACCAGCACTAAACCATAAATACATCCATCTTGGACCGTATGAAAGCTTGTGGCTGGTAGGTGATCAGTAGATTAATTCGGTTCTCAAACCCTGATTGTGTTGTTCCGGCACAAATATCTAAGATCGAGATCAGGAAAACTTCCTTTTCTTAGTCATGAAACGCATCGTTCTGATTGCTGGGTTTGAATCCTTTAACACTGACTTGTACCGGAAGGCGGCGACTCTGGCGGTAGAGCGCTGCCCTGAGTTAGAAATTCGGGTGTTTAGCGATCGCGATATCACCACTAGTCCATCTGAGGTGGAAGCAGCACTGCAAGATGCCGAAGTCTTTTTCGGCAGTCTGCTGTTTGATTACGATCAGGTGCTGTGGCTGCGCGATCGTATTCAAAATATCCCCATTCGCCTCGTGTTCGAGTCAGCTCTGGAATTGATGAGCTTGACGAAGCTGGGTGCGTTTGCGATTGGTGACAAGCCCAAGGGGATGCCCAAGCCGATTAAATTCATTCTCGACAAATTCAGCCAGGGGCGAGAAGAAGACAGATTGGCTGGGTATATAAGTTTTTTGAAGATTGGACCGAAACTGCTGAAATTCGTGCCAGGAAAAAAGGTGCAAGACCTACGCAACTGGCTGATTATCTACGGTTACTGGAATGCTGGAGGAGCAGATAATGTTTCTGCCTTGTTCTGGACGCTGGCAGAACGGTACTTGGAGCTAATGGTGGGCGAGATTCCGCCGCCTTTTGAAACCCCGAACATGGGATTGCTGCATCCCGACTATCAAGGGTTTTTTGATTCGCCCCGGCAGTACTTAGAGTGGTATAAAAGTAGGGGTCAGGGGTCAGAATTCAAAACTCAACCCCCAGTTGTGGGGATTTTGCTCTATCGCAAGCACGTAGTCACTCGCCAGCCTTACATCCCCCAGTTGATTCGCTACTTTGATCAGGCTGGAGTGATACCTTTGCCTATTTTTATCAATGGCGTTGAAGGTCATGTGGCGGTGCGGGATTGGATGACAACGGCGTACGAACAAGGAATAATTAAGGGAGGATTGGGGGAAATTGCTAAACCTCAGATGCCGCAAGGGGTTGAGTCTAAAGAAGCAGTAGAAGTAGATGCGATCGTATCCACCATTGGCTTCCCTTTGGTAGGAGGTCCCGCTGGCTCAATGACTGGGGGGCGTCAAGTGGAAGTCGCTAAGCGCATCCTTAGTGATAAGAATGTACCATACGTTGTTGCGGCACCGTTGCTGATTCAGGATATTCATTCCTGGACACGTCAGGGCATCGGGGGGTTGCAAAGTGTGGTGTTGTATGCGCTGCCAGAACTGGATGGAGCAATTGATCCAGTTCCTCTGGGCGGTTTGGTGGGAGAAAAGATTTATCTGATTCCGGAACGGGTGCAGCGTCTGATTGGGCGGCTGAAACGCTGGATTGCTCTGCGGCAGACACCTCCTAAGGAGCGGCGAATTGCGATTATCCTTTATGGGTTCCCCCCTGGTTACGGTGCTACGGGAACAGCTGCTTTGCTGAATGTGCCTCGATCGTTGCTCAAATTTCTTCAGGCACTTAAAGATCAGGGCTACGCTGTTGGGGATTTACCCGCAGATGGGGAAGAATTAATTCGCTGGGTGAAGGCAGCTGATGAAGATTGGGGAAACGCAGATGCACGCAGATTAACGCAGATGAAGATTGAATCGAATGGTACGGTTGATTGGGAAGGTGCATCGGCGGTTAATACTGTTAATGTCCGCACTCTGGAAAAATGGCTTGGCTATGTAGGAATATCTCGGATTAAGAAACAATGGAAATCTTTGAGGGGGAATGGTATTAAGATATATGGAGATGAATTTTACCTCGGTGGGGTTCGGTTGGGTAATGTATGGATTGGGGTGCAGCCACCTTTGGGTATACCTGGCGACCCGATGCGGTTGATGTTTGAGCGCGACTTGACACCCCATCCCCAATATGCTGCTTTCTATAAATGGTTAGAGCATGAGTTTCAAGCTGATGCTGTGGTCCATTTCGGGATGCACGGTACCGTCGAGTGGCTACCAGGGTCACCGCTAGGCAATACGGGTTATTCCTGGCCAGATATTCTGTTGGGAAATTTGCCTAATTTATATATATATGCGGCGAACAATCCCTCTGAATCAATTTTGGCAAAACGGCGGGGTTACGGTGTACTGATTTCTCACAATGTGCCGCCCTATGGTCGTGCTGGGTTGTATAAAGAATTGGTGGCGCTGCGGGACTTAATCTTGGAGTATCGAGAAGACCCAGAAAAGAATTATGCGCTCAAAGCAGGAATCTGCAAAAAGATTGTTGACGCTGGTGTGAATGCAGATTGTCCGTTTGAGGATGCCAAGCGGTTAGGGATTGCTTTCACCCCTGAGAATGCCCAGATGTTCAGTAATGAGGCGTTTAATCGGTATCTGGTGCAGGTGTACGAATATCTACAGGTTCTGGAAAATCGCCTGTTCTCATCTGGACTGCACACGCTGGGCGAACCGCCTGACGAAGCTGGGATGGCTGGTTATCTCCAAGCTTATTTTGGGGATGAATTGCCGATTGAGGTGGTTAGTGCGATCGCTAGTGGTAATGGTGCAAAAACAGACGCAGACATAAACAGAGTTGACGAAGCTATACAAATCCGCGATCTGTTGTCGCAGACTGGTGATGAGTTAACGAATCTGCTGCGGGGACTCAATGGGGAATATATTCTCCCTGCTCCGGGTGGTGATTTGTTGCGGGATGGCGCTGGTGTTTTGCCCACGGGTCGGAATATTCATGCTTTAGACCCCTATCGGATGCCGTCCCCAGCTGCTTACTGTAGGGGAAGAGCGATCGCTCTAGCAATCCTCGCCCAACACCTGAAAGAAAATGGGCAATATCCTGAAACCGTCGCGGTGATGCTGTGGGGGCTGGATGCGATCAAAACTCGCGGCGAATCTCTCGGTATTCTTCTGGAACTGGTGGGGGCAGAACCTGTGAAGGAGGGGACTGGGCGAATTGTCCGCTATGAGCTGAAACCTTTATCGCAACTGGATCATCCCCGCATTGATGTGCTGGGAAATCTCTCCGGCATCTTTCGGGATAGCTTTGTCAACATTATTGAACTACTCGATGACCTATTCGGGCGGGCAGCTGATGCAGGGGAACCAGAAGACCAGAACTTTATTCGCAAACACGCTTTAGCCCTAAAAGCTCAAGGTGTAGAGAATCCATCTGCCCGGTTGTTTTCCAACCCAGCTGGTGATTTTGGCTCACTGGTTAATGATCAAGTTGTGTCGTCAAGCTGGGAATCAGGAGATGAGTTGGGGCAGACGTGGCGCGATCGCAATGTGTTCAGCTACGGCAGACAGGACTTGGGCAAAGCCAGACCAGAAATCCTCACTACTCTGTTGCAAACGAGCGATCTCATTGTCCAGGAAATCGACTCGGTTGAATATGGTCTGACTGACATTCAGGAATACTACGCCAACCTTGGTGGTCTGAAGCGGGCAGTTGAAAAACAACGGGGGAAAAAGGTTAACGCCAGTTTGATCGAAAGCTTCTCAAAGGACACCACGCCCCACAACCTCGAAGACTTGCTGCGTCTCGAGTATCGAACTAAGTTGCTCAACCCCAAATGGGCTGAGGCGATGGCGAACCAAGGTTCTGGGGGAGCGTTTGAAATCTCCCAAAGGATGACGGCGCTGATTGGCTGGGGCGGCACAGTTGATTTCACCGAGTCCTGGGTATATGACCAGGCAGCTGATACATATGCCCTTGACCCAGAGATGGCACAGAAATTGCAAGATGCTAATCCTGAAGCGTTCCGCAATATCGTTGGCAGAATGCTAGAAGCGCATGGTCGGGGTTTTTGGCAACCGGATGCAGAAAAGTTGGATAAGCTCCGCGAATTGTATGAGTTAACGGATGAGGAGATTGAAGGCGTGACGGTTGGAAAGCTCTGACTGAGCGTCGTGCCCTCGCTGTCTGGATGATGGATAATGAGTTCGAACCATTCTTAGGACACAATTTCTGGTTTCAAAGTGATTCTCCTAATTACTAAGATTAGCTAGTATCAGCTTGTAGATATTCCCTAAAAATCTGTAAAAGCAGTTTGCGTACCCATTGCATCAATGGTAATGATACATCTTTACGCTTTGAAGGAGCAGAGTTGAAGCCTAAATCATCGAACCCAAAATTGCTCCACTGCAACGGGTAGATTAGCTCTTACCAAGCTGAGCGATCGCTACCATTCGCAAACTATCTGGAGCAGCTACAGTCAAGCCGCGACGTACAGGCTTGACTGAACGATTATCCAGCAGCTCCAGTTGAAAATGTTTCAGAATCGTAGCTATAACCAACTTCATTTCAAACTGGGCAAACGCCATACCGATGCAACGGCGGTTACCACCCCCAAACGGTAGATACTCGTATTGCGAAAATTGCTGCCCAAGAAAGCGTTCGGGTTTAAATCTTTCAGGCTCTGGATATAGATCCTCTCGTCGATGAGTTAAATAAATCGACGGGATCAGCACGGTACCAGCTTCAAACTCGTAACCCATGATCTCTAATGGGGATTTGAGAAGTCGAATCACATTTACAGCAATTGGATAAATCCGCAGTGTTTCCGAGCAGACTGCATTGAGGTAGGGAAGTCGAGAGATTTGACTTATATCAACGTTATCGCTGAGTGTCTCAAGCTCACAAGTTAGCTTTTCATGCACCTCTGGTAAATGGTGTATCCAATACAAAGCCCAAGTCAAAGCTGAAGCTGTGGTTTCATGTCCAGCTACCAGGAGTGTCATCAATTCGTCGTGTAACTCTTGCTCTGTCATTGGCTGCCCGGCTTCATCACGGGCTGCCATTAGCAAGCTCAGGATGTCAGTGCCAGACAGTTCACCAAGCTTGCGGCGCTCTCGAATTTCGTCGTAAATGAGTGCGTCAATCTGTTGCTTTTGGCGCACCAAACGTCCCCATAAACTCCAAGAGCCTAGATCTTTCTGCAACGAAGGGAAAAAAATGAAGATGGCACTCAGGGGAGTGCTCATTGCGTTCAGCATGGAACTAAGCAGTTGTCTGAGTTGCTCGTAACGCTGCCCCTGATGCAAACCAAATACAGCTTTCAAAATTACCCGCAGGGTAATCTCTTGCATGTATGAACGGACTCTAAAAGGTTCGCCAATCTTCCACTGCGCCGTCACCTGCTCAGTAATTTCACAGATGAGCTGGCTGTAGGCACGCATGCGATCGCCATGAAAAGGAGGTGTCAACAACTGTCGCTGGCGCTGATGGCGCTGCCCGCCAAGTAACAGCAGTGAGTTCTCCCCTAACAAAAACTGTAAAACCCCTCCTCCTTGCCCAGTTTTAAATGTCTCTGGCGGAGCATTAAAGATTTGCTGGAGCGCTTTTGGATTGCTGAAGTACACAGCGCCTGGAGATTTTTTTCCACCTACCCTAAAAGTTTCCCCATGGCGCCGAGCATTGCTTTCCAGATATTCTAACGGGCGGAACATAAACTGAAGCGTCCGGAGCATTCGTGGAGTCCGAGGCCCATCAAGTAGTTTCATCAAGGCAATTCCAAAAGCACTTCTTATATTATTGCCAGGCGTTGCACCAATGTCGATTGCCCCACAATTGCCTCAAGCGCGAGCGCCCCCATCCCACGAGCCCAGTTTGAGTGTTTCATTATCCCGAAATTTCCCAATAATATGTTTGCGGCTCTCTCGGAGTTATAGTGATAAGCAAACCTGCTTGATGCCGATATCCTTATACAGCAAGGCTTCTGCCTCCATGAATGGGGGAAGACCCGGAAAACAGGTAGACCACCCAATCCGATAGAACCAGGTTTATTCAATCACCTCCAGTAGCTATGATAGCATATATGCTATCATAGCTGCATGGTAGATAAAATTGTAGTAGACACAAGTGTATTTGTCAGTGCTTTAATCGGCTCCAAAGGTCCGAGTAGAGAACTGCTGAGGCAGTGTCTGCTAAGAAGATACCAACCGTTGATGGGTAATGCTTTGTTCTGCGAATACGAGCAAGTGATTAGTAGAGACGAAATCTTGAGTTTGTGTCCCTTATCTAAAGAAGAAATACAAACTCTTTTAGCTTCATTCATGAGTGTCTGTAAATGGATTCATATTTATTACTTGTGGCGACCAAATCTATCTGACGAAGCAGATAATCACTTAATTGAACTAGCTGTAGCTGGAAATGCCAGAATCATTGCCACAAATAATACTAAAGACTTAAAGCGGACAGAACTATTTTTCCCTGAGCTGTTGATTCAAAAACCCCAAGAAGTTATTCAGAATTTTTAGGAACTAAACTATGGCGACTTTAACGATTCGTTTACCTGATGAAAAACACGAGCGATTAAAAGAATTAGCAAGAAGAAGAAACATTAGTGTTAACAAGTTAATTGAAGAACTTTCAACTGTTGCTCTAGCAGAATTTGATGCAGAAACTCGATTTCGAGCTATGGCAACTCAGGCAAATGCACAAGATGGACTTACTTTACTTGATCAACTTGACTTCTTAGAAAGAGTTTAGGCTGAATCGGGATTCTAGGGAGTCAGATTAGGTAGCAAAACTTATCCTCCTCGGGAGCGCTACGAGTTTCGCCAAGTTGCCCTGCTAGAATTCACTTATCTGACTAACTTTGGCTCTCAACTGGCTGCATTGTCAATACTACCTGCTTTTTTTCAGAACACTTTTGGGCTTAATCAGGTGATGGCAGGGATGATTGCCGCTCTCTCGTATCCGTTTTTGAACTTAGTGTCTCGCCCTAGTGGGGGCTTAATTTCTGATAATTTAGGTAGTCGTAACTGGGCGATGACTATCTTGACGGCGGGGATCGGCATCGGCTATTTGCTGATGAGTGGGATTAACAGCAGCTGGATTTTGCCAGGCGCGATCGCGGTGACAATGCTCTGTGCCTATTTTGTCCAAGCAGCTGCGGGTGCCACCTTCGGGATGGTGCCTCTAATTAAGCGGGAAATCACAGGGCAAATTGCTGGCAGCGTCGGTGCTTACGGTAATGTTGGCGGTGTTGTTTATTTAACAATTTACAGCTTAACGGATGCTCGAACTCTGTTCTGCAAATCAGGGCTTTACTGCACTGATTTGCGCTATTCTATGCGGATTCTTTCTCAAGGAACCATTAAGCTCTTTTGCCTAATGCTCACACCAGCACTCATTTCAGCTAAAAGGGAGGGTCAGAAAAATGTCTTTGAACTTCACAATTTTGTCACAGAGCTTTGACCAAATTAAACCTAATGCCATAGAGTTTTCCGCCCGCTTTTACACTAATTTATTTGCCGACTATCCTCAGCTTCAGCCTTTATTTGTCAACACCAACAGGGCAGAACAGGAGAAAAAACTGTGGAGTGCAATAGTATTGGTGATTGAGAACTTACGCCAACCGGATGTGCTGACTAATGCCTTGAGAGGACTGGGGGCAGGGCATGTCAAGTATGGTGTTCTCCCAGAACATTACCCCATGGTAGGAGAGGTGCTGCTAAAAACATTTTCGTTTTACCTGGAGGCAGACTGGACGCTAGAGGTCGAACAGGCATGGAGAGATGCCATAAATGCGATCGCTAGTTTAATGCTGGAAGGGGCGGAGGAGCCCAAGGAAATTCTGTTCAATTTGTGAAGTCACCGATTGGGACTATGGCGAAGCCTATATTCCCTACTTTGACGGCACACTTCTAGAACTCAGCCCAGTCTCGATTGGTCGAACTCACAAGGGTAGCAGCAACGCAATTAGGGGCTCTCTAAATTCGCATCTAGAACCGGCAGTAAATACAGCTTCCCTAAGTGATCGCCCTTATTGACCAGACTGAGACTCTCCTGAAGGAACAGCTAGGGTTTGTTATTTTCTGCGTTCACTACTTTTTCTAATCGATTGGATTCAGCTTTTGCTTCTTCAAGGAGAAGATCCCAATCATTTGGAGGATGACCACTCTCAAGCATTTTTTTGAAAACTAGGTAAGCATCTGTCTTAGTGCCATAAGCTCGCTTGGAGTCCTCATCGTTGAGCCAAGCGAAGACCATAATCCTACTTTCTAAGTGATATCGAAAAAACAGTCGGTACTGCTGGAAAAATTTGGCTCTGAACCAGTGCTTGTACTCATCGCCTAGGGTAATGCCTTGGCGGTACTCGTTGCGTGTTGGATCTTGGGGAATAACTTCAAACGCTAGCTTAGCTATGGCAGCTAAGCGTTTGGTAGCATTTTTTTGCTGATAATTATTGGGATATTTTTGACGTAGGCGTTCAACCTGCATCAAAAGTTCTTCAAATTGGTCGAGAAAAAGCGAATGCGCAAAGATGATCCACCCATTGCTCACTAACGGCTGACTTGTAGACAATCCTCTTCATCCTCGTCAGACAGCGGTGTATCAAGGTCGAATTCAACATCGGCAACCAAAGACTGAACATGATCCACCAAATCGGAGCTAATTGCTTTAACGCGCTGAGGATTCTCACTGATGTCCCGAGCCAGAAAATCCAGAAACGCTCCCAGCACGGGATCATCTTCTGGCTGGTTAACCCGAGATATAATCACTTGACCATTCGACTGAATGGTGTAACGAATTTTATCGCGCTTATCTAAGCGTAGAGCCTTTCGCACAGTATCGGGGATAGTAGTCTGATACCGATCAGTGAGGGTAGATTCTGATTGCAAAGGATCTATTGTAGTCATGGCAACCTCCAAACCTATTGCTTAGCCTCTGACTTACAAAGTAATGCAATTGCATTGCCTTGTCAAGTCTCAACATACTGCAGTCCCGCGATCGCTTCTTTGGTTAGTTTGGCGGAAAAATAAGAGTTACAGTTTGCGAGCGGGCGTCTTATTATCAAAATATTCACGCCAACGGCTGATTCTACCATCTTTGAAATCAATTACGATGACATCGTCGGCTTGGTTGCGAAGGCCAGTCGCCTTTTCAGTGTCTTCGTAATACCACTCTACTACGGCATGATTGCCCTCAACTATAATCCGTTGGATGTCAATCTTAACATCTGAATACTGCTGAGCGAAACGGGTGACCTCTTGCCGAATTTTCGCTTGCCCCTGCCACCGTTTCCCTGGCACAATCAGCTCACCTTCAGGCGCAAACATCTGCGCCAGAGCATTGGCGTCACGAGCAACCCAGGCATTTCTGACTTTTTCGCTCAACCTCCGAATTTCCTCTTGCTTACTAGACTGATTGGCAAATGCAGTAGTGCTAACAGTGTTGATGCAAAAGAAGATGAGTCCTAATTCCAGCCACTTACTAATACTACTGATCAAACTTGACTGATTCACTGCTTCGGTTTTTGACTGGAGACAGATTCATTTAGACTTCTGGGGTGCAGGTGGTGCCTGGATGGTGCAAGGCTTAGTCTCACACTTCAGCTCGTAAAGCTTCTGGATGTAGGATTCCTGCCAATTAAGGGGAACCTCCAGCAAGTTCTGTGTCCCGGTTATCCCTTGTCCCAGAAATATTAACAGGGCGAAGCAGTTCAGCACGATGTGAACCTTTCGCCAGCGATTTGTCCGGTCTTTGTAAATCTCCGGCAAAATTGCCAGGGCGAAAATCATTAGTAGAGCGGCTGTAATCCCGTAGTAGTAGTGAGACACGTACCACACTTCTGTCTTACGGTAGACACCTTCCTGGCAACCGAGAACGACTAAACCCATCCCGGTAAGGGTGGCAAAGATCCCACGCCATCGCCCCTCTTTTGCGCGATAGAGCAGGACAAGGGAGGCGATGGTAGCGGCAAACAATAGCCCGATCCATAGGACTTGGAATGCGTCTTTCCTCCAGACCTGTTTGTCTAAAATATTGCCGAAAATATCGTTGAATAAGGCAACTAAGGTAACTCCTACTACCGCTCCCGTCAGCCAACGACCCAACTGGACATGCTCCTGTCCGACGACGGGTGGAATTTTGCTCTTGCCCCCGCTTGCAGATTGCAGTCGCCGCTGACGCACCTGCAAAGCTCGGTTGACGACGATGCCAATCAAGGGGAAGACCACAACAACTACGAGCAGCGGATGAAGCAGCTCAAGAGTATCCCTGAATTCCATACAAAACCTCTTCCAATACGTGATGTCCTAAAAGCTAGTGCTGCTGAGTGCTCAATCCCTACAATTACTTCACTTCACTGGGTGAAAATGCGGTAACTTTGCCTGTTTTCACAGCTACGACCACGTCATAGGTGGCGCAGTAGGCAAAGGTGATGTCGTTGGCTTTGTTGTAAAGGTTGACAACCATATTTGCCCCACCTGGCTGGACGGCGATCGGCTCCAGGTCACCAAAAAAGAAACGCCGTAGCTGATCGCCACCACCAAACTGACCCTTGTTCTTAGTGACCATTGCGATTTTCTGTTGAGCAGTCAAGTTAGTGCCGTCTTTCATTTCCTGGGCTGAAGCCTGAGTCAGCAGCGGATTGATAGCCTTGAGGGGAGCATCCCAAGTAGTCATCAGACCGACTAGGGCAAAACTTGTTAGAACGGAAGTGAGTTTCATCTGGTTTATTCCTTGTGTATAAAATGTGCGAGGACTTTTTCTGAATAAGGTCTGAGCTGTTCACGAATATTGAACAAATTGCACTTATCACTTTCTGAGTCATCCCGACTAATAAAATAATTACAGATGAAAATAAACCTGACCTGAAATAAAACAAAGATTTTTCTCAGCTTATTATTTTAGAATATTCAGTTTAATTTCAGCAGATTCTCAGAGAATAGTGATAGTATTCTTATCCTTTAGAGATATAAGATGCGCAGGTGTTGTCGTCAAAGCGATGATTCTTAAGTTTATTTCGCTGCCAGCAACGCCGCAACTGCGCAAGCGACAGTCCTAACTGCATAATCTTCTCTTGCCCTGGGAGCAATATTCACGCCCAAGATTGATTCACTTAGATTACCTGATCGCATGGGAGTCTAGAATCTCATTCAGATACTGAGCCACCTGCTGCAACGGCTCAATTCGATCCGTCAACCCACAGGCAATTTTACCAAGATTGTGCAACGGTTACCCGTCAAGATTGTCTTTGACCCGCAGAGCATTCGAGGGTATAATTCACAAATTACTCCAGGGATGTCAGTTGTTGCCAATGTATTGACTCCATAGAGTAAAAATGTGAGATTAGCCTAAATCATGATCAGACATCCTTAGAAAACCTGGTCATACGAGGCGAATCTCCAGGGAAAAATTGAGCTAGCCATTGCTCAAAGGAACCTTGAAGTTCCACAAGACTTCAACCTGGCAGAAAGTTGATTGCGTTTGGCTGTTACCAAGCGTAAAATAAGTGGTGCTTCCTCGCAAGAGTGGAGAGGTTTAAACCTCTCAAAAGCGTCCCTCTCTTGTTCCTCAATCTTAAACCTGAATCGTTACGTTTTCAGGTGAATCCCCACCCTCATTCGGAGCTTACTAACGGAGAACATATGTCGAACGATTCCAACCACATGACACGGCGCCGACTCGTCGCTGTCTTTGGCGGTAGCGCGGTCTTTAGTGTAGCGATGAAGCGTCTCCTTCCAGCGGCAGCACAGAAGACCACCGCCCCTAGCCCTAGCCCTAGCCCTAGCCCTAGCCCTAGCCCTAGCCCTAGCCCTACCCCTGCCACTGCCAGTGATGCCATTACCACTCTGATCCAGGACCATCGCACGATCACAACTTTGATGACCCAGATCGCGCAAACGTCCAACCCAACACAACGTACACAGTTACTGCAGCAACTGGCAAATGTGCTCACGATCCACAACTCGAGTGAAGAGAACCTGATCTACCCAGCGATCCGGGATATCGCCAATGAGCAAAGTGACGCGCAAACGCTTTACCAACAGCAGGACACAGCGAAAGTGCTCCTGTTCGAACTTGACCAACTGTCCAAGAGTGATCCGAACTGGGGCACCCGCTTCGCAACATTCCGCAGTGCAGTACTCGCTCACATCTCACAAGAGGAAACCCGCGACTTTCCCCGTCTGCGCCAGATGGCAGGAACCGCCAGGCTCAACCAAATCACGGCAGAGTTCAACCAACTTCGGTCTCATTGGCGCTTCTGACGTATCCGAGCGCGATCATTCTTGGGATGATCACATAAATTGGTAATAAGTTAAGATCGGATTTGATTTGACCCAGTTAATTGCGATTTTTATCACAATTGACTGGGTCGCCAACTTAAAAGATGCAAGGTTGGTGAACTTTTTGCCTCAGCAGCATGTGATGGGGTTAATTACCGTGAAAGTGTCAGAACTGGCTACTCCAAGAGATTGCCGGATGTCCTTGAAAAGGAAAAGCAGGTGCAAGGGATTGGTCGGGGACTCTTCCATGCCGAACTTGAGGTAAAAGGCGCGGGCTTCCTCGTCTTTGGCGTGGACAAGAAAGGCGCGTCCGCCGATGGTTTCCGCACCCTCCAGGGCGCGGCGCAGCGCATGGCGGAACAGGGCTTTGCCCAAGCCTTTCCCCTGTTCGCCGCTGTCCACCGCAAACCGCGCCATCAGGATAACCGGCACGGGGTAGCGCCCCTGTCCTTTGATGATGCGGGCGGGAACATCCTCTGGCGATACGGATGCGGGGGCGAGGCTGTAATAGCCGATGACGCGCTCGGCGCGTGTCAGGACGTAGGTTCTGGCTCCGCCGCTCTTCTGATTTTGCAGGGCGTATTTGATCAGGAAATCATTGAGCGGCGGCTTGCCGCAATCGAAACCCGCGATCTCGTGGCTTTTGGCAAGCAGGACAGGCGCGTTTAACGGCCCATCCGGCATTAAAACGGCTCCGGTTCACTGAACAGTTGCCGCAATTCGGGAATGGCTTTCGGCGGCGCGTCAAGACGTTCGCAGAACGTTTCCCACTGGCCGGGCGGCAGGCGAAACTCGGTCTGATCCACCAGAATGGCGTGTGCGGCGTCAAGGGACGCTTGCAGCACAAACTGGCTTACATTCGTGCGTCTCGCTCGCGCCGCTTGCGCCAGTATCGCTTTTTCCGGCTCCGTCGCCCGAATCGAAAGCCGCTTCTATTTTGGCGTACCGCTACCTGGCTGAAGCATAATCTTCTCCTTTTGTATTCCCAATGTACACCCAATTAGCGAAAGCCGCAAGCTGTTTACCTGAGTTCGATGTAAAAAATTAGAAAGCTAAGCCCTCTGTAAGCTGTG
>CAXUIG010000047.1:0-31687 GCA_964250845.1 uncultured bacterium | reverse complement strand
CTCTCCCCCTCTCCCCCTCTCCTTATTCAGACTCTTCCTCATCACCAGTATCTGGGGGAACCAAAGCCACAGCCGCGATCGCGTCATCTTCATCCAGACGCTGCACTCGCACTCCGGTTGCCATCCGGGACTGGGGAGAAATCGCATCTACCGCCTGACGGATAATGATGCCGCGACTCGTCACCATCATCAGTTCATCATCTCCATTCACCACTCGTAACGCCGCCAGATGGTCTTTTGCTTTGCGAAACTTGGTAGCCAATAAACCCATTCCAGCTCGATTTTGTAGCCGGAACTGAGATACCGGCACCCGCTTGCCGTATCCCCCCATTGTAATCACCAGCACCCACGGCCCTTGACTCCCAACTTCCAGCTGGGTTTCCTCCAATGGCTCCGATTCATCTGCCTCGACGATGTTGTTAACAATTTGACTGGGCAAAATATCTAACCCAATCAGTTCATCGCTGTTGCGCAGAGCCATTGCCCTGACGCCCCGCGTGGCTCTACCCAAGGGACGCAATTGATCGTGGTTGGTTCTAAAGTGAATCACCATGCCATTACGAGAGCCAATGATGATGCTGTCTTCAACCCTAGCACGTCGCACCCATCTCAACTGGTCACCTTCTTCTAGGCAAATGGCAATCAACCCATTTGCTCGGATGTTGCTAAAAGCCGCCAGTTCGGTCTTTTTGATGTAGCCGCCCTTGGTCAGCATTACCAGATATTCATCGTTGCTGAACTCGCTGACTGGTACAACCGAGGTGATTTTCTCATCCCGTGGAATCGGCAGCATCTGCACAATTGGCATCCCCCTACTGGTGCGTGAACCAGCTGGGATTTGATACGCCTTCAGGCAGTAAACTACACCCCGATCGCTGAAAAATAGAACACTGTCATGGTCACAGCAAGTTAAGAAGTGCTCGACCCCATCATCCTCTTTCACTCGGGCACCTGCCTTACCGCGAGTCGCCCGGCTTTGCGCCTCAAAAGAGTTGACCGGCATGCGTTTGATATAACCCTGCTCTGTCAGCAGAATCACCGCTTTTTCATTAGCGATCAGGTCAGAATCGTCAAACTCACCTTCAGCCGGTTGAATTACTGTCCGTCGCGGCGTCGCGTGGGTGGTTTTGAGCTGGTTAACTTCAGTTTCAATGATTTCTAGTATGCGCTCACGCCGCGCCAAAATGTCTTGCAAATCCCTAATCTGCACCTGTAAATCATCGTGTTCCTGCCGAATCTTGTCTGCTTCCAGCGCCGTCAGACGCCGCAGCTGCATCTGCAAGATCGCATCTGCTTGCGCTTCCGAAAGACCATAGGAAGCTATCAACTCCTGACGCGCGGTGGGAGCGTCGGCAGCGTGGCGGATCAGGTTAATGATCGCATCCAGGTTTAACAGTGCAATCAATAGCCCCTGGAGCAGATGATCTCGTTCCTCTGCTTTACGCAGTTCGTAGCGTGTGCGCCGCGTAATCGCTTCAATGCGGAAATCCAGGAACACACTCAGGAAATGCTTCAGACTCAGCAGCTGGGGTTCCCCGTTTACCAGAGCCAGCATATTCGCCCCAAAGTTTGCCTGTACTGGCGTCTGCTTGTAGAGGTTGTTCAACACCACCCTGGGATAGGCATCGCGCTTGAGCTCGATCACAATCCGCATTCCATCGCGATCGCTTTCATCCCGAATATCTGAAATCCCCTCCAGCCTCTTGTCGTTGACCATCTCTGCGATCTTTTCAATCAGCGCCGCCTTGTTGGTTTGGTAGGGCAGCTCGGTAATGATAATCGCTTCTCGGTCGGGGCGACCCCGTTGTTCAAGGGTTTCAATTGCAGCCACCCCCCGCATCGTGATCGAACCACGACCAGTAGTATAAGCTTCCCTAATCCCTGTTGTGCCTAATATTTGCGCCCCAGTCGGAAAGTCAGGACCGGGTATATACTCCACCAGATCTATATCTGTGAGTTCGGGATTGTGGATTAGCGCTACCAAGCCATCAATCAACTCGCCCAAATTGTGGGGTGGGATGTTTGTCGCCATACCCACGGCAATTCCAGATGAGCCATTGAGCAATAACTGAGGTATACGTGCAGGTAATACCAACGGTTCTTGCTGGGAGCCGTCGAAGTTATCGGTAAAGTCTACAGTTTCCGCTTCAATATCGCGCAGCAGAGCCTCGCCTGTGAGCGATTGCAAGCGGCACTCGGTATACCTCATCGCCGCCGGTGGGTCATTGTCCACGGAACCAAAGTTGCCATGCCCGTTGATTAAGGGCGATCGCATGGAAAAATCCTGCGCCATCCTCACTAGGGCGTCATACACCGCTGTGTCCCCGTGGGGGTGATATTTCCCCAGCACTTCCCCCACCACACGGGCGCACTTACGAAATGGGCGGTCTGCTGTCAAGCCAAGCTCGTGCATGGCGTAGAGAATGCGCCGATGTACCGGTTTTAGACCATCCCTTGCATCTGGAAGCGCCCGACCCACAATCACGCTCATGGCGTATTCCAGGTAAGACCGGGACATCTCGTTCCGCAGATCTGTAGGGATAATCCGCTCCTGGGAAGTGGTCATACTTGTGAACAAACTCCAAAACTGTAGAATTTTGGCAGATAAAACCCAATTGTTTGAATTTATTCCGCCTAGGTTCCATTAAGGTCTAAATTGTATTGATATTCTATCATATTTTGCCATTTCTTTGGTTGGTATGAAAACCATTCAATCGGAATTTAGGCAAATGTCGGAAAATGCCGGAACATCTGAGGTGAATATGTTAAAATAGTCTTGTTGACAACAAATAACCCCCGTTTGACGCGGTAGTAAGTGCGAAAAGAAGCCGAGTTGCGTTCGGGTCTAAAATCGTTTATAGGGGAGAAATTTACTCAGCGATCGCTTCCGGCTGAGACTTGAGCTGAGATTTAATCAATGGAGCTTTGGGCGCGAGAAAAAATCCAATTAAACTAGCAAAGAGGATTGGTGTCAAGGGACTGAAGCCGGTCAGTTTCGACAACAGTAAAGTTGTACTCACAGGTGTTCGCGTCACTGCTGAATTGAGAGCCGCCATTGTACAGATCATGGCAAGGACAGGATGCACTCCAGGGATGATGGCGGCGATTGCTTTTCCTATACAGGCGCCAGTGAAAAAGAGTGGAATGATAAACCCACCACGCCATCCACCCGTGACCGTAAAACTGATAGAAGCCAATTTGGCACCTGCAACAGTCAAGAGGAAAACAGCAGGAAAGCTGGTATTAATGACTTCGTTTAACTGTTCGTCTCCAAAATAACGGGTCAGGGGCAAGAATGCCGCTATGATGCCTAGTGCCAACCCAGCAAGTGTTGTCCGCAGATAAATTGGTCCTGGAAGGCGGACAAACAAGCGATCGCAGGCTCGAAAAATGGCCATGAACACCCATCCAACCATGGCTCCTATAATGCCGAACAGGATAGCCAAAGCAAAATCGTCGATGTTCTCTAAGCGGTACTGGGGGAAATGCCATGCCGGTGCAATCCCCAGGTGTGTAATCATCGTATAAACTATGTAACTAGCGCAACTCGAGACAATAGCTGGCATCAGTGCCTCGTAGTACTCCAAAACGTGTTGATGGTGCAAAATCTCGAGGGCGAACATGGCACCGCCAAGGGGTGCGCCAAACAGGGCAGTGAAACCCGCAGCCATACCCGCAATACTCATGGAGCGGAGGTTTTCACCCTCAATTCCCATCCGCCCAGCAAACCAGGTGCCAAATGATCCTGTTACCTGTACCAGAGGTGCTTCTGGACCAGCACTCCCTCCTGCCGATATGCCTACGAGAGAGGTCAAAATCATTGAAGGATTTTTGCGAGCATCAAGGCGCCCGCCGCGAAAATGGATATTATCGACAATTACCGCGATTTCACCGGGATTCCCTAGTAAATGAATCACGAGGCCAATGACCAAACCGGCTATTGGCATTATTATCAGTAGGCTAGGACCCTCAAACACTTGCAGCCCGTGAGTCATCAGTGCCAGGACATTCCAGTACAACGCAGCGAATAGTCCACTCACAATACCGACGATAGCCCAGCGTAGAACCCAGTGTGAAATCACCAGAGGATTACGCACTGCCAGGCTAGAAAGTCGAGGGAATCTCCAAGATTGAGGAGGAAGTTTGGGGTGTGGCTCTGCCTCCCCAAAACTTCCGTTTTGATCGCTGGTGTGGGGCTTTTTTGGTAGCACTGGTATCCTAGTGAGGGGAGTGAAACGAAAAATACATACATATTTACTTTTTCTATGATATAGGTGATATACTCTGCCAATTTCAGCCCCAAGATAGTGTGTGCTTGACTACAGAGGAGTTTAAGCTCAGGCGTATAAGTCCAGCTGGCTTGGGGAAAGACTCATGAGCGGCGAAACAGATTCCAGTCAAGAAGAAACTATGAATGAACAAGTCGATCCAGTAACGCCAGAAGTTGAGGCGGCTATTCAAAAGATCAAACAGCCTCCTGCTATAGACGACGTTCTGATGGAACTCGATCCAGAGGAACTTCTGAGTAACCCTGCTGTGGCACCTGAAATGCTCAATGAAGGAGAGGGTTTGAGGGACGATTTGCGTCGAGACGACTAAAGGCTACAATTCCAGCAAAGCATCCAACAACCGAGCAGAGCATCCAACTCCAACTATGTTTCCTGTTATTTACTCGGATGAGTTTCTCGAGCACAAAACTGGTAGTTTCCATCCAGAGAAGCCTGAACGGTTGAGCGCGATCGCCATTGCTCTCAAAGCGGCTACTTTTGCTGACCAAATTGAGTGGCGATCGCCCACCCCAGTTGAACAAACAAGGGTGGTGGCATCTGTAGAACGAGTCCACTCCCAAGACTACATCAAAACCCTTGGGCGACTCTCCCAGAGTGGCGGCGGTTATCTGGATGGGGATACGCCGGTTTCACCCCGCAGTTATGATGTGGCATTGCTAGCAGTGAGTGCCTGGTTGGATGGGGTTGATCAAGTGCTGGCGACGGAGCACCCGGCTTTGGCGTTGACTCGTCCTCCTGGACACCACGCTTTAGTCGATCGCGGCATGGGGTTTTGCTTGTTTTCCAATGCTGCGATCGCCGCCTACTACGCCCTGGAAAAACCGGGAATCAACCGCGTAGGCATTCTTGATTGGGATGTGCATCACGGCAACGGTACACAATCTATTGTGGAAAACAATCCCCAAATAGCCTATTGTTCGCTGCATCAGTTCCCCGGCTATCCGGGTACAGGTTATGCGGATGAGCGGGGAGCGCACAATAATGTGCTGAATTTACCAATGTCTTCTGGCAGCACAGTGTCTGAGTACAAGTCGGCATTTGAGTCTCAGGCTGTACCGTTCTTGCTCGAGTTTCAACCGGATTTGCTGATTGTGAGTGCTGGTTACGATGCCAATGCAGCTGACCCTTTGGCAAGTATTAATCTAAAACCGAAAGATTTTGGCCTGTTTACTGGATATTGTCTGCAGGTGACTCGTCGAATTGTTTTTGGTCTCGAAGGTGGCTACGATTTCTCGGCGCTGTCCCAGTCGGTTGTGGCAACGATTGAGCAGTGTTTATTTTAACTAGTAGGCTTTCGACTTTTACGGATTCGGTTCGCTTTTTCTTAATTCCAGGTGTCTAGTTAGTGTTACGATGGCTTACTGGTATCCCTGAGCGCTTTGTGAATCAAGCAGTCAACTTAGTGCCAGAAGGCTGCAATAGTGATACAAGGCCAGTTGGGCGCGTACTCTGTAGGAGAATCTCGTCGCGTTTGTCATCCCCATCTGGAACTTTATAGAAAGCGCTTGAAGGAATACTAGTGACAGCATAAGGCCAAGGAGGCCAAGCCATGACTACTGACGGTTTGTTTGAAACAGCTCTTCACACACTTGCTTTTGCCTATACGGCACCAGTTATCCTGTTACTCGTAGCTTCTATCGTTGGATTAGCAGTGATTGAAACTCTGGAAGAAGTGCGTGGGCTTTGATTTTCCCCTTCGCGCCCACGGCTGGAGGTCCGCTGGCGGCTGACGGCTAAAACGAGCGCGTTTACACGCACCCTACGTGCTCGCGGCTGTCAGGAATCTTTGATATTTATACTTAGGTTCGTCTGTGACGAATAGACCCGCTGGTTTGTAGGGAAAAACCAGCAGGTTGGCATTTATTGGCTTTTTCTAAGACTGGATACGGGTATTACTTATATTTAGTATTACTTAGATTATAAAAAGTGACATCCTCCCTTGGACATATTGTTATCTGGCTTCAGCTATACTTAGCTGAACTGCGCTCTTCATAAGCTAAGCGTTGCCGTTCCCCTGACTTCGGAGGATAATCCCGTTGCTGTGGGGTAGGGTAGCTTACCGCTGTTCCCTGAGCGCTATTGCAAAGAAGGAAACACCAGGTATGAGCTGCTTAGATTTAGAAACAGAAGTCGGAAAGATGGCTAGAGCGATGATGACCCGTAACTCACAGATCGGGAAAGACCTGATCGGTCATTTGAAAACTCAACTCACAGTTGAAGCGGTGGCAGGTGTAATGCTCGTGAGTATAGAGCGTGTGATTTGGTTTGACACCGACTCCGTATTATGGACTCTAGAACATCTTATTCCAATTGATGTGATGCAGGAAATTAAACAAATATTTTTAGCCCATTTTTACAAGCGGCTGATTGGCAAGGGATGCATGCTAGGAACAGACTTTAGTGTGGATGCCAATGGTAAACTGTTGCTGAATGCCCAAGCTAAAACAGTCATATTATCTCGCTCTTGATCGCACAAATCGTTGGGAATTTTGACGCCTAGCAGTATGCCTTGTATTGCCACATTAACTCAGCTGGCTCAAGTTCTAGGTAAAATGCCGCTCAACTGTGACCCTACCTTAGGATTACAGGCAAGCGGCATCACCACTGACACGCGCGGTTCTATTGCCGGTAAAGTGTTTGTAGCTCTACGCGGTGAGAAGTTTGATGGGCATGAATTTGTCCCAGTGGCGATAGAGAAAGGAGCAATAGCAGCCATTACTGATCACCCATTGCCGCTGCCGATACCGCAATTACAGGTGGCAGACACCCTACAAGCTTACCAGAAAATAGCCAGCTGGTGGCGTCAGCAGTTCACTATCCCAGTAATTGCTGTAACTGGCTCTGTGGGTAAAACCACAACCAAGGAGTTGATTGCGGCAGTGTTGGCGACTCAGGGGTGTGTGTTGAAAACTGAGGCGAATTACAATAATCAAATCGGTGTCCCTAAAACTCTGTTGGAACTCGGATCACATGACTACGCTGTGATTGAAATGGGGATGCGGGCCAAGGGAGAGATTGCCCTTTTGGCTCAGATGGCGAGTCCGACGATTGGGCTGATTACTAATGTGGGAACCGCTCATATTGGTCGCTTGGGGTCAGAAGAGGCGATCGCAAGGGCAAAGTGCGAGTTGCTAGCCGAAATGCCTCCCACTGGCGTTGCCATTCTCAACCACGACAACTCCCGATTAATCGCCACAGCTAAAACGGTTTGGCATGGGGAAACTTTGACCTATGGTCTAGAAGGTGGCGATCTACAAGGCCAGGTTAATAATAATGATACTATATATGTGGAAGGAATGCAACTGCCTTTACCTCTACCAGGTCGTCACAATGCTGCTAATTTCATGGCAGCTCTGGCGGTGGCAAAGGTTCTCCAGATTGATTGGTCATGCCTAGCAGCTGGTCTAATCGTTAATCTTCCAGCAGGGCGATCGCAGCGCTACGAGTTGCCCAATGATATAGTTATCTTAGATGAAACTTATAATGCTGGACTAGAATCTATGCTGGCGTCTTTGCAGCTGTTGGCTCAGACGCAAGGTAGGCGACATATTGCGGTTCTCGGGGCGATGAAGGAATTGGGAGAACGATCGCCACAATTCCACCGGCAAGTGGGAGCAGGTGCGCGCGAGTTAAATCTGGATGCTCTGCTGATTTTGGTTGATAGCCCAGATGCAGAGGCGATTGCTACCGGCGCTGCTGGGCTCAAGGCTGAGTGCTTTTCCAGCCATGCCGCTTTGGTAGAGCGTTTGAAGGCATTTGTACAACCGGGCGATCGCTTACTGTTCAAAGCCTCACATGCAGTAGGACTTGATCGCGTTGTCAATCAGTTTCGTATCGCTCAGAACACTTCGCAACTGTAGATTGAGCAGCGCCAACTATACTAAGCTGAAAGGCTTTAATTTGCCCACCGGGATTGCACCACCGTGTATTCACTGAAGTTATCTTGCAGCCCGCGTAAACCCAGCTTGATTTCTCAGTAAAACTACGCTTGGACACACAAGAAATTTAGTGTTAGATTTCTTGGGTAATTGTGTTGTGTAAGTTTAATTGGATTCTCTATTACACAACTTTTTAAAGGATTTGCCTGTCTTAAGGTCTAAAAATTAATAATCAATGGTAGGCACACCAGATGAATTGGTCTATTGAAAGAAAGCTAATAGCAGGACTGGGTTTGGTGTTGGCGATCGCAGCCAGTGTTGGAGTTGTCTCGTACCGCACCACAACTAAACTGGATGAGACTGCTGAGTGGGTGGAACACACCCACCAAGTCTTGTCGGAACTTGATAGTTTTCGATTTCAGATGACTGAGGCTGGGGCTGAGGAACGCAATTATCTGCTCACGGGAGATGAAACCTACCTAGAACAGTATCAAACTGCGGTTACGGCAGTCGCTCAAAACATTGAGCGACTCAGGAAACTAACACGGGATAATCTCGCGCAGCAGCAACGGATCGATGTGATTGAGCCTTTGGTTAAGAGTAGACTTGCTGTACTAGAAGAAACGACTGAATTACGAAGAAACAAAGGATTACTTGCTGCACAGGCATTGGTTGCAGCAGGTAAAGGTGTAAGGATTCAGGTGGTTGAAACCCTTGCCTGGATGGCATTTCAAATCCGTACTTCTAGAATAAATAAGTTGATATTCTCAACAAGCAACGAAAAATGGCCATTCCACCGATTCTTATTGAAAATTAGAACCAGATGGATTTTCCGACAAACCTTTACGGGAAAAGCTTTTCAGTCATTTCCCCATGACCTGAATCCTTACGTAAAGGTAAGCGACTCAAGGACGACATCCGCCAAGTAATCTTAGAGATGAAGGCAGAAGAGAATAACCTGTTGCAGCGCAGGTATCAGGACTCGAAAGCGAGTGTAAACAATACAACTCAATGTAAGGATTCAGGTCATCTGGAAATGTCTCAAATGCTTTTCCGGCAATGCTTTCGACGAAAATCTCGATTATTCTTATTATCAATAGCGATTGCTGAAACGCTGATTTTTCGTTGTTTATTGAGAACAACTAACAATTTAGCCTTAATCTCCAGAGCTGAAACCCTTGTCTAGTAAGGGTTTGGATCACCTGAATCCTTACAACTCAATTCTTTTTAGTTTTGACTTTGCTGATTTTTGTCTTCCTCATCCTGAGTTATTACTTCCTTGGTAACTACTTAAAGGAGCGCAGAATATCAGATGAAAAATTGCTGAGATTTCCGCCAATGGTTAAGTTTGCCGAAAGAATTTCAGTTGGTGATTTTCCTGCCCCTCTACCAGTCGATTCAAATGATGAGATCGGACAATTATCAGTTTCTTTAAATCAAATGTTGTCTTCTTTCTTAGCAATTCTAGAACAAACAAAAAAAATTGCTCAGGGAAATTACAGCGCAGAAATTGCACCCCGTTCTGAGCGAGATGAGCTGGTATTTGCTTTTTCTAACATGACAAAAACTTTGAGAGAATCAACCACGCAAAACCAACGAGAAAGCTGGTTGAGAACAGGTCAAACAGAATTGAATAACAAACTGCGTGGTGAGCAGGAAATGATTGCATTATCTCAAAAAATAATCAGTTATATTGCGACTCGTTTGAATGCCAAAGTAGGAGCACTTTACTTAAAAGATGAACACCAAGAATTTAGATTAGTTGGCAGCTACGCCTATACTAAACGTAAGAACTTGTCGAATGGATTTAAGTCGGGTGAAGGCATCGTTGGACAGGCGGTGTTAGAAAAGAAAAATATTCTGATTACAAATATTCCAAGTGACTACGTTGCCGTTACTTCTGGACTTGGTGAAGCGGTTCCACGCAATCTAATTGTCGTCCCCTTGGTGGATCGAGATGTAGTAGAGGGGGTAATTGAACTGGGTTCCTTTCAGGAGATTACAGATGCCCACATCGATTTTCTCAACCAAACTGCTGAAGGAATTGCGCTCGCCTTCAATTCTGCCCGTTCCCGTACCCAAATTCAGCAGTTACTAGCAGAATCTCAGGAGCAGTCAGAAGAACTGCAAGCGCAACAAGAAGAACTGCGGCAGAGCAATGAAGAACTCGAAGAGAAGGCAGATTTGCTGTTAAAGCAAAACCGGGAAGTAGAGCACAAAAACAGAGAGATTCAACAGACAAAAGCAGCTTTAGAGGAGAAAGCCGAGCAGCTATCTTTAACATCCAAGTATAAGTCTGAGTTTTTAGCGAACATGTCCCACGAATTGCGGACGCCTCTCAATAGCCTGTTAATCTTGTCTAAATTGCTATCTGATAACAAAGAAGCTAACTTGAGCACAAAGCAGGTGGAATACGCTAGTACCATTTACGGGGCAGGTACAGACCTGTTGAACCTGATCAACGAAATCCTTGACCTTGCCAAGATTGAGTCTGGCACAATAACGGTCGAAATCAGCGAGTTGGTGTTCACGACTCTGCGAAATGACATCGAGCGTAACTTCCGACAAGTGGCGAACAGCAAAGGACTTGATTTCACAATTGCATTTGGCACCAACCTACCGAGGGCGATTTACACAGACGGGAAACGTTTACAGCAAGTCCTGAAGAATTTACTTTCCAATGCCTTTAAGTTCACATCTCAAGGTCAGGTCAGCTTGCGGGTAGACTTGGTGACGCAAGGGTGGAGTCCTGAACGAGAAATGCTCAATCGTGCTGGCGGTGCGATCGCTTTTGCGGTCAGTGACACCGGAATCGGCATTCCTACCAACAAACAAAAGGTCATCTTTGAGGCATTCCAGCAAGCCGATGGTACCACCAGTCGTCAATACGGTGGCACAGGTTTAGGCTTGTCGATTAGTCGTGAAATTGCCCATTTACTCAATGGTGAAATTCGCTTGGGTAGTACCCCAGGGGAAGGGAGCACGTTTACGCTTTATTTACCGGCAGAGTCAGTAAGTAAGGGGCAAGAGATTGAAAAAATCATCCCTAATCGGGATTTGTACACAATAAGCACCCCGATTATATCTACAGTACCACATTCGCGCACGTCAGACGTAGTTGACTCAAATGAGAATGAGCAGGTTGTAGACGATCGCAACACAATCCAATCAGGAGATCGCACACTGTTGATTCTAGAAGATGATGTCAAATTTGCGCGGATTCTGCTGGATATGGCGCGGCAGAAGGGTTTTAAGGGGATTGTGGCTTTGCAGGGTGATACAGGGTTAGCGTTAGCACAGAAATTCGGGCCTACCGCGATTATGCTAGATATTGGGTTGCCTGTAATGGATGGCTGGACAGTATTAGACCGCTTGAAGCACGATCCACAGACACGGCACATTCCGGTTCATGTTGTCTCTGGTCAAGAGAAACGGCAACGGAGCTTGCAACAGGGGGCGATTGCCCATCTACAAAAGCCTGCCAGTCAAGAAGCCCTGACTGCGGCATTAACCAACATCCAAGGGTTTGTAGAACGCCCCGTCAAGAAGCTGCTAGTGATCGATGATAACGTTGCTCAGCGTCAGAGTATTGTAGAATTGCTCGGCAATGGGGATATTCACACAACCACTGTTGGTACAGGGGCACAGGCACTAGCATTCCTCAAAGCTGAACCATTTGACTGTATCGTGCTTGATTTAGGACTGCCAGACATGAGTGGTTTTGAACTGATTGAGCAAATCGAACAGCACATGGGCATTGGCGAGAGTCGTACATCTTTACCAATCATCATCTATACGGGCAAGAAGTTGACCGAGCAAGAGGAGACCGAACTCAGGCGAGTGACTAAGGCAATCATTATTAAAGATGTTAAGTCACCAGAGCGGCTTCTGGATGAGACGGCTTTGTTCTTGCACCGTGTCCAGTCCAATCTCCCGTCAGCCAAACAGCAAATCTTGGAGCAACTCCGCCAGCAAGAGCCTGTGCTAGCGGGTAAGAAGATCTTGATTGTGGATGATGATGTCCGCAATATCTTTGCCCTCACTAGCATCCTAGAGGAGCATGAAATGGAAGTTGTGTTTGCTGAAAATGGTCATAAAGGCATTGCTCTGTTGCAAAGCACTCCTGATGTCAGTGCAATTTTGATGGATATTATGATGCCAGAAATGGACGGCTACGAGACGATGCGTGCGATTCGCCAAGAAACTAAGTTTCGCTCTTTACCAATTGTGGCGCTCACTGCTAAAGCGATGAAGGGCGATCGCGAAAAGTGCCTCGAAGCAGGTGCATCAGACTATATCACCAAACCTGTAGATGCTGAGCAGTTACTCTCATTGTTGAGAGTCTGGCTGTATCGGTAATAAGCTTTATAGGAGTCTCCGAGTCAGGAGAGGAGAATGTGAAGCGTGAAACGATTGCCTAGAGTGAATTCAAAGTCTTTTTTTTGACTTATAGAATGGGTGGGAATGATTAATTACGAACTAGAACTAGAAACTCTTGAAGTTGAGTTACTTTTGGAAGCTGTGTTTCGTCACTATGGATATGACTTTCGCAACTATGCTCCAGCTTCGCTCAAGCGGCGGATTTGGAATGTGATCCGGGCAGAAGGGTTGACGACTGTATCTGGACTTCAGGAGAAGCTGTTGCATCACAGAGATTGTCTGGAGCACTTTTTGCTGATGATTTCTGTCAATGTGACTGCCATGTTTCGCGATCCCAGCTTTTACTTGGCATTTCGCAGTCTGATCGTGCCGCTGTTAAAAACCTATCCGTTCATTCGGATTTGGCACGCTGGATGCTCCACTGGTGAAGAGGTATACTCAATGGCGATATTGCTGCAAGAAGAAGGTTTGTATGACCGCTGCCGAATTTACGCAACGGACATGGATGCAGCAGTCTTAGAGCAAGCGAAGTCAGGAATTTTTTCCTTAAAACGGATGCAGGAATACACGCATAATTATCAGCAAGCAGGCGGGAGCAGGTCTTTTTCTGAGTACTACACTTCTGGTTATGAGCATGCGATTTTTAGTTCATCGCTGAAACAAAACCTGGTTTTTTCTCAACACAATTTAGCAGTAGATGGTTCCTTTAACGAGTTCAATGTGATTTTGTGCCGTAACGTCCTCATATATTTCAATAGAACACTCCAGGAGCGAGTTCAAACCCTTTTTTACGATAGCCTTGTTAAGTTCGGCATTCTAGGACTAGGTCGTCAAGAGTCTGTTATGATTACTTCCTGCGCTCAACATTATGAAGAATTAGTGAGCCGTGAAAAGTAACCGTTCAGGGGGGGGGTAAAAAAGTTCCCGCTATGAAATCACATGTAATCAGTACGAAAACCAGCCTAGATTTAATTTTTCCTAGATAATTGTGAGTAGTTAAAACTGCTATACTGGTTTGCCAATTGTCTAATAGACATTTTAGGGAGGCTGTTTATATGTGCATAAGTTCTAAAGCTTTTGCTTAGCAAGGTTTTGAAGTTCATGCGCATGACGTACCCCCTAGATTTTTCCCGGACATTAAGCTCTGGCCGTGTATTGAAGATCACGCGAGAGCGCCTAGAATGACCTAGTTGACGGCCAGAGCTTAATGTCTGGTTTTTTTGTAACCCCCCCCGTGAACGGTTACCGTGAAAAGCTGTATCGCAAATCCTGAAACATTTTTTAATTGTTACGTGGCATGGTATTTGAACTGGTTGTGATTGGCACATCATGGGGAGGACTAAAGGCAATGGAAATCTTGCTCTCAGGTTTGCCCAAAGATTTTCCGTTGGCGATCGCAATTGCCCAGCATCGTCACCCAAATGCAGGGGATTTGCTCTGTGAGTTGCTACAACGGCACAGCCTGTTGCCAGTGTTAGAGGCAGAAGACAAATATGCGATCGCCCCCGGACACGTCTACCTGGCTCCTGCTGATTATCACTTGCTAGTAGAACCGGGTAACTTTGCTCTCTCTACTGAAGCGCCAGTGCTTTATTCGCGTCCTTCAATTAATTTACTATTCGAGTCAGCTGCTGATGCCTATACCAATCGAGCTATCGGTGTAGTTTTAACCGGAGCTAACCATGATGGAGCTCAAGGTCTAGCCGCTTTAAAGAAAAGAGGCGGATTGGCAATTGTTCAAGAGCCGACTGAGGCCCAAAGCGACCCCATGCCCACCGCTGCGATTGCAGCTACCCAAATAGACTATATTCTGACCCTTAGAAAAATTGCCTCCTGCTTGATTAAGCTAGCTGATAACAATCACTCATAAGCTTTGTCATTAGCTCAAATTCGGATTCTAAAGTAGAAGTTATAAAAATATGTTCTTACCAGATAAAATCCACATTCTTTTAGTAGATGACCACCCAGAAAATCTGTTGGCACTGGGGGCAATTCTTGAAACACCAAGCTATAACCTGGTGAAAGCTCTCTCTGGCGAAGAGGCTCTAAAATGCGTACTTCATCATAATTTCGCGGTAATTCTAATGGATGTACAGATGCCGGGAATGGATGGCTTTGAGGCAGCCGCAATTATTCGAGATCGCAAACGAACGCGCCACACGCCGATTATTTTTCTGACTGCGATTGATAAAAGCGAGGAGCGCGTTGTGACTGGCTATGAAATGGGGGCGGTAGATTACCTATTTAAGCCAGTTATACCAGAAATATTGCAATCAAAGGTAGAGGTATTTGTTGATATTTTTAGGAAAACAGAGGAGATCAAAAGACAAGCAACCCAACTTGCAGTCGCCAACCAACAAATGGCAGAGCAAATTATTCAGCGTAAGCAGGCTGAGTCAGCACTACAAAAAGCTCACGACGAGTTAGAAATACGGGTGCGGGAACGTACCGCAGAACTGACGAAAGCTAATCAGGAATTAAGAACCGAAATTACCTCGCGCCAGCAAGCTGAGTCAGAGAGAAGAGCGAGCGAGGAGCGATTCCGGGCCACCTTCAATCAGGCGGCTGTGGGCATCGCCCATGTGGCTATAGATGGAAGGTTTCTACTGGTCAACCAAAAACTTTGCGACATTCTTGGTTATACGCAACAGGAGCTGCAGTCTCACACTTTTCAGGCCATTACCCACCCTAATGACCTCGATACTGATCTAGAGTACGTTCGCCAAATATTAGCGGCTGAAATCCAGACTTACTCGATGGAGAAGCGCTATCTTCGCAAGGATGCTGACCACGTCTGGAGTAATATAACCGTGTCGCTCGTACATGATACTTTAGGGGAGCCGAAGTATTTCATTGCCGTTGTCGAAGACATCTCTGAACGCAAGCAAGCAGAGTCAGCCCTGCGCCAGAGTGAGCAACGCTACCGCTTTCTAGCAGATGGCATGCCGCAGATTGTCTGGACAGCCCAGCCTGGTAGTCCTGTAGATTACTATAACCAGCGATGGTACGACTATACCGGAATGACGTTTGAGCAGACCCAAAACTGGGAGTGGCAGTCAGTGTTACATGCGGACGACCAAGAGCGGTGTCTCGATCAGTGGACGAAGGCCCTTGAGACCGGCTCTAGTTACCAAATTGAGTCGCGCTTCAAACGCGCTATGGACGGAGCCTACCGCTGGCACCTAGGCCGAGCACTGCCAATGAGGGATTCGGACGGGAACATCGTTCTGTGGGTTGGGACATTCACGGACATTGATGACCAGAAGCGGACTCAAGAGCAGCTCCTATTATCGCTCCAAGAAAAAGAAGTGCTATTGAAAGAAATTCACCATCGAGTCAAAAACAATTTGCAGATCATTTCCAGTTTGCTCAATCTTCAGTCTGAGCATATCAACGAGAAACAATGCATAAATTTATTCAAGGTGAGCCAGAACCGAGTTGAATCAATGGCTCTTATCCACGAGAAACTGTATCAATCTAACGACCTGGCGCGGATTGAATTTGCTGATTACATCCAAGATTTAGTATATAGTATTTTTAATTCATACCAATTTGATTCATCTGTAATTACCCTTAACCTCAAGCTGGAGCAGGTATTTTTGAATATTGGTTCAGCAATTCCTTGTGGTTTGATTATCAACGAACTTGTTTTAAATTGCTTCAAGCATGCTTTTCCCGCTGGCCATTCCGGTGAGATCAGGATTGAATTCCATCCAACTAGTGATAATAAATATACACTTGTTATCCGTGACAATGGCATCGGCTTCCCCCCAGATATTGACTTTAGGAATACGTCCTCACTAGGTTTGCAATTAGTCAATGCTTTAACCAATCAGCTAGAAGGTACTATTGAGCTGAACACCAATGGTGGAGCCGAATTTGAAATTACATTCCCAGAAGGACAATGAGCACCTTCATGGGAGCAACAAAGGAAAAAAAGCTTTAGAACACCTCCAACCATTTAAATCTCATTTGAGAGTAGTTGCTAAGATTCCCAGTATCAAGTCAATCTGGTTAATGTAGTATTCACGTATGTCGATAAACAGGATTGAGTCTGCTAGTTTTAAGAACTTCCAGTTTGTTCCTGTTGTAACAACTCCATATATCGGTCTTTACTGAATAATTTGCCTGCCGCCGTACTTCTAGCAATATAGGAGTGATGATTAATTCAGACCGTGCTTTTTCTGAACTGATCGCGATCGCAAGTGGAAGTGCCTCTACCAAGGTTTCTGATAGTCGAGTAGAAGGTGGAATTTTTTCCACGTCTGCAAAAATGTCTATTGTTTCGTTGAAAGATAGACTAAAATCTGACTTTACTGTTAAGAGCGTAAAATCACTGCATGCCATTTTCTTTATTGCCCAAAACTACCGTAGGTTCAATCCACCTTAGTTTCCTTCCTGCCTTCGCCCATAAATTGTAACCTCCAGTGTCTCCGTCTGTGAGTTCGTGCAGCAAGGATAAAACCACAGATTGATTTCCGTTTTTAAAAAATTAATTTCTGGCTGGTGGTAGCTTGTTACTTTTGCAAAAAAGAAGTTGCAGGGCTTGGTTGATGAAGTCTATATTACAGGGAAAGGAGTAGAGGTGTCGCCATAAAAACTTACGCTTACACTGAAATATCTTACCATTGATAATAAGATGACAACTTTGAGAATAGGAACCGTGAAGCACTTTTACATCCATGGTCGCTTTTAATCAAGTAGCCTCTATTTTTTTTTATAAAAGATATTAAATTAACGTGATTCAGCAAAATCGCCCTGCTACGCTTTTAAATCAAGTTGACTTTGAGACGCTCATAGCCCTAGCCCAGAATGATACAGCTACTCTGGGCAGATGGGATGTATGGCAGAAGCGTTCTCCGGTACTGCCTATCAATGCTGTTCTATTGCCCCCAGATTCAAATGGAAACTCTAACATATTATTCTTCTGTGGCTCGAGCAACGATATAACTCAGAGAAATCGCACCAATGGCAGTGTTCTTGCTGACTATGTAAACCAAAACTTTTCTGACCCGATACTGACACCAGTGGATGCAAATGGAAACCCACTTGACATTTTCTGCGCTGGTCAGTCACTGCTGCCTAATGGAAATGTACTGGTTGCGGGCGGTACCCTACAATACACCACAGCTAATTCTAACTTTTGTGGCCTATTGGATGCTTTTATCTTTGAGCAGAACACTAAGCAATGGAGAACTGTGGCATCAATGGCTGGCGGGCGCTGGTACGCGACTCAGGTTGCCTTAGGTAACGGTCGGGTCCTAACGGTGTCAGGGCTGGATCAAAATGGTAATCTCAACGTGATCCCAGAAATTTATAACTTTCCAACGAACAGCTGGACCGCTTTTCCGGCGACCAGTAACTTCGGGATGTATGCACACCTTTTCCTCCTGGAGGATGGTAGAGTTTTCTATTCGGGTGGATACTTCGACACTAACTATAATGTGTCTCCACGCATACTAACCCTGCCTACAGATTCCAGGCAACCGATCGCGGAAACGCCTCTGTATGGTGAATTTGGTGGGTTGGCAGCGGCAAACTCCCGTGCCCAATCTGCCAGTTTGCTGCTACCACCGGCACAAAACCAAAAACTCATGATTATTGGCGGTAGTAGTGGTGAGGGAACGGCGGCAACTGACATTGTCAATATCGTGGATTTAAAGGCTAAATACCCGACTTACACGGCAGCAGCGTCTCTACATAACCCCCGCGTGCACTGCAGCGCAGTTTTATTGCCCGATCGCACTGTGTTTGTTTGTAATGGCAGTAAAGAACATGAGAATATAAATTATACAAATATACCAGCAGAGATCTACGACCCAGCCACAGGGATCTGGACACAAGTAGCAACGCCAAATGTTCAAACCCGTGTATATCATTCAGTGGCGTTACTCCTGCCAGATGGCAGAGTTCTCACTGCCGGGGGGAATCCTTCGCGGCTAAATGAATGCCTCGCGTTCAATACCCTGCAACAGTGTACAGGTGGAGACCGTCCTCTGAGCGAGGAGCTGCGAGTGGAAGTGTATAGTCCACCGTATCTGTTCAAGGGGGCACAACCTGTGATTAATAATAACGCTCCCCAACAGGTGAAATACGGCGATATAATCGAGATCCAGACAGGCCAAGCTGCGGACATCCGATGGGTTCAGCTGATTAAACCAACAGCGAATACACACAGCCTCGATACAGAACAAAGGCTAGTGGATTTGCCGATCATCTATAGAAATAAAAATTCTCTCAATGTGACGGTAGAGAATAACTCTAATCTAGCACCGCCTGGCTGGTACATGCTCTTTGTTACTGACAATAAGGGAATTCCGTCAGTGGCAAAATGGGTTCACCTAACGCCTCCTGCCAATGGTCAGCTACAAGTAACTGTGTACGCCGATCCTAATTTCTCTGGCTCTTATCAAAGCTTCTCAGCAGGCGTGTACAGAGCTGAGCGTGGCGACTTAAATCTTGTTGGCAACGACTCTATTAGCTCATTGCGTGTGCCTGCAGGCTTAAGAGTGCAAGTCTGTAAAGACTCTGACGGTAACGGTCCGTGCGGTAACTTTGGTTCTGGTGACTACCCTTATGTGGGCGATGCCCTAAACGACATCATCTCTTACATAAACGTCCAGCAGTCATAATTCTAGAAATGCAAATATGAATCAGCGCATAACACGTCGAAGGTTTGGTCAGGTAGTGCTGACAGGCACCGTAGCATATGGGCTCAGTACCTTTGCCAGCAGGCTCTTGGCGCAAACGTCGCCAACTAAAAACTCGTCGGTTCTGATTGGTGTTAGCTTTAGCCGTCAAGGCAGCACAAGTAGTCAACTGGTCGTGCAGTCCTTACACCTGACAACCGGTCAGGTTCAAACTCAGACAAGTATTCCGGTTCAGCAACAGACGAACACTCAGCTTCAACCGCTAACGACTGCGGCACAAAACCTGCAGCCCTACGAGCAGCTAAGTGCTTTAACTTCCATACTCGATGGTAGACTCATAATAGCAACTAATCCTGTCAGAGGCAGCGAGCAGGCCAATCCAACTCGGCTCACAATAGTTCAGGGTTCGTCTTCACAAACTCTGAACGTATCAGGACTCGATCCGCAGGAGGCGCTTTGGAGTTTGCTGGGCACCAATGACGGTTCGCTTATCGGTCTAGTCGGTAAAACGAACGGTAGTTTCCCCTACAGGCTAGCTAATATTGACATCCAGACTGGTCAGCTTAGTGTGATCTCGTTTACCCTGCCCTCGTTCGAGTGGTTCAGTAATCTGACCCAGTGCCCAGATGGAAAAATCTATGCCACTGCCGCTGGATTTGAAGGTGGCATAAGTCTGGTACAGCTAGACCTGAAGCAAGGAATGCTGATCAGGCTACCGCAATTGAGCTTCAAAACTGGTTATTGGAGGAATGGCTTGAACAGCTTGACCTGCTCTTTAGGGGGCAAATTATTGGCGCTGGCTGCACCCAGTAGGCATGCTTCAATTAAATATCTTTACACCGTCGATCCTGGCACTGGAGCCATGAGTCTTCAAAGAACATTCAACGTTAACAAGATTACGGGTTATGTAATCGTTTGATGAATCGATGTGCACGAATCGCGTTGAACCCGAAATTGCTATAATCACGAAAAGGTAATAAGTTTTAATATAGCTTGTCGATATATTTTTTTCCCATCTGCATTGAGATGGACACCATCAGTCGTCAAATTTTGTTTCAGGGCTTGACCCTCAAATAAGGGCTGTATTCCTTCTCCCGAAATCAATGCCTTCTCAGTTACAGCAACCTGACGAATTAGCCCATTAATTTCCTCTACTCTGGCAATCGGTCCCGCCATGCTTGGATCATGGCTAGCCGCAACCGTTGAGTAAAAAGCAGGAATTAGAATCACACGCTTAGCCCCCATCTGTTTCCCGGTGGCAATTATCTGTTTCATGTTTTTAATAAATTGATTATTCACGATCCGGTAATCAGCATCATTGGTACCAATTGCAATAATTGCTTGATGGCATTTGACGTTGGCAGCAGTTAGCATTTTGAGCTGTTCAATTAGTGAAATTGTACTCATCCCACCTATGGCAAAGTTAAAAGTATTGTCACCGAGCGTATTGCCAAGGCCGGAGGAGATAGAATCACCAAACAGACAAGCAGTGTATTGCCTATCTTGGGTAACGATGACTTGGTATTTGACATCATCTTGCCACCACGGTTGAGAACTTAAGGTGTCTGTAGGTAGGGTAACCGTTCACGGGGGGGGTTACAAAAAAACCAGACATTAAGCTCTGGCCGTCAACTAGGTCATTCTAGGCGCTCTCGCGTGATCTTCAATACACGGCCAGAGCTTAATGTCCGGGAAAAATCTAGGGGGTACGTCATGCGCATGAACTTCAAAACCTTGCTAAGCAAAAGCTTTAGAACTTATGCACATATAAACAGCCTCCCTAAAATGTCTATTAGACAATTGGCAAACCAGTATAGCAGTTTTAACTACTCACAATTATCTAGGAAAAATTAAATCTAGGCTGGTTTTCGTACTGATTACATGTGATTTCATAGCGGGAACTTTTTTACCCCCCCCCTGAACGGTTACGTAGGTAGGTCTAGAGCATTAGCATTAAGGGCTACAAATGCTCTCCCCAGATAACCCATTTTGTATGTCAAGGATAACAGCGTAAACACTAGTATCAGATTTAAAGAAATAGATATACTTGTGATGATTTTATTCATATTAGAAATCTAGAAGTTAGAAGGACGAGGGTTCACAGCGGTGTGACCCCTAGCCTGTTTTCGGTCAAGCAAAATTCTAGCTGTTGAATTCGGATTCGGCTAGATGCCATGGCTTTTGCCAATCACCCAATGACGCCGGAAGAAGCGGGCTAGAGCTGACTCCTCTAAAGATAAATGAATCGGACGACCATGGGGACAGGTGCGGGGATTGCGGGTGCGCTGCCATTGATCTAAGAGAGTCTGCATTTGTTCAAGGCTCAGGGGCGTACCGTTGCGGATGGCGCTGCGACAGGCAGTTGCCACCTGAGCCGCTTGCAAGTCGCCACCCCAACTGAGTTCTAAGAGTGCTTCAGCGCAGTCGTCTCGCTTTTGTAGAAGCGCTGGTGCGGTGCGGACTGCCCACAGCTGATCGCCAAAGGGTTCTATATCCAAACCTATGCGTTGAAGTTGCGATCGCTGAGCTGGAGAGAGTGCTTTGAGCATCGCTGGCGGCTCGACTGGGACAAGTTGGAAGCTTTGCAAAAGTTGCTCATACAGAACCCGCTCATGGGCAATGTGTTGCTCTACCAACCATAACCCAGCTGGATGCTCTGCCAAAATATAGGTGTTGTGAACCTGGGCGACAGCGCGGAGTTCAATCAGATCAGCTTTCGCTTGTGTTTCAAGTGCAGGTTGAATCGAACGACTCGCACCGTAGACACCTTTCGCTTCTGCCGCCTTGAGTAGTTTTCCTACCCGTTCAATGTGGACAGCCTCTGGAAGCACAGCCGGGCTGATGCGGAGTGCTTGCTCAATCGCTAGGGTAACTTGCTCCTGCCAGTAACTCAGGTGGTGCAAATAAATTTCTGCCTTGGCAGGATGGCGGTTCCAATTAATTTGAGCGGGAGAAATCACCAGATGCAGGAAACAGATCGGGTAGCGATCGCGTGGTAATGTCCGCGAAGTAGCGGACAGTATCGTTCGCTCGATTTCCGGCAACTTCACCATCCGTCCATTCACAGCTACCCGCACCCAATCAGGGCGATGGCGGTGGCACCGATCCGGCAAGCCTATAAGCAATTGGAGTGAAGAGTGAGGTTGTACCTCGACTTTGAGCTGCTGCAAGTCACTCAAGCGCACCTGACGCAGGATCTGGGGCAGCAACTGCTGGGTGGTGGCTCCCGGACTGAGGGTGAACCATTCCTGCTCCCGCAGCCAAACCTGCCAGGTGACATGGGGATGGCACAGAGCAATCTGCCCAATTGTGGCTTGCACCGCTTTCATTTGTTGTGCCGGTGAGGGTAATCCCTGTCGGCAGGCAGGCCAAGTACCAAATATATTCGATACTGTGACAACTGTGCCAGGAGCGATCGCGGCAGTTTCTACCTGTATTGCTTTTCCTTCAGAACAATAAGCAATGCGCCAACCCTCACCCGCCCCAGCTGGACGACTCCAAATTTCTAGCTCTGCGAGCTGGGCTAGACTATGCAATGCCTCGCCACGAAAACCCAGACTGGTAATTTTCCATAGGTCTTCACAACTACGGATTTTGCTGGTGCTGTGGGCAGCTCCTGCTTGCTGCAAGTCGTCCAAACCCATTCCACAGCCGTTATCCGCCACTCGCACCCGCCAATGCTCAGGCCACAGAGAAACCACAATCCGCGTTGCCCCAGCATCTAGGGAATTTTCTACCAATTCCCGCACCACAGCTGCTAGCGAGTCAATCACCTCTCCAGCTGCGATCAGATGCACTACCTCTGAAGGTAAAGTTTGAATACCGGATGACATGATATCTACTTTACCGAATACGAAGTAACGCGATCGCTGATTGATTGGCTCTAAACACCTGTTTGGCCTCCAACTCTTCCTTAAGAAGGATATTCTATATGTTCATCCTAAAGAAAGATCGTTTGAACCTGTGATCCCTGGTAGATTTCTGATGATGTGATGACTTAGGAATTGGGTATGAAAAAAGATAATCTTATGGACGGCGTTTTTCCCCCCCAGCCGCCAATCCAAGGCCAGTCCGGCGTTCATGAACTTAAATCTCGTCTGGAATGGGGTGAACCGGCTTTCACAATTCTTGATGTGCGCGATCGCAGCGTCTACAACGACGCTCACATCATGGGATCGATGCCCATGTCCATGGAGGAATTGGTAGATCGGGCAAAATCTAGCCTTGAGTTTAGCCGCGATATCTATGTCTATGGTGAAACTGACGAAGAGACTGCCGAAGCTGCAAAAAAACTTCGCGCTGCCGGATTTGAGCATGTAGCGGAACTAAAAGGCGGTCTGCCAGCATGGAAAGCGATCGCTGGCCCCACGGAAGGCATTGTAGAAGCACAAGCACCTGGAGACCAAGAAATTTACAATGTTGTAACTCAGTTACAACATCATACAGACACGCAAAAAAACTTGAGAGAATAGATATTTCCGGCCTAGTTTCTGACTCGAACCGAATCTTCTCAGGGACGAGTATTATCGACAACTTATCTGTGGCATAAAAAAAGCACTACTACCTCTGAAAAATTTTTCAGGGGTGGTAAATTTATTATTTCTCAAGGGATTTATACAAAACTTTGCAATTTGTAAAATTAGTTGTTAAATTGCAATTAAGGTAATAAAAGGTGATGGCAATATATGAATATGTTACTGGGAATTATTCCTACTCCGCCACCTCTAAGGGCGCGGTCTCGCGTTTACGATCTCAAAGCGCGTCTTGACTGGGGTGATCCAGCGCTGACGATCATTGATGTGCGCGCTCGCAGTGAGTTCACCTTCAGCCACATCCTAGGAGCAGTTCCGATGCCGCTGAACGAATTAGTAGACCGTGCCCCATCTAGCCTGGAAATTACCCGCGATATTTACATTTATGGCGATACCGACGAAGAGACAGCTGAAGCGGCGGCTAAACTGCGTGCAGCTGGTTATCGAAACGTGTCGGAACTCAGAGGCGGCGCTGCAGCCTGGAAAGCTGTCGGCTACCCAGTTGAGTCGATTCTCCAGACAGCAAGAACTTGAAAGGCTAGTTAATGCTTGAGTGATGATATTTTAATGCTCAAACAAATCCTTAAATTGCAACAAATCTAAGGAAACTATAGTCGGCAGGCACCCAAAGCATTGCTGGGCAAGTTCCCATCGCTCTTCTCTTTTGAGCATGTCAATCAGTTTTTGTCGCACACTCAGCAAGTAGCGGACATCATTGGCGGCGTAGCGCAGTTGCTCGTCAGATAAGTTGGCAGCGTTGCCCCAGTCAGAACTTTGAGCGCTCTTATCGAGTTCCACCTGCTCCAGCTCTTGCACCACATCTTTGAGCCCATGACGGTTGGTGTAGGTTCGCGCTAACTTACTGGCGATTTTCGTGCAGAAGATGGGTGCTACCTGAATGCCGAGATGGTGACGCAGGGTGGCAACGTCAAAACGAGCAAAGTGAAACACCTTGAGGACATCCCCTGCTTCCATCAGCTGTTTTAAGTTGGGAGCGTCTGTCTGACCTTTGGCAATGCGGACCACAGTAACGGCACCTGGGTACGACAGCTGGACGAGACACAAGCGATCGCGATGGGGCAATAAGCCCATTGTTTCCGTATCCACTGCGATCGCTTCAGCGCTGAGGTAGTCTGACAGGATGTGAGCGGGAAGGTCGCGATCAAAAACCTGAAAATTTTCAACTTCCATTTCTTAACTGCGATGCACACCCTTTCATAGTGACCCTCAATATTATGGCAATGTTACAGGATTAAAAAACTTTGCCACCGTTTGCACATCCTTATCACCACGACCCGAGCAGTTTATCACAATGCGTGGACTGCCAGTGAGCTGGGGGCAGAGAGTTTCGAGGTAAGCGATCGCATGAGCCGTCTCTAGTGCTGGAATAATCCCCTCAAGCTGAGACAGACACTTGAATGCTTCCAGAGCCTGTTTATCTGTCACACTGTAGTATTCCGCCCGACTGGTATCTTTCAAATGACTATGCTCTGGACCAACACCGGGATAATCCAGCCCAGCGCTAATCGAGTGTGCATCTACGACTTGACCATCCTCATCTTGCAGCAGATAGCTCATCGCCCCGTGCAACACACCCACCCTTCCCTGCGTCAGCGTGGCAGCGTGTTTCTCTGTATCCACACCCTCCCCAGCTGCCTCAATCCCAATCATCCGCACCGCTGGCTCATCCACAAACTCATGAAATAGTCCCATCGCATTTGAGCCACCGCCCACACAAGCTAGGAGAATATCTGGCAATCCTCCCCACTTTTGGGTGCATTGGGCGCGAGTTTCTTGCCCAATTACCGCTTGGAAATCACGTACTATCATTGGGTAGGGATGAGGCCCTGCCACTGAACCCAGAATGTAGTGAGTAGTTTCCACATTTGTCACCCAGTCCCGAATCGCTTCTGAGGTGGCATCTTTGAGTGTTCCTGTCCCTGCTGCTACTGGTCGCACCTCTGCTCCCATCAGCCGCATCCTGAACACATTCAGACTCTGCCGCTCCATATCGTGGACACCCATGTAGATTACACACTCCAGCCCGAACCTCGCACACACTGTTGCCGTTGCGACACCGTGCTGACCCGCTCCTGTCTCGGCAATGATGCGCTGCTTGCCCATCCGCTTTGCCAACAATACCTGAGCCAAGGCGTTATTAATTTTGTGAGCCCCGGTGTGGTTCAAATCTTCCCGTTTGAGGTAAATCTGCGGCCCCGTGCCGTCCGGTCGGGCATAGCGACCACTGAGGCGTTCCGCTAAATAAAGGGGTGTGGCACGTCCCACATAGTCCCGCAACAACTGTTGAAGTTCCTGTTGAAAACCTGGGTCATTGCGGTATTGCTGGTACGCCGTTTCCAGTTGGCTAAGGGCAGGCATCAGCGTCTCAGGGACGTACTTACCGCCAAAACGTCCAAAGCGTCCTAGTGGATCGGGGCGCTGAGCAGCTGATTGGGAACTGGGAGACAGGGGAGTAGTAGTCACTGACTGGGTGAGATGACGGAACGAACTTTATTATAAGCAAGTCTGAAGGTAATTGAAAAGAGCGAATGCGCCGCTATGGCTATCAGGTTAATATCAATTAACTATCGAATTCTGAGAAATCGCCAATTATCATGATATAATCCACTGATATGCGATTGGGGGCTCTCGTGAATCCCTTGGTGAGGAATTGAACCATTTTGTCAAGACAAATTTTTCTCAGCCCTGATTTTTTCTCTTATGGCTGCTTCAAATCGCAAGTCTCCTGATGGCAAGATGCCCGCTACTGAGCGCTTTGTCTACCAAGAATTTGGTAACAATAACCCAGCTGCTGTAGAACGAGGGGTGCCGGATCTACCCGTTTCCCAACAAAATTTGAGGGTGCAAGCTTCTCGCAAAGGACGCAAGGGCAAAACTGTGACCGTAATTAGTGGGTTTCAAGCCAAACCAGAGACTATGGACGCACTGCTCAAACAGTTTAAAAGCCAGTGCGGTACTGGTGGCACTCTTAAGGAAGACACGATTGAAATTCAGGGCGACCACACCCAGAAGCTTGTCCAGCTTCTGACTCAATTGGGTTACAAAGCAAAAGTCAGCGGTGGCTGAGCTACTATCACTATCCCAGAGCTAATTAACTGAGAATACTAATGCCCGAGGCCGTGGGCATGTCAACTCTCTCTATAGGGATTTTATCCACCCACAGATAATGTCATAGTTAAAATAACAAACACGATTTCTAATTAAAAGGATTTTAAGATGGATTTCGTACGTATTCTCTGCGCCATTTTTATCCCGCCGCTTGGGGTGTTCTTGCAAGTTGGTATTGGAACAGATTTTTGGATAAATCTCCTCTTAACCTTTTTGGGTTATATACCTGGGGTTATTCATGCAGTCTGGGTGATCGCTCGTAAATAGTAATCTGCGATACCTTGAGCGAGTGCTGATTTGAGTTCAACAATTTGCTTTATGCATGACTATTGGCCGCGAGTAACAATGTATTTTGTTAACCTTGACTGCTTGCGGCTACTTGCTGGTTTCCTTTAAGCTTGCCACTAGATAACGCTGGATGCTTAGCACTACTCCTTTTGTGCAGTTTTTTACAGCTTGGTTGGAGTAGCGCACTATTTTGTAGCCGAGTTGACTTAGGTGAGCATCTCGTTCATCGTCCTGGGCTTTCTGCTCTACCTTGTTATATAAATAACCACTATGTGTATTACTGTCAATTTCGACTATTAACTTATGACCAGGAAATATAAAGCCTGTGGAGTAACCAGAAATACACTGCTTTTGCAAGTGGTCTACTCCTGCTATCGTTAGAGCTTTACTCAGGATGCGCTCATTGTCGGTAGAGTAAATATCACTCAAGGTTGGCATCCTTTTATTGATTGTGTTAGGTATTATTTCTAGTTCATTAATAAATTAGCACATTTTCAGTAGCGAAGTCAAGCCCTCTTAGCTCCAATTCACTGCTAACGTCTGTTGTCAATCCGATGTGATTAATTTTTGTGCCGGTTTTAACTTATAATTTAAGTCTGGCTGGTTGACAATTACGCTTGAGAGTAAGAGGGTGTCAATCCAATTCGCGCCTTTTCGCAATTCGCGCCTTTTCGCAATTACAATCAGTGGGGGCTTGTACCCTCTTTAATTGCGAATTGTTTTGGTCAGCTCACAAAAATCTATCATGTAGAATTCAGCCAACTAAATGGCGTTGATTCTGACGCTAGGCATTGTTCTAATCACCAAACCTCCCGATTTGTGTTAAGATATCTGGAGAATATCCAATGTCGGTCTATGTCGGTAATCTCCCTTATGAGGTCGGTCAAGATGACCTAAAACAGTTTTTTTTAGAATATGGAACTGTAAATAGCGTTCAATTGCCTACGGATCGGGAAACAGCTTGGATGCGAGGTTTCGCCTCTGTATAAATGTAAACAGAGGCCGAAGAAGCCGCAGCGATTGAGGCCCTAGATGGTGCTGAGTGGATGGGGCGTAACCTCAAGGTTTTTGAGGAAAATAATTGAACTCTAAGGTCTTAAGGGCAGACAAGGAGTCTGCCCTTTTTTAACGAAGTCTAACCAGATGGCTTGCTACTATCCAAGTACGAATTAAGTCAATTCTTGTCACGCATCCAACGATTCACACACTATTTTTATATGATCAAAAATCCTCTACATGAAGAACCTCGCTATCAGCGAACCCCTGTAATTCGTTTAAAGAGTGAGTCTTCGCTACTGGACTGGTTGATGTCAACTGGTCGAATGGTAAGTCGTGAAACTCAAGCACCTGAAGCTCTGGAAGAAGAAGATTCAGAAATTTCAGAGCTGATTGATGTTGAGCAGGTCATGTACGATATCGACGATGAAGAAGACGTAAATTTAGATGAGTAGCTGCTCAGTGTCTAGTCTTGACAATTATTCTGGTGATTGATCGCTTCTAGCGCCTTGGGGATCAATCGGCAGCGATCGCACTTGGGCTGTTATTCCCTCCTGCTTCCATGCCGCCCCCATCGCCACCTCAACCTCTGCCGCCTGTGCTGCATCTACCAAAGCCAATAAAGTCGGTCCAGCACCACTAATAACCATACCTAAAGCTCCAGCTGCCATAGCTGCTGAACGCACCGCCTCATAACCTGGAATCAACGCTTGGCGATAAGGCTGATGCAATCGGTCTTGTAACGCTGCTCTTAGCCAGTCTCCCCTTCCCGTTTCCAACCCCCGCAACAACAACCCCAGATGCGCCGTATTAAAAATCGCATCTGCCCGACTGACCTCATTTGGCAAAACCCGCCGCGCCTTGCGAGTAGAAAGCTCAAAATCTGGAATCGCTACCACCGGCATCACATTGCCATGCCAAGGAATATCGCAAATTTGCCACCCGCCAAAACTCTCTCCTTCTTCCTCTGTGCGTCCTCTGCCTCTGGGGGGTTCGTCCATCAAATCCCTAGCAGCCAGACGACATCCCCCCAACAATGCCGGAACCACATTATCTGGGTGTCCTTCCAGCGCGATCGCTAACTCCATCACCTGCATCTGATCGAGCGGTATCTCAGCCAGCTGATTCGCTCCCACCAACCCACCCACAATTGCCGTAGCCGAACTACCCAACCCTCTCGCTAGAGGCACACCCAGATCAATCTCAATCTGTACAGGCGGGGGCGTCTGACCCAATTGTTCATAAAACTTTACAAACGCCTGGTACAGTAGATTACTCTCATCCGTCTTAACCAGTTGAGCTTCAGCACCAGTGACTGCAATTTCAACCTGTCTAGAGCCAACTGAATCGAGGCGGGTGAACTTAAATTGGTTGTACAGAGTTAACGCGGCTCCGATGCAGTCGAAACCAGGCCCCAGGTTAGCAGTTGTCGCTGGTACAGTGACACTAACGGTTTTGGTCATTTTTAAGTTTTAACCGTAGATTATATCAAATTTATCTACGGTTAAAATTTTTCAAAAATTGTCGTGGTTAGCGATCGCCAGTTGCATTTTCTCCAACACCTCTGCTACCGGGAGCGTTCCCAGCTCTCCAGAGGCACGGGTGCGAATACTTAGGCTGTTCGATTCTACCTCCAGAGGCCCCACCACCGCCATTAGGGGAATTTTGTCCTTCTCGGCATTGCGAATCAATTTACCTAGTCGCTCATTACTGGAAGAAACCTCAACTCGGATACCGAGCGATCGCATTTTGAGTGCCACTTCCTGAGCAAAGGGCAGCTGGGCATCACTCACCGGCAGTAACCTAGCTTGCACAGGAGCCAACCAAAAGGGGAAATCTCCAGCATATTCCTCAATCAAAATCCCAATCAGCCGTTCTAATGAACCAAAAGGAGCGCGGTGAATCATCACTGGTCGTTTCCGAGTGCCATCAAGAGCGACATACTCCAGGTCAAACCGCTCCGGCAGGTTGTAATCCACCTGCACCGTACCCAGCTGCCACTCCCTGTCTAGAGCATCCCGGAAGATGAAATCCAGCTTGGGGCCATAGAACGCTGCTTCTCCAATGCCTTCAAAGTGCTCCATTCCCAAGTTTTCGACGGCGCGGCGAATCGCACTTTGAGCCTTCTCCCAAGCTTCATCCGAGCCGATGTACTTATCAGAAGCCGGATCGCGAAAACTAAGTCGCGCCTTGAAGTTCTTCAAGTGCAGACTATTGAACACCGATAAAATCAAATCCACCACATTGAGGAATTCGTTATCAAGCTGTTCTGGCATTACGAATAGGTGGGAATCATCTACAGTAAAGCCTCGCACCCGCGTTAGTCCGCCCAGTTCTCCCGATTGCTCGTAGCGGTAGACAGTGCCAAATTCAGCTAAGCGCATCGGCAGTTCCCGATAGGAACGTAGTTCGCTCTTATATATCTGAATGTGGAAAGGACAATTCATCGGCCTGAGGACAAAGCCCTGTTCAAGAGCTGCTGCCTGCTCATCCTCCGCCATCAGGGGGAACATATCCTCTTTGTATTTTTGCCAGTGTCCCGACACCTTGAATAAATCCACCCTGGCAATGTGGGGTGTTACCACCGGCTGGTAACCACGTTTGAGCTGTTCTTGTTTGAGGAAGTCTTCCAGGACTGATCGCAATACCGTCCCTTTGGGCGTCCACAACGGCAAGCCTGGTCCCACTTCGTCGCTAAAAATAAACAGTCCCAGTTCTTTCCCTAGCCGCCGGTGGTCTCGCCGCAGAGCCTCTTCCTTGCGACGCTTGTATTCAACCAGCTGCTCTGGAGTTTCCCATGCCGTGGCATAGATGCGCTGCAGCTGAGCCTTGGTTTCATCTCCACGCCAATAGGCCCCAGCGACACTTTCTAACTCAATTGCCTTCGGATTCAGATCGCTGGTATTTCCCAGATGAGGCCCAGCACACAAGTCCCACCATTCCTCTCCCAGGTGGAAAATTGTGATTGGTTCTTTGAGGCCCTCGAGAATTTCTAGCTTGTAAGGCTCATTAATTTCCTTAATCCGGCGTTCAGCCTCGTCGCGGATCACTTCCTCTCGAATCACTGGCAGTTTCCGGTTGATGATCTTAATCATCTCTTTCTGGATCGCCTTTAGATCCTTTTCGGTAAATGGCTCTGGGTTATCAAAGTCATAGTAGAACCCGTTCTCAATCCATGGGCCGATAGTCACTTGCGCCTTGGGAAACAGCTTCTGCACCGCCATTGCCATCACATGAGAAGCGGTGTGACGAATTTTTTTCAACGACTCCGATTCGCTAGTACGGGGCAAATAAATTTTTTCTGGCTGTTCGGAAGATTCTGAAGCGGACATCGGCTGCTGAACCATTAGCGGATTGATTTGGATTGATTCGGTTGCACTGCCTCTATCTTACTAAGAAAACTTGAAGCTTTTGGACTGGAACTAACGCAAGCGATCGCATTTTTAGCAAGCCAGCTCTAACACTTGGCGCAACAGCACTTGGTCTTGGGACTTGGCTCGAAAGCGACCATTTTCCACATCCCGAATCCAGCTCTGGCTTTTACC
>CAXUIG010000046.1:20570-31712 GCA_964250845.1 uncultured bacterium | reverse complement strand
TATTCCTTCCAGGGCTTACATTCCAGCATCCCATTTCAGGTAACCAGTGCCGGATTTTCCGAGTTAATGATAGCCTCCAGCATTGTGGCTTTATGGTTTTTGGAGAATTCTAAAACTGGCCGACCTATCAAAAAACTTCGTCACCGGGTTTTACTGATGGTTTTTGCCTTAGGGCCTACATATATTTTAGCAAGGTTGATCCAGAGCATCTTTCACCGCCCACGTCCCATAGTTACTGTCCCCTTGGAAATTCCGATCAATTTAGAATCCTGGAACTCGGCCAGAAATGTTTTTTCTCATGGGGGGTCATTTCCTAGCGATCACGAAGCTCTGCTTTTTATATTTATTACTGTAGCTTTTACTATTAATAAATGGTTAGGCATTGTTAGTGTTTTATTCAGTGTCTACTATGGAGTGCTGCGGATAACTTTTGGTTATCTTTGGCCTAGCGACGTAATCGGAGGAGCATTGCTGGGCTCCTTGGTTACACTATCAATCTTGTCAATTAAGCCATTGCTAACCAACGTATTGGAAAGTGTACTATTACAGTTTAAACGCTACCCAGCACAGCTTTACACAATTAGCTTTATCTTATTAAGTGATTTTGAGCAAAGTTTCCTATATTTAAAAAAGCTTCTTTCTCTAGTGTTTCACATTAGGCTTTTTCATTGAGTTGGACTAAGACATCGTATTCCTCAAAAATTAGAGCGGCAATTGCCGCCCTAGAAGTTGTGATTGAAACCGAAGACTTTTTTAAGCCGTTAACTGTTTTAATACATACGGTAGAATGCCTCCATAACGGTAGTAATCGACCTCAATCGGAGTATCGATCCGAAGTAGCACTGGAACCTCTTTTTCCTCTCCCGAGGGGTACTTGATCGAGAGGGTGAGGGTCTGGCGGGGGGCGATATTGCGCTCTAATCCTTTGAGAGTGAATAGCTCCGCTCCTGTCAGCCCCAAACTTGCGGCGCTCACCCCCTCCAGGAACTGACAGGGCAGTACCCCCATACCTACCAGGTTGCTGCGGTGAATTCGTTCAAAACTTTGCGCGATCACTGCTCTTACGCCGAGGAGCTTAGTCCCCTTGGCAGCCCAATCTCTTGAGCTACCAGTTCCGTACTCCTGCCCCGCGATCACTACAAGGGGAATGTCAGAGGTCTGATACCGGATTGAGGCTTCATAAATCCCCATCTGCTCTTGGCTAGGATAGTGGACAGTTACGCCCCCTTCAGTCCCAGGAACCATTAAGTTTTTAATGCGCACATTCGCAAAGGTACCGCGAACCATCACATCATGATTACCACGGCGGGAGCCGTAGCTGTTAAAATCCTCCACAGCTACTCCACGCTCCTGGAGATAGACTCCCGCTGCAGAGTTGGCTTTAATTGCACCTGCAGGGCTTATATGGTCAGTGGTGACTGAATCTCCAAATATCGCCAAAGGTCGGGCGTTGATAATGTCATCCACCTTCTCCGGCTCCATGCTGAAATTTTCGAAATAGGGAGGCTCCTGGATGTAGGTAGAGGTGGTGTCCCATTCGTATACCTCGCCGCCAACGCGAGGAATTTCATTCCAAAGCTCATTCTTTTGCTCAACATCGCTGTAGAGGCTATGATAAGTGTCGGGGTCGAACGCTGACGCGACAACATTGTTGATCTCCTCCAACGTTGGCCAGATCTCCTTCAAGTAAACGTTGTTACCCTGTTTGTCCTTTCCCAGGGGCTCGTTCACCAAATCAACAAGCACACTTCCCGCCAGCGCATATGCGACTACAAGCGGAGGACTCATCAGGAAGTTCGCTTTGATACTCTGATGCACACGCGCTTCGAAGTTACGATTTCCCGAAAGTACGCTAGCCGCGACGATATCTTTATGCTGGAGAACCTCCTCAATTGCAGGAGCAAGCGGACCGGAATTTCCAATACATGTCGTGCAACCGTAGCCCACCAAATTGAAGCCTAGCTGATTGAGATACGGCTGCAGCCCGGTTTTCTCGAAGTACTCGGTCACCGCACGCGATCCCGGCGCCAGCGAGGTCTTCACCTTTGTATTCAAGGTCAGTCCTCGTTCTACCGCTTTCTTTGCCAGGAGACCTGCTGCAAGCATCACACTTGGATTCGAGGTGTTGGTGCATGATGTAATAGCCGCGATTAGCACATCTCCATGGGCAATCTCAAGCTCACTTGTCGGAAACTCCTCCTGAAGCACCTGTTCCTTTTGATCTTCCTCCAGCATCTCCTCAATCCGGTTCGGAGTCGGACGATTAGTCATCATCTCGATCTCGGTAAGGGCGCTTGTGTCTTGAGTAGTTTGGTTCCCAGCACCCATCGGCAATGTACTAGGTTCCTGCTCACCTCCACCCTGAGGCGGTTTCAATGTCCCAGGTTCTTTTGAGATTCTAAACTTCACGCCGATCTCGTTTGCGGGCTTTCCATACCCCCCTGCCGTCTGGGATTGCAGCGTCTCAAGGAAAACATTTTTTACGTTTTCAAGATCAATCCTATCCTGAGGGCGCTTTGGACCGGCGACAGAAGGAACCACGTCAGCAAGATCGAGTTCCACCACGGTGCTGTACTGGCATTCACCCGCTCGAGGAATCCCAAACATGTTCTGAGCGGTGTAGTAATTCCGCAACGCATCCACCTTGACTTGGCTGCGTCCGGTCGCTGCGAGGTACTCACAAGTTCTTTCGTCAATCGGGAAGAAGCCCATCGTCGCGCCATACTCAGGAGCCATATTTCCAATTGTGGCGCGGTCCGGCACTGCCAACGAAGACGCTCCCTCACCATGAAACTCCACAAATTTCCCAACTACCTTCGTCTTTCGCAGCAGTTCGGTGATATGGAGCACAAGGTCGGTGGCAATGACTCCTTCCTGGAGCTTACCCTTCATCTGAACGCCTACCACGTCTGGAGTGAGGAAGTAGACAGGCTGTCCAAGCATAGCCGCTTCAGCCTCAATCCCTCCAACTCCCCAACCGACTACACCGAGTCCATTAATCATTGTTGTATGAGAATCCGTGCCCACAACAGTGTCAGGGTAGTAGACCCCGCTCTTCTCAAGCACTCCTTGGGCAAGGTACTCTAGATTTACCTGATGGCAGATTCCGATCCCCGGTGGTATTACATTGAAGCTTTTGAAAGCCTCCATGCACCACTTAAGGAACTGGTACCGAGAGCTATTCCGCTTGAACTCCATCTCCAAATTCAGGTTGAAAGCGTCGGCCCGGTTCGCAAAATCGACCTGTACCGAGTGGTCGATGACAAGATCCACAGGAACAAGCGGTTCAATGATTGAGGGAGATTTCCCCATGCTGGCCACGGCTGATCGCATCGCCGCCAGATCTACTCCAAGAGGGACTCCGGTAAAGTCTTGGAGCAACACCCTGGCGACGATAAAAGGAATTTCCGCAGTCCGCTCGGCCTTTGGCTGCCATGAGGCCAAGGTTCTAATATCTGATTCGAGGATCTTCTTGCCGTCGTAATTCCGCAGGAGCGACTCAAGAACGATCCTAATACAAACAGGGAGGCGGGAAACCTCTCCCATTCCTGCCTCTTCCAGCCGGGGGAGCGAGTAGAAACGACCCTCTTTAGATGAGGAAACGGGAAAAGTTTGGATAAATTGAGGGTGATTGAAGTCCATAAACTAAAGCTTTTAGGCTCAATGAAAGTTTTCTATTGCCAGGGTAGCGCTGCCTTCGGTGTGATTACGGTTGGCAATGATACGGCACCCTTGCCGAACAGCAAACCAGAGCAATCAGGATACAATGACTCTTTAGCATTAACAATGGCTTTCACAAGCTCAAATCTGCCGATCGCAAAAACGGTCACTATATGCCTCAAACTTACACTGTTCAAATCCAGTACCAAACCAACACTTATACCCTGGAAGTACCAGCAGATCAAACCATCTTGGCAGCGGCTTATGCCGCCGGAATAGACCTACCTAGTTCCTGCACTGCTGGAGTTTGTACGACCTGTGCTGCCCACATTCTAGAAGGAACTGTAGACCAAAGTGATGGCATGGGCGTTAGTCCAGAACTGCAGAAACAGGGGTACGCCCTGCTCTGCGTCTCCTATCCGCGCTCTGACTTGAAGATTGAGACGGAGAAGGAAGATGAGGTATATCATCTGCAATTTGGACAGTTCCAGCAGCGTTGAGCAATCAAACTCCCATTCGCGCAAACTATAATGACTACGCAATTTATCACCGCAGAAATTGACCTTCAGGATACACCTGCCCAACTGCACCAGGTAATTGAGGCAGAACTAAAAAAACAGGGTGAGCCCCTACGTTGGGCAATTACATCTGTAGATGCCCAACGGCAGAAAGCCCATGTTGAAGCCGTTGTCACCCTCAAATCTGACGTAGTTACCTCAGCGTGAATCAACGCCCATACACTGTTATATTAATTATACCCACTGGGGTTGGAGCGGCGATCGGGGGTTATGCAGGAGATGCATTGCCAGTTGCCAGAGCGATCGCCCAAGTCGCAGACCGCCTAATTACTCACCCTAACGTGCTTAACGGTGCCCAACTGTACTGGCCTTTGCCAAATTCTTTCTATGTTGAAGGCTACGGTCTCGACCAGTTTGCTGCGCTCCGCTGGGGCTTAAGACCAGTGCATCAAAACCGGGTAGGTTTAATCCTTGACCAGGGAATTGAACCCGAGCTGCGGCTGCGACAACTCCAAGCAGCTGATGCGACCCGAGCCACACTGGGGTTGAATCTGACTGATTATGTTGTAAGTGATGCACCATTTCAAGTAGAATTACGTAAGTTGGGTTCGGGCGCAAGCTGGGGTACAATCGAGAATCCTGATACTTTATTACGGGCAGCTAAGGTGTTAATTGACAGAGCTGGAGCAGAAGCGATCGCAGTTGTTGCCCGTTTCCCCGATGATATCGATAGTGAGGCACTGCAAAACTACCGCCACGGGCATGGAGTTGATCCCCTTGCCGGTGCAGAAGCTGTAATTAGCCATATTGTGGTACGAACCTTTCAAATCCCTTGCGCCCATTCTCCTGCTCTGTTGCCCCTCCCCCTAGACCCGGATTTATCTCCCCGTTCAGCTGCGGAAGAATTGGGCTATACCTTCTTACCCAGCGTTCTGGTAGGTCTGAGTCGCGCACCCAAGCTTATTACCCAATTGGTTAACCGCTCTCAACCAGGCGACCTGTGGGCAGATCAAGTGGATGCCGTGGTTGTACCAGCAACCGCCTGTGGCAGCAGCGCTCTCTTAAGTTTGAGCCAGGCAGGAGTACAGATTATCACTGTTCGGGAAAATCAGACTAGGATGCAAGTTTCTCCAGAACAACTGGGAATCGAAGCTATACAAGTACACTCATATTTAGAGGCTCTGGGTGTATTGGTTGCCCATAAAACAGGTATTAATCCAGCTGCCCTGAGCCCTGCCCTTTCCTCTGTGCATTGTCTCCTCTGATTATCGTGAGTCAACAGCAAAACCGCGCTCCAGAAATTCAACCCCTGACACGCACCCAAGTGCTTGTGGTGATGGGTGTTACCGCAGTCATATTGCTGCTAGTCGCCAAGCTTTGGTTGCAAATTGGTCACCTCTCTCTGTTGCCCTTGAGCTGGACTGCAAGCGCTTTGCCCTTAGGACTTGCCCTTGGGCTAACCATCACTGCTGCTAGTTACCTAATCTATCGTCTTTGGCCTCCCTATCGTAGAAGTGCAGATTTCTACATGGAGCTTGTACTGAAGCCCTTGGTGTTGCCAGACCTAATCTGGCTGGGACTACTCCCAGGGCTGAGTGAAGAATTGTTGTTTCGGGGTGTGATGCTACCAGCCTTTGGATTGGATATTACTGCTGTTGTGGTATCAAGTCTTTGCTTTGGCATCTTGCACCTCAGTGGCTCCGAACAATGGCCTTACGTAGTTTGGGCAACCACTGTGGGGCTGTTGCTAGGGTATAGCGCCCTCTTAACCGGGGACTTATTAGTACCGATTGTGGCTCACATTTTCACCAATTTGGTTTCCAGTTGCTTCTGGAAGCTGGGGCGCTCGTGACCACTTCGCCAACAGTATCGATTACTTATCGCGACCCGTGTATGTCAATCAATACTTGAGCCAGGCGATTGATACCTGCTGCAATTTGATCTTGATCTAGTTCTCCGTAGCCGAAAATAAACTCTCCCCGATCACCGGGATTGAAATAGTGAGGTTGAGCAGACATTAACCCCACTCCGACCTTGGCGGCGCGTTCAATCACCTCAGCATCGCCCCACGGGGTGTCTAGCTTGACCATGACGTGAATGCCTGCTTTCTCTCCAAAAATCACTGCATGAGTGCCAAAATGAGTTGTTAAGGCTTGCACCAGCGTTTGGCGAAGTTGGTCGTAGTGCGATCGCATTTTGCGGATATGGCTCTCTAGATGTCCGGCTTGAATAAATTCTGCCAGAACCTGTTGTTCCAGCGTGGGCAGTTGGCGATCGCTGAGCCATTTTGCTTGAGCAAACAAGGACACGAGCAGTTGGGGAACCACTAAATAACCGATTCGCAGGGAGGGAAACAGGACTTTAGAAAACGTGCCAATGTAGATGACACAATGGTTGTGGTCTAACCCCTGCAAGGCGGGAATCGGACGCTCACCATAGCGATACTCACTATCGTAGTCATCCTCTAAAATCAGACAATGGTGCTGCTGTGCCCATGCCAGCAATTCCAGACGACGAGAGAGCGACAGGATTGAGCCGGTGGGAAACTGATGAGAAGGGGTGACATAAACCAACCGCAGGGAGTCTGAATCCAGGCTGGCTAGTTTTGGAACCATCAAGCCAGATTCATCCACCGGCACTGGAAGCAGTTCAGCTCCATGACCCAGAAAAACTCGACGGGCACTTAAATAACCCGGATCTTCAACGGCAATCCCATCCCCTGGATTAATCAGTAATCGCATCACCAGATCGAGTGCCTGTTGGGTACCATTGGTGACAATGATTTGTTCCGGGTTACACTGCACCGCTCGCGCCCGTGCCAGATAGCCAGCGATCGCCTGCCGTAAGGGGCGGTAACCTTGAAAGTCTGTGGCATAGTCCAACCAGCCCGAATTCGCCATGCAATAGCGTGAAAGCAATTTGCGCCAGAGCGCGATTGGAAAATGCTGGAGTGCCGGTTGTCCATAGCGGAAGCTGATGGGCTGGGCTAAGCCAGGTTGCAGCGTGAAGGGAGTTTGGCTAAGGCGATCTCCATAGTGGGAGAGTGGAATGGGCGAGGGATTTGGGTTATGTTCCACTGCCACTGGAGTTGAATGCAGCAAGTCATCGGGGAGTTGAGCACAGACGTAGGTGCCAGAACCGACGATGGTTTCGAGATACCCCTCACTCACAAGGTGCTCGTAACTCTGAGTCACCGTCGTTCGAGAGATTTGCAAGGATTGAGCCAGGGAGCGAGTCGATGGTACCTTTTGGCGGGGCAGCAGCTGTCCGGTCAAAATCGCCTGTCGCAGTTTTTCATAAAGCTGCTGATGCAGCGGCAGGGAGGGATGACTATCAAGGTTAATGGCTAACTCCATAAAAATTCCCAACCATCAACCACTTTTGTCTTCACACGGAGGATTTGTGTCAGTCTGCTCTAGTAGATTATACGGCACTGCATTTGTTGAATTCTGCTCTGAATCTTCTTACAGGAGGGGACTCCAAGGTGGGTGAATTCGCTCAATCCCTCAAAGTGGACTGATGTAAAATCATAAAATTGGCTATTGCGAGAGTCCACTTGGACTGGCTAGGCTCAAGGTAACGAGATTGAAGCAACGCCATCATGCTGACGCAACAACGATTTCAAGTTAGGGCGGCAACTCCAGCAGAAGATACCCGGATTGCCCATCATTTTTATCACATGTGGTTGTCCAACCAAATTTCAGAGGAAGCGATGGCGCCAGATTGGTTGGAGATCACCCTTGAGTTTATCAGCCAGGCTCGTCAAACCTTGAGCTACCAGGCATTTGTGGCGGAAGTTGAGGGGCGACAGATAGTTGGCTCTGCTGGATGTCAGCGATTTGCTGGACTTTCCCCCAATGTCATGAAAGCGGCAGAACGTTGTGATGGCTACATCTGGGGCGTTTATGTGGAGCCTGCCTATCGCAATCGGGGTATTGCAACCCAACTGACGCAACAAGCAATCGCTCACCTGAAAGCGAGCGGTTGCACCCATGCGGTTCTCAATGCTTCACCATCAGGCAAGCCTGTTTATTCCCGCCTGGGATTTATAGAGAGCAATTTAATGCGACTGGATTTACGGTGACACGAAGATTCCAACTAGCATTCATTTAGAACAAGGATTTTCACGGGGACTGCGGAATGAGGGCTAAAGTAGGAAATCAATTCATCGCTGCTCGCCATACTCTCAAAGGTGTCCACCCAGAAAACATGGGGTTAGCCTTTGGACTTCTGGGTGTTATCACCTTCAGTCTGACCCTGCCAGCTACTCGTATTGCTGTAGCTGAGTTAGATCCCACCGTTGTTGGGTTAGGGAGGGCAGTCGTGGCAGCAATTCTGGCAGTCGTGTTACTGAAAGCCACACGGCAACCTCTACCATCCCAACGGCACCTCCCCAGTTTGGTCGTCATTGTGGCTGGCGTAATTGTCGGGTTTCCGTTGCTCTCAGCCTGGGCAATGCGTTCATTACCTGCTGCGCATGGTGCGATCGTCCTGGGGATTTTGCCCTTGGCGACCGCAATGGCAGGCGTGCTGCGGACGGGAGATCGTCCCTCTCCCGCCTTCTGGTTGTGCAGTAGCCTGGGGAGTGCCGTCGTCGTCCTTTTTGCAATTCTCGCGGGAGGGGGTAGTCTTCAGATGGCAGATCTGGCTCTGCTAGGTGCAGTGGCAGCGGCAGCGATTGGGTATGCCGAGGGGGGACGGTTATCTCGCGAGTTGGGTGGTTGGCAAGTGATTTGCTGGGCGTTGGTACTGTCTGCTCCTTTCTTAGCAGTGCCCGTTGCGCTCACCATTGTTCATCAGGGCTTGCACGCCTCCCTCCAGTCCTGGTTAGGCTTCGGCTATGTCAGTGTGTTCAGCATGTTTCTCGGCTTTTTTGCCTGGTATCACGGACTGGCGATCGGGGGAGTGGCGCGAGTCAGCCAGCTCCAACTCTTGCAGCCCTTTTTAACTCTTTTTGCCTCAGCGTTATTGCTACATGAACAGATTACGCGGCTAACGCTTTTAACGGCGTTAGTCGTAGTTGCAATGGTTGCGGTTGGCAAAAAAGCACCAATCTCACGTTCGGACAACGCTATAGGTTAGAAATCCAGTTCTTCAAAGATTTCTGTCACAGCTAAGGAAAACTCAGGAACAACCTCTTCTCCATCGAGCGAATCTGCCAAACGCAACAAGCGATCGGGGCTAGGGCTGTGATACACCAGCACATACTGCTCGTCAGGGTGAATCACCCAAACCAGGCGCGTGCCGTTCTCAAAATACTCCACGATCTTGCCGTGAATCTCCTCCACTGTATTGTTAGCAGAAAGAATCTCCACAGCCAGATCGGGTGAACCCTGGAAATAGCCTTTTGGCAACCGCTTCACGCCCTGAAGCCGTTCCTTAGCAATAAAAGACACATCGGGTGATCGCTTATTGCCCGTCTTCATGGCAAAAGCGGTACTAGAATCGCAAATTACGCCTAGTTTTTGCGATCGCACCAATCCGCCCAAAAAGATGATCAGGTTGCTGGCAATATAGCCGTGTTCCATTCCCGAATTGCCCATATCCACCAGTTCCCCATTCACCAATTCATAGCGCCCATCCTCCGGCAACGCCGTGAACTCCTCATCCGTCCAAATTTTTCGTTCAGATGCGATGGTCATTTCTGACTGCCTCCATTCGCCATTGAGGCGGTTGTCCTTGCCCAAACTGCCTCATCTTCCCCCAGCTTAAACCTTACCTGGCAACTGTGGTTGGCCCGCTTGCTTGTGATCTCTTTAAAAAAATTAGCTAGGTAATTGGACGGTAAAGGTAGTCCAACTTCTGGAGCTTTCGACCTGGATAGTTCCTTGCATTTGTTCGACTAGCTTCTGCACTAAGGCTAGCCCTAAGCCGGTACCCCCTTGTTTCCAGGGATCAGCATCATTTAGGCGATAAAACTTCTCAAAGATTCGTGGTAGCTGCGTGGCGGGAATTTCTGCTTCATTGCCGATCGCAATGATAGTGACTGAACAGGGGTGAGTGATGAGGGGCGTTACTCCCTCTCCCCAAACCCCTTCTTGGCGGATGCTCAGAGTAATCTTGCCACCAGCAGGTGTATATTTGCAGGCATTGTTCAGGAGTTCTGCCAAGATTCGACCCAAGCTGGCGCTGTTTGAGAGCAAGGGCGCGAGATCACGGGAGAGATTAAGCTCGAGAGTTTGCTGACATTCCTGGATACGAGAGCGAAACGGTTCAATGATGCTGGGTACCCACTCCTGGAGGCTTAAAGTTTCCATCGAAATGTGGTAAGATGTAGCCTCTAGCCGCTGTAGGTCGAGGAGGTCGTTAATCATCTGTGCCTCTCGCTCACACTCAGTTTGCAGGATCTCAAGATACCGCTCCCGTCGCTCTGAGTCGGTCGCGATATTCAGCATATGAATTGCCATCTTCATATTGGTGATGGGTGTGCGCAATTCGTGAGAAACTGTGCTCAGGAATTCATCTTTGAGCTGATTGAGTTTTGCCAATTCCTCTATGCTTTTCTTTAGTGCCAACTCGGCTTGATTGCGCTCAGTGATGTCGCGGCTGACCCCCATGAGTCCGAGAAGTTCGCCTTGAGGCGAGATATAGGGGCACTTGGTGGAAAGATAGGTGCGTTTAACACCGCAACTTTCAGCGATTTCTTCGTAAGTCTGGATGGTGCCACTCGCCATAAGCTGCCGATCCAACTCCCAAATCTGGCGACCGCTTTCAGGAGTCATTAGCTCTTCATCCCGCTTCCCCAGGATCTCCTCAGTGCGGCGACCTAGAAATTTTGTTCCTGCAGGATTGATCAACAAATAGTGACCCTCCTTGTCCTTGAGAAAGATCGCGTCAGTGCTGTTTTCAAAAATGACTCGTAGTTTAAATTCGCTCTCTCTTAGCGCCTCAAGCGCCCGCTGGCGCTCAACAATCTCGCACCGCAATCGCTCGTTGGTATTCCTTAATTCAGTCGTACGCTTCT
>CAXUIG010000046.1:0-20470 GCA_964250845.1 uncultured bacterium | reverse complement strand
ACAATCTCGCACCGCAATCGCTCGTTGGTATTCCTTAATTCAGTCGTACGCTTCTGTACCCTGATTTCTAGCTCGTCGTTGGCCTTTTCCAGCGCTGACTGTGCTCGTTTGCGCTCGGTGATATCTGTAGAAACACCCAGAACCTGACGAGTGCCATTTTCTGATATAAGCGGCTTTTTTATCGCCTGAAACCAACGCACGTTGCCCGTAAAAGCGGTGACTGGTTCTTCACGAATGAACTTTTCCCGTAAAGTTTCCATCACTTCTGCATCGTCACGGAGAAATTGTTTTACTTGCTCTTGGTTGGCATTAATATCTGCATCGGTCTTGCCAATGAGCTGTTCGATTGTTGTTCCGAAAAGATCCGCAGTTGCTTGATTAACTAGGGTATACTTTCCATGACCATCTTTGGTAAAGATACAAGTTGGGACGGTGTCAATCACATTACGCAGAAACTCTTGTTGCGTTCCCAGTGCTGACTCTGCCCGCTGGCGCTCGATGATCTCGCTGTGCAATCGCTCGAAGGCATTTCTTAATTCAGTCGTACGCTTCTCTACAGTGACTTCTAGCTCGTCATGAGCCTGTTGCAGAGCCTTTTCTGCCCGCCGCCGTTCGCTAATGTCGCGGTAAGTGGTAACAATCCCAGCCACACCTGGTTCATTTAGCAGGTTATTGACAATCACTTCAAAATCTCGCGTCTGACCATCTGCGTGCTGTAAACGGTACTCAGCCGCGATGTTGACCCCTGGACAATTCAGGGCTGCCGTCAACAAGCTCGAAGCCTTGGTAAGATCGTCGGCATGTACGAGTTCAAAAGCCTGTTTCCAATTCTCGGGTTCATAACCTAAAATCCGTTTTACGGATGGACTGATGTAGCCAACGGTGCAATTGGCGGCAACAACTGCAATTATATCGGAGGTATTTTGCACCAGGGAGCGGAAGCGCTCTTCGCTTTGGCACAGTGCCTCTGCTCTGGCGGCATCAACACGGCGGCGCTGATCAAACAGGGAGGTCATCAGCACCGAACTCAGGATCACCAACGTCACAATTGCAATCCCCACCCCAAGCATTGAGTTGTCTATGGCATAGGACGGCGGCACTACTAATTGATTGGTGAGCTGGAAGTGGACTGCGGCCATGCCGGTGTAATGCATTCCAGCAATGGCATTTCCCATGATGATCGCACTGCCAATCTTAGACACTCTCCCGGTACCATATGACTGTGTGCGCAGATGGAAAGCCATCTGGAGGGCAATGAAAGATGCACTGATCGCGATCGCGATCGAGAGTGCAACTAGGTTTGGATCATAGACCGGCTTCGCCTCCAGTCGCATCGCCGCCATGCCTGTGTAGTGCATGGCAGCAATATTAAGCCCCATGAAAACACCTCCACCCAAACTAGCCAACCTACCCATTTTCTGACGGCTGACTATGAACAGAGCTGCCCCAGACGCGACAACTGCCACCGCCATCGAGACTAAGACGATTGGAAAGTCGTAAGTCATCGAACCAGGCAGGTTATAAGCCAGCATCCCGATGAAGTGCATCGACCAGATGCCAATGCCCATAGCGATCGCCCCGCCAATCAGCCAGAGCTGACGAACCCGCCCTTGGGCTACTGTTACCCGCCCAGCTAAATCCAGCGCGGTGTAGGAGGCAATAATAGCAATGATGATTGACAGGACAACAAGAGGCCAATTGTAGGTGGCCATCGTGGCTATGCTTGTGCCAGTCATTGCCTTAATCTCCATACTGCCTGGTCTGCTCGTGATGGAAATCTTTATCACTTATCATCAGTTTTTTCAGTTCAATTTATCTCTAGCAAGGTTGCCCATCTTTGACCAACCAACAGCGAAATGTTTTTTAATGTTTATCTCCCTACAGCCTAAAACCATACCCCTTGGGTAGCAAATGGTAGATTCACCGTTATTTTAAGCAGGCTGTGACCACCGTCCGTCAGTAATAATACTGAAAATTCAACTTTTCCTCAGGGGCAGAAATTGTTGAACCTCCCAACGGACAGAAGGGAGGTTCAACAGTTGTTTAGCTTTTATCTCGGAAATTAACGCTTGAGGAGAGAATGACCGCTGCTCGGATGGGGAAACCCCGAAGAGTAAGTCAGCTTGCGGTTAGCTTAGAAGAATCTCAATCAGGCTCTCACTTAGCTAAAACTTGAGTTGGAGGCATCCCCACCTTCTTGGCTAAGCCAAGAGTCTTCAAAGTTTGAATTGACCACCAAGTCACATCGACTTCCCACCAACGCCATCCAGCTTTTGCCACATGGGGATAGGCATGGTGGTTATTGTGCCAACCTTCTCCATAAGTTAAGAGCGCCGCCCACCAGAGGTTACGAGAGTTATCATCCACCTCGACAGTACGGTAACCCCATAAGTGGGTGGCAGAGTTAATCAACCAAGTGCTGTGCCAGAGCAACACTGACCTTAAAAACATGCCATAGATCACAAAAGACCATCCTCCCAAGGCATATAAAAGGAGTCCAAGGGGAATCTGAAGCAGCAAATGGTAGCGATCTACCCAGCAATAGAATGGGTCACGGGCTAGGTCAGGTGCGTATTTCTTGTAAGCCTCAGCGCTAAAAAACTCGGAACGTGGGTAAAAAATCCAAAGCATGTGGCTCCACCAAAAACCACGCCGGGCAGAGTATGGATCTTTGTCTTCGTCCTCTGTAAAAGCATGGTGCATACGGTGTCCGGCTACCCAAAAGATAGGCCCTCCTTGCAAAGCAAGAGCCCCGATGGTGATGATTGGGTATTCTAACCACTTGGGCAGCTGCAAACTCCGGTGACTTAAAAGCCGGTGATATCCTAAACAGATGCCAATGCTGCCAAGTAACCAATGGAGAAATATCGTCATCCCCAAAGCAGACCAGGAAAAAAACCAGGGAGCCAACATAGCCAATGCATGAATCGTACCGAAAAATGCCACGTTAGTCCAATTAAGAGCAGGCGACTGCTTGCTCTCAGCGGCAATCGAGTGGACGGTCATAAATCTTTCCTCTGACGTTGTGTAAATAACCCAGCGCTGAAAATTACAGTACTGGTTGATGCGCCCTCTGGAGTTAACTGGCTTGGTTTCGATGTTAAAAAAAAGACAGTTACACTAGGAGGAGAGGATGCAAGTTCTACTTACATCTAATATATTAGCAGTAATTGCCTGTTAAAGCAAGTGTTACTTGCATTTTCGCTTTATGTCTTCTCAACGAGATTCAACTCGACAGCGGTTGATTCGTGCAGCGCTTGAGTTATTTGCCGCTCAGGGAGTAACCGAGACTACAACCCGACAAATCGCAGAATTAGCACAAGTTAATGAAGTGACCCTATTCCGCCAGTTTGGGAACAAGCATGGATTGCTTTTAGCGGTGATTGCAGATTCTGCCGTGTTTACCCACTTGGGTGAATCCTTAGTTGAGCCAGCAAATCAGACAGGCAGTTTTGCCCAGACTTTAAAAGACTATGCAAGTGGTCGCTTACAGGCTCTAGAACGAGTCCCAGAGTTTGTGCGGTCTGTAGTGGGCGAGGCGGGGCAGTACCCAGAAGAAACTCGTCAGGCGCTGGGACGAGGCTTAACTCAAGCCAATCGCTCGGTTGCCAAATATTTGGCAACCGCGATTGCTCGTGGACACTTGCACCCCCATCTGCCAGCAGAAAAACTAGCAAGTTTGCTAAATGGAATGTTGTTGGGGTATGTTGTGATTGAATTTACCAGCGAATTCCATCAACTTTGGGATGACCGAGATGATTTTTTAGATAATTTGGTCAACCTGTTTTTACACGGAGCTGTATCACCACTGCCAGAATTCCCGGTAAGTTATGTAAGCCTTACAGAAGTTGAGCTGAGTTCAGCACTGGTGAAAACGGAGAACGTTGCTGATTTACCAGCTAATTTAGTCCACTTGATTCTGCAACGAGCCAAAAAACTGGGGCTGCGAGATTATGCTCTGGCATACGTTCTATTTGCCAGTGGTTTGTCTGCAGCAGAAATTGTCAGCTTGGAGCGATCGCACTCCTACAGTGAGGTTCACCAGCACTCGTTACAAGTAACTCAAGGCGCAGTTCGACAAGTTCCGCTCAATCAGTGGATTCTGGGCAAGCGCTATGGCTCCTATACTCGCAATCCCTTGAACCAGTGGCTAAAAAACCGTAAAGATGACTTGAAGGCATTGTTTCTTAACGATGCTGGTCAGCCTTTGTCAGAAATAGAGTTACGCTGGCGTTGGCAGGTATGGACTGAGGGGATATTGACACCTGTTGGTCAACCGCCAGCGATTGAGCAAGCTCGGCAGACTTGGTGTGTGGAAATGTTGCTCAAGGGAATCAATTTAGAGGATTTAAGTATTATTAGCGGCTGGGATTCTACGCAATTACAGCCTTATGCCCGTAGAGCTAGAGAAAAAGCAGCCTTAGAACAAGCAATTCACCTGGATCGCAAAGCTTAGTAAAAGTCCTTAAGTGGTGAGGAGTAGCAGAATATATCATGCTGTTAAGCTGAGGCGCAGTCGTTTGAACATAGCTTGCCGTGCCAAGGTTGCAAGGCTATCATCCAGGGGCGCGATCGCAATCGGCGTTTGATACTTTTGAGTCAATGCTGTTTGAATCAGCCAATCAGCGAGAAAGGGATTTTTGGGCAAAACAGGACCGTGGGAATAGGTAGCGATCGCATTTCGATAAAAGGCACCTTCAGTCCCATCCTCGCCATTGTTGCCTAACCCTTGCACCACACGCCCCAGGGGTTCCACCTGACCAAGCTTGGTGCGACCCCCGTGATTTTCAAATCCAATCACGTAAGGTGTGCAGCCTGTCATAGCTTCAAGTTCCCGCGCCAGCCGAGTTGCGGTCACTTGAATCACGACATTGCCAATACAGCGACGGGCATTTATTCCCGGATGCACCGAGACAAAATCAAATAGACCCAGTCCCGAAATTCGCACTCCTGCAGCTGGCTCGTAGTAGTGACCCAACAGCTGGGGTGCGCCGCAGGTAAAGATGCCAGGAGTGTCACTTTCTATCTTTTCTCGCAGCGCCTGGGCTTTTGCACCGCTGAGGTCACGCATGACAATTTCTTGCTGTCGATCCTGTGCGCCACCGCCAACTAACAAGTCTACCTGGTGCAGGTCAGCTGCTGTGGCGTTTTGATCAAGTGCCATCACTTTTACTTTGTACCCTCTCCACGATAAGCGCCGCTGCAGGCAGATAACATTGCCGCGATCGCCATAGGTACTCATCAGCGTTGGGTAGAGCCAGCCGATTGTTAGTTCCAACTGTTCAGGATTCATTAAGTTGTCGCCCAAATTACAGAATCTTACGACCAGTTAGTAACTCTCTTACTTCTAGCATGGCTGAGTAAGTCGGGAGAATGTGTAGGGTTTCGCCATCTGGTGTGTGTTCCAAGGCAGTGGCGAGAGCATCGCGTAAATCTTCTTTCACAATCAGCTGCAATTTATAGCTATACAAATCTCTATTAGGGATTGAACTATAGCGCAGACGTAGTGCCATATCATAGACGCGATCGCCACTGACTACCAAAGTTCCGCCCTGCTCTACTAACTTCTCCGTGTCCACATCCCAAATCCAGGACACATCAGTCCCATCCGGTGTGCGGTCATTCAACACCACCAGCGTTGTCTTCCCAGATGCCTGATTGACGGCGCGAATTGTTTCATTCATTCCCACTGGGTTTTTCGATAACAGAATTCGAACCCGCTTGCCGTTTACCTGCAACTCTTCAGCACGTCCAAAAGCCGCTTGGAAGTTGGGAATGGTGTCGCGGATGGTAGCTTCATCAACACCCAGCTGTTGGGCAGCTAACACAGCTGCTAAGGTGTTATATTTGTTGTACAACCCAATCAGGATCTGGGGCCATTTGCGGCTATCAAGAGCCAGCTGCCCCTTGCTAAACCCGCAGCTGGGACAATGGAAATCCCCTAGATGGGACAGGTACACGCCTTGATATTCCAACAGGTGTCCACACTTGGGACAGTAGATCGAATCGACAGCGTGAGGGATTTCATCAAGATATTGGTCTGGTTCATTCAGACCGAAGAACAACACCTGTTGGGGCAGCTGTTGACCAAGATGAGATAGGGTGGGGTCATCGGCATTCGCAATCACGACAGTTTCCGGGGGTAATGTTGCGATCGCTTTTCCCCAGCGCTGACTAATCGTGTCTACTTCCCCATATCTGTCCAGCTGGTCACGAAACAAGTTCAAACACAATATGATCCGGGGCTGAATCGGTGGCAAGACCTTCGGTAGCACACTCTCATCCACCTCTAGGATAGCGTAATCAGCTGCTAGCTGACCGATCAGGTTGGTATTTTCCAGCAAAGCAGTGATCAACCCATTTGACAAATTTGCACCTGTGGCATTGTGGGCAACCCGGTAGCCAAAACGCTCTAGCATCTTGCTTAGAAGCAGCGACGTGGTAGTTTTGCCATTCGTACCTGCAATCAGAATTACCCCCTGCGACGCCTGACGACTGAGCTGTTGCAACAACTGGGGCTCGATCCGACTGGCGATTTCACCCGGTAAGACGCTAGCCGCACCTAAGCGCAGCAACCGAACCAGAAACGTCACTGTCTTGGCAGTTGACACAGCCAAGGCGAGTCGCAGTCTATCCCCCAATTGGATTTTCACTCGCACCACCTCAATGTATTGACATTCTCATCCTTGCTTGGGCTTTGGGCAACCACGCCTTTTTTGCCCTAAAAGTAGCGCCTTTACAGTTTCGCCTCAACCTGGCGAAACTGCAACCAAGCGCAAATTAGCCCCTGTGTGGAAAAGCAGCGATAGCTATAATAGGCGAGGAGCAAGATTAAGTAATTGACATCTAGTTCAAAGTATCCTAAACTTCTTTATTATGACAAAGTTTAGAGTACACCAATTTGCCGAACGCATTGGCAAGTCAGTTAGTACGGTTCGACGCTGGGATCGAGAAGGGCGGCTAAAAGCAAAGAGAACTACAAGTGGAGAGCGTTACTATGAGGAGTCAGATATACGCCAAGCACTGAGGATAGATGCACCCTCTGGAAAGGTAGTTGTTTACTGTCGAGTTTCTTCTGGAGGACAAAAAGATGATTTAGCGTCTCAAGTAAAAGCGATGGAGCAGTTCTGTCTAGGAGCGGGAATTCCTGTAAATGAGTGGGTGAGTGAAGTTGGAGGAGGGATGAATTTCAAACGGAAGAAATTCCTCTCCTTAATGAGCCAAATTGGTCTGGGAGAAATTTCAAAACTAATAGTTGCCCACAAAGATAGGCTAGCACGATTTGGATTTGACTATTTTGAGCATTACGCTTTAGAGCATGGATGTCAAATAATTGACGCTAACCAACAGAGCCTTTCACCCCAGCAGGAACTTGTGGAAGACCTGCTAGCCATTGTTCACTGCTTCAGTTCAAGATTGTATGGCTTACGAAAACACAAAAAAGTCATCAAAGCTGAATTAGTAAATGAAAGTCACTCGGATCGCCAGAGCTAAAAATTTACCCAAGGCTGACTTGGAACAAGCAATTGAAATTGCTAATCGCTTGTCGATAGTACGCAAGCAGACCTGGCAAGAATTTTGTTCACTTAAGGGCGTAGACATAGACTTTAACCCAGAAACAGCGCGTGAGTTGTGGATGGCGCGAGGGCAAGAGCAGCAGTTTAACCTCCCTGCCCGGCTGTGGAAACAGACACAACGAGACGTGATTGGGGATATTAAAGCTTACTACTCTTCAAGTATTGAAAAACTACTCGATCTGGTAGAAAAGCGCATCCAGTCCGAGGAAGAGAAAAACAATGCCTATTGGCATATTTGGATAGGTAAGTGGATGGCGCATTCAAAACTTCATCGCTGGATGCGTAAATTATTTAAACATGGACATACTCAAGTCGATAACCAAATCTCATTAGATAGTGGAAGCTATAACTGGTTTTTAGGAGAAAAAAATGGTTATTTAGAAATGCAGGGATTGGAGCCAAGGAAGCGGATTAAGATCCCCCTTAATACTAGCCACCGGATCGGCGGCACTATCCGTCTACTAATTAAGCAAAGTAAGGTGGAAGTTCATTACACTATTGATTGTCCAATTATAGAGAAAAGCGGTTCAGGTTTAGTTGGGCTGGACAAGGGATATACGGAAGTCTTTACTGATAGCTCAGATCGCCAACTGGGTAAGGGGCTAGGAAAATTACTAAGCAGCGAGTCAGATCACCGCAAAACTAAGGGGCAGCGCCGGAATAAGTTACGGTCTATTGCCGAAGAAGCTAGAAAATTAGGTGATACTAAGAAAGCAGAACGCATCGAAAAAAATAACCTTGGCAATTTGAAGTGGGAGGCAAGACAAGCTGTTCATACAGCGCGAGTAAAAACAATTATCTATCGTGCTGTCCATCAAGCTTGCTTTTGTGCATCTCGACTTTATGTTGAAGATTTGAGTAGCGTCATCAAAAGTGATCGAGGCAAGAATACTAACCGTCGCTTATCCGGTTGGGTAAAAGGATTGATTGCTGAGGCAGTTGAGAATGTAGGGATTCGGCGTTCTGTTGAAATTGTTTGTGTTAATGCAGCTTTCACCTCGCAAGTGCATCATGCATGTGGTTGTCTAGGACGCCGCATGGGTGAACGCTTTTACTGTGCTGTGTGCAGGGTGGTGGAAAGTGCAGATGGAAACGCGGCGCGGACGATTAAGCAGCGTCCTGATGACCGAGAAATTGGTCGCTGGGACGCCTTCACCCAAGTGAGGGAAGTGTTGCTGAGGCGGACGGCGATACGGTTGGGACTGCTCAACCATGACTCCAGGCACGTCTTGGGAGAACTTTTGCGCTCATGGCGCGAGTTCATCATTACCTGGCGTCAACCGGAGAGCGAATTACCTTTGGCTAGCAAAAAGTCAACTTTGGCTAACTTTGGCCAATGAAAAAGGAACAGTGGATAGATATCTAATGGTTTTTCTGTGGCGTCAAGACTTCCGTCAGTCACTTGGTGCATCTGTTGTAGCTCTTTTATGTGTGTTGGGAGTCAGCGTTCTCCAAATACCTCAACTGCACAAGCTTAGCTCCAGCCAAAAAACTGACTCACAAGAAACGCTTGCAAGAGAAATACAATCAGAAAAGCTACGTCTCAATCTCCTGCGGCAACTGCCTACCTTTGGTTTTGATAACTTAACGGCAGACTCAATATTTCTCAATTTTTTACAGTATTTCGGAGACGACGAAGCTCGTAAAGAAACGGGTTACAGCCTTAGTCCAGAGTATTTTGAAGTCATTTTAGCTCGTGATCCACACTTTTTAGAGGCTTATCTGTTCCTTTCTACGAGTACATCTATTTATGCTGCTATGCCAGAGCGGTCTGTAGCCTTGATGGAAAAAGGATTAAAATCACTCTCTCCCACAGTTCCACCAAAGTCTTATTATGTTTGGCGCTATAAAGGAATTGATGAGCTATTGTTTTTAGGGAATGCCGAATCTGCGAAGCAATCGTTTGAAATGGCAGCGCAATGGGCTAGTTTTTATTCGGATGACGAAAGCAAACAGATAGAAGCAATTTCGCGTCGAACCGCTGAATTTATCAGCTCCAATCCTAAGAGTAAATCAGCTCAAATTGCCTCGTGGACAATGATTTTGAACAATAGAGTTGATAATCGAACTCGTGAGATAGCTATTAAACGGATTGAGGCACTGGGCGGAAAGGTATTTATTACTCCTCAAGGAGTTGTGCAGGTTAGACCTCCGAAGGAGGATTGAGTTCATGTTATTTGTTGGTATAATAGTCAGCGGCCTTCTTTCCCTCGCAAGAGAGCCCCTCGCCCCTGTTTAAAACTGGCAGGATTCTGAGCTAGATTAAGATTAGTTAACATTAGTCTTAAAGCGCCCTCGCCCAGAAGTAGGAGGATTGAATCCGGTGAATAAACGGTGGAGAAATACAGGACTGTACGCACTGCTAGGGATTGTTGTAATCGCGCTGGGGACAGCAGTCTTTGACAAACAACCCCAGAGCACCAGGGAGACGTGGCGATACAGTCAGTTTATTCAAGAAGTTCAAAAAGGCAGGGTCGAGCGAGTCAGCCTCAGTTCCGAGCGGTCTAAAGCTTTGGTGACGTCGCTGGAGGGTAGCAAGGTTTTGGTTAATTTACCTAACGACCCTGAGCTGATCGACATTCTGACCAAAAACCACGTTGATATTTCTGTTTTGCCTCAAGCCGATGAAGGTTTCTGGTTTAAGGCCCTGAGCAGTCTCTTTTTCCCAGTGCTGCTCTTGGTTGGCTTGTTCTTCTTGCTGCGGCGCGCCCAGAGCGGTCCTGGCTCTCAGGCGATGAACTTTGGTAAGTCCAAGGCCAGAGTGCAAATGGAGCCACAAACGCAGGTGACGTTTGGGGATGTGGCTGGCATTGACCAAGCCAAGCTGGAGTTGAACGAAGTCGTTGACTTCCTCAAGAACGCAGACAGGTTCACCGCAGTGGGGGCAAAAATTCCCAAGGGTGTGCTGCTAGTCGGGCCTCCGGGTACTGGTAAAACCCTACTGGCTCGAGCTGTGGCTGGGGAAGCGGGTGTACCTTTCTTCTCCATCTCTGGCTCCGAGTTCGTCGAGATGTTCGTGGGTGTAGGCGCGTCCCGTGTCCGTGACCTGTTTGAACAAGCTAAGGCGAATGCGCCTTGCATCGTGTTCATTGACGAAATTGACGCCGTTGGTCGTCAGCGGGGTGCTGGCTTAGGCGGTGGCAATGATGAGCGGGAGCAGACCCTTAACCAGCTATTGACAGAAATGGACGGCTTTGAGGGCAACACCGGCATTATTATTATTGCAGCCACCAACCGCCCGGATGTGCTGGATGCCGCCTTATTGCGGCCTGGTCGTTTTGACCGGCAAGTTGTGGTGGATCGGCCTGACTATGCGGGTCGGTCAGAGATTCTCAAGGTTCATGCCCGTGGCAAGACGTTGGCCAAGGATGTGGATTTGGATCGGATTGCGCGTCGAACCCCTGGGTTTACCGGCGCAGATCTATCCAATCTGCTGAATGAAGCCGCAATTTTGGCGGCGCGGCGGAATTTGACCGAAATATCGATGGATGAGGTCAATGATGCGATTGACCGGGTGTTGGCTGGGCCGGAGAAGAAAGACCGGGTGATGAGCGAGAAGCGCAAAACTCTGGTAGCCTATCACGAAGCCGGTCATGCGCTGGTGGGAGCGTTAATGCCAGATTATGACCCAGTGCAGAAAATTAGCATTATTCCTCGTGGTCGGGCTGGTGGTTTAACCTGGTTTACGCCCAACGAAGACCGGATGGATACGGGTTTGTACAGCCGCTCTTATCTGGAAAATCAGATGGCGGTGGCTTTGGGCGGTCGGATTGCTGAAGAGCTGGTCTTTGGTGAAGAAGAAGTAACAACCGGTGCCTCGAATGACCTACAACAGGTGGCGCGTGTGGCTCGTCAGATGGTGACGAGATTTGGGATGAGCGATCGCGTTGGCCCTGTAGCTCTGGGTCGTCAGCAAGGCAATATGTTCTTGGGGCGAGATATTGTAGCGGAGCGCGATTTCTCAGAAGAAACAGCAGCTACAGTTGACGAGGAAGTCAGCCAGTTGGTAGAGGTAGCCTACCGTCGTGCCAAAGAGGTGTTGGTGAATAACCGTCACGTTCTGGAGCAACTGGCTCAAATGCTGGTTGACAAGGAAACAGTGGACGCCGAGGAGCTGCAAGAGGTTCTGGCAAATAACGACGTGAAGACGGCTGCCTTAGCGTAGAAAAGCCGCAGGCGACCGAAGAGCAGGGGAGGCAGGGGATCTCCCCCTTGCCTGTCGTGCGATCGCACTCGGGCAGTGCCATGATATTTATAAGAACAAGAAGTGGAGAAAAGACAACGGTTTACGCTCGTCCCTTAGCACGTCTAATTGAGCAACTACAGCGTTTGCCCGGAGTTGGCCCTAAGACCGCCCAGCGCCTTGCTTTGTATATCCTCAAGCGACCGGAAGCAGAGGTACAGGCTTTGGCACAAGCCCTGATTGATGCCAAACAACAGGTGGGCTTGTGTTCTACCTGTTTTCACCTATCAGAGTCGCCTGTGTGTGAAATCTGCCGCAATGCCAACCGCGACAGCAGCACTATCTGTGTGGTGGCCGATTCCCGCGATCTGATTGCGCTGGAAAAAACTAGAGAGTACCACGGCAAGTATCACGTCTTGGGCGGGGTAATTTCCCCCATGGATGGAATTGGTCCAGAGCAACTAACTGTGCAACCTTTAGTGCGAAGGGTGAATCAGCAAAAAATTAAGGAAGTCATTCTGGCGATTAGTCCGAGTGTGGAAGGGGAGACGACGACGCTGTATGTGGGACAGCTGCTGAAGCCGTTTACACGAGTGACGCGGATCGCCTTTGGTTTGCCAGTAGGTGGTGAGCTAGAGTACGCCGATGAGGTGACTCTGGCAAGAGCATTGGAAGGACGGCGGGAGTTGAATTAGCTTATTGAGAAGCGGAATGATTCAGCGGCTTTGTGGTGCCGAAAGTGCTAGGATCAGGGGTATGTTTCTGCTCAATCACTCCCCTTACCCATTCCGACCTTGTCCCGGTATCGGCTGAAGAAACGACAGGAGAAGCATTGCTGAGGGGGGCAATAAATGTTTTAGCGATCAAACTCAAAACAATGAGCACAAGCATGATCCCACTCGAATAGCGAAATCGACTTAGAAAAATCTTTTTTCGCTTCCTCGGAGTTAAAAATTTCCCCAGAGTTGGCTGAACTTTCCTTTTATTCATCGTTGTCACCGATTTTTAATTCTGTGTGTAGATGCGGATATAGTCGATGTCTAGGTACTGCGGGAACGTGGTATTTCCATCCGGGCATCCCGCGAAGCTGCCGCAGCTATCTACTAGATCGCCCACCGCCAGCTCCATGGGGAAAGGGTCAAACTTTGGTGTAGTGGTATACGTTTCCACGCCATCGACAAGCCAAGTCAACTTTCCGGGTTCCACAATCAGGGTGTACTCATGAAAATCGCTGGTGAAATCAATGTCTTCCAGCTTGAAACCGTCCCAAAGGTTTTGGCCTCCATCGGAATAGTGCAGTGAAAATATATTTTCGCTAGGCCGAATTCCCACAACTTCGGCGAAGTCGATCTCAGGAGGCCACTGAAAGTCCTGCCGCCAGAGAGAAATGTAGCTCTGGGTTCCGGCTCCTTGAGGAAAACGCGCACGTATTACCCAGCGACCGTAGGTTTGCCTGGTTATTTGGTTAAAACCACCTGCTGTGTAATGATAGGTCGTTCCATTCTGGTAAACGTCTTGTTGGTCGAGTTTGAGGCGCAAAAGACCATCTTGTATGAACAGATTATCGTCTCCATTCCACCAGGAAGCACCTATCTTGCCCCAGTATCCTTGGTAATTCGATTTATCTAGGCTGGTGTCGTCGAACTCATCATCGAAGGTAATGGTCCAGCCTGGAATGTTGGCATCGCTCGCGGACGCAGCCATTGCAGGAGTTGAAGGACTAAATAAACGTGTTGATGCGACCAACACCACAAGAAACAGCAAAATCAGAAAAATTCTTCGCATTCAAATCTCCAACGAATAATCAGGCATGCTGAAGCCCCTTGACTATCAACGGAAGCTTGCAGCCAAAAACCCCGGTGCTTGTTACCGGTCTCGATCAAATTCATTCCATTAAGCGGGGAACATCACACAAAATGCCGCAACCTGTCGGCCACAGATTGCTGGAGCGTTTCGGAATTGGGAGAGGGTTCTTAAATTCACCCTATGAGCAATTGCTTCACATGGTCTATAGGTTAGGCCCAAAAAGTGAAGAACTCGGGAAGTAAAAAGGAATTTTCCAAATAACTGCCGACTGAGAGTTGGGACCCCGCCGAGTCGCGTTTTTATCATGAACTTGTCATTACCATAGGCCCATCTGGACTTCTAGGCGCGGGTGAGACTTCTACAGTAACGACTAACGCTGTTACCTTAGCACTAGGGGGGGTAGACAGTTTGACAAAAACCGTTCCCTGCGAACTAGCATTAAACTGCCCCGAAGGTATCTTTTCACCGTTAACGACTACCCAAAGCTGATAAGCCTGACCTTTAGGTAAAACAGGCAGGTTCTGTAGGATTAAAACGGCTTTTGGTTCACCGCGAGTCATGACGACACTTCCTGAGGCAGCTGATGCCATGTCCATGCCTTTGAGGGAGACTAAGTGAGTATTGGGATTTTGAAGCATGGCAATGACATCTTTTTGCCGCGCTACTTGAGCCTGCATATTACTCAGCTCTTGCCGGAGCCGGTAGTTATCCAAACCTAAAGCCAGAACTAACATTGCAGCAATACTTCCAGCTATCTGACTCGACACTAAAGGAAACCGCTTTGGTGTTGGGCTGCGTTTGACTTCGACATCGGCAGCTGCAAGGATGGCTGGGGACAGGTGTTGTGGTGGTGCTACTTCTGCAAGGATAGCTTCGCGCAGGTGTTGTGGCGGTGCTACTTCGGGTAGGGCGTAGGGCATAAGTTCCAGCACTTCCTGCAACCGATCTACCTCTGTGCTTAGTTCAGGACGTTCTGTAAGCACCTGCCTCAATTCCTCAGCTTCTTCAGAACTGAGGTTACCGAGGACATAACCTGCGATTAATTCTTCTAATCTTTCAGGAAGCTCTGGCCCAGTCATAGTACACTATTCAATAATTTCTTGTAGGTTTTGTCTGAGTTTCAATAGACCTTGGCGAGCCCAAGTCTTGATAGTTCCCAGAGGTATATCTAGCTTTTTAGCAATTTCTGATTGACTCAGACCATCGTAGTAAGCCATCTCTAATACCTGTTGCTGCTTAGAAGGCAGTTGTGCTAGGGCATCGCGAACGCACTGGGAACGCTGACTTAAAGACGCAAACTCGAAAGGTGTGGGTGGGGGTGTTTCAGTCGTCATCGCTTGACTCCATTGCTGGAGTAATTTCAATTTCGTGCCACGGGAGCGAAGTTTATCGATGGCTCGTGAACGAGTCAGTGTTGTCAAAAAGCTGCTCATAGAGCCACGAGCGGGATTGTATGTGCCACTACGCCAGAGAGTCAGAAAAATCTCTTGAGTCAGATCTTCTGCTTCTTGGGGGTTGACCAAGATTCTGAGCGCCAATCTGTAAACCAGACTGGCATAGCGATCATAGAGAATACCCAGAGCAGAGTGTTGACCAGCCTTCAAGGCGCGAAACAATTCTGCATCAGTCTGGAGGTGCAGGTTGTTCGGTCTGGAATCGGCAGAGTCAATATCCATAGACTTTCCTCAACAGAAATTCCATTTATAGCTTCACATATGTTCTAAGTAGAAGTGGTCGTTAGATACGACTGGCAGAGCCGATTGGATGCCTCGAAGTAGGGTTACCAACCTGACTCTCTTGGGGTTGGTTTGAGCAAACTCCTAAGCATTCAGAATCATAGGCATCCGAAACCTCAGCGAATTCGTATTATATTTAACAACCAGAGGACTTTACGACCCCATGACAATTCGCAGTTTTACTCTCTCCCGCTACCTAGCACGCAGCTTGTTTATCATTTTTTCGCTGACCGCTGTTGCGATCGCGTGCGGTGCGTCCCGTAATGCGCTGCTTCAGCCCGCCACCGATATCTCGAGTTTTACAGCGAAGGGAAAACAGACGGCGGTTCTCTCTGGCGGGTGCTTCTGGGGAATGGAAGCGGTTTTCGAGCATCTGAAAGGCGTCTCTAATGTCGTCTCTGGCTTTTCCGGCGGCGGTGCTACGACTGCGCACTACGAGGTGGTCAGTTCCGGCGAGACGGGGCATGCTGAGTCAGTCAAAATTACCTATGATCCTGCGCAGATCTCCTATAACCAGCTTCTGAAGATCTACTTTTTGGTGGCGCACGACCCGACACAGTTGAATCGGCAGAATCCCGACTGGGGCACGCAATATCGTTCGGTCATATTTTTTGCCAACGACGAGCAGAAGCGGGTGGCGCAAGCTTATATCGATCAACTCAACTCATCGCACATCTTCCAGAAGCCAATCGTAACACAGTTAGTTCCCTTAAACGGTTTTTATGCGGCTGAGGAATATCATCAGCACTTTATCGACCGCAATCCGAATTATCCCTACGTGGTGGCGAATGACTTGCCGAAGCTCGATCAGCTCCGAGAAAAGTTCCCCGAAATGTACAAAAAATAACATTACTAGCCAATGGACCTGAAGCACAGAGATTTGAGTAAAATACTCAAAGCGCTTTCTATCAATGGCAGGTATGGTCGATCACAATCCAACAACTGCGCTGATCGTTGGGGCGAGTCAGGGGATTGGTTTGGAGTTTGTTCGGCAATTGCTACAAACTGACCGCATTACTCGTGTCTGGGCGACCTATCGAAGCACGCAATCAGAACTGTTGGCGATCGCACACCCTCGTCTGAGCTGTCTGGCAATGGACATCACAGAAGAAGCGCAAATTGTCGCTGTCGTGAAAGAAATCCAAACAGAGACAGTGGCGCTCCATTACGTGATCAATTGCGTGGGCGTATTGCATGAGGGAGCGATGCAACCGGAAAAGAGTTTGAGGCAACTCAATGCAGAACAGCTATTGCGCTATTTTCAGGTGAATAGCATTGGGGCAGTGCTGTTGGCAAAGCACGTGCAGCCTTTGTTGAAGCATGGCGATCGCGCTATCCTAGCGACGATTTCCGCCAAAATTGGCAGCATTGGCGATAACTACTTGGGTGGGTGGTATGGCTATCGCGCGTCGAAGGCAGCACTGAACATGTTCATGCGGACAACAGCGATTGAATATAAGCGAACCTGTCCACGCGCGATTGTCGTCACCTTACATCCCGGCACGACAGATACGCAGTTATCTCGTCCATTTCAGCGCAATGTTCCCTTAGAGAAACTATTCCCGGTTGAGCGCACAACCCAGCAACTGCTAACGGTTCTCGATCAACTACAAGAAAGCGATAGTGGTGAATTCTTTTCCTGGGACGGCAGTCGGTTGCCTTGGTAAGAAACGGTGTATAGCGCGAGTCAGCATTGGGTTGGTTATAGGAGACAAGGAAGTTCACAGGGGCAGAGATGGAAAAATCGGAGCTAACCACAACTGTATCTGTACATCCCAACCCAAAAGAATTGCGAGTGCAGTTACAACCACTATCACACCACCAATTCTCTGTAAAACCTCACTATAGGAACGTAAGTTCAACAAGTGTCGGCTCAAATAGCGACCCCCATAAGCGAGCACCAGCAACGGTAGCCCCGCTCCCAAACCATATAAAACTAGTAGAACGAAGGCAACGGCAGCGTTATGTTGGACAGCAGCCAGAACCAGAATACTGCCTAGAACTGGACCGGCACAGGGAGTCCAGAGCAAGCCGAGTTGACTTCCTAGCCAGAATTCTCCGATTAATCCTACCCGTGTAGGTTCTTTTACCCGATTACCCAAACGTAAGTAGCTGAACAATCGATAGCTCCAGACTGGAAAAATAGCTAGAATGCCTGCAAACAGAAGTAGAGCGATCGCCACAGCCCTTAGCGCACTTGCCAGTCCCGCAAACCAACTTACGGTTACGCCTAACAGACTGCCTGTTGCCGCAAAACCAGCAATCAACCCTGCTACTAGGGCTAAAGGACCGTAACGATGGGAGTGGAGCGAACGACCAACTATCAATGGCAAAATCGGCAAAACACAGGGCGACAGAACTGTTAAAAGCCCTCCCAGCACAGCCAAGCCAGCTGACAGCCCAGAAACGTTCATCAAGACCTCCGGGAAGTCCATCACCTTCAGCCCCTTAGGTACAAAAGCAACTGGCGTCGCCGCAGCAAATACTTGTCCATATAATTATCTCCCGTAGGTATCTACTTATCTACGGAGATGGAATTGCATTGGATGTTTTCTATTGAAAATTGAACTATTAGAGGAGTGAGTCAAGCTGGGTGCTAAATTGCAGATTGTGTAAACTTGCATAAATACCTCCTTGCCGCAGCAGCTCCTCATGACTGCCTGACTCCACTAGCTGACCTCGCTTTAACACCAAAATCTGATCCACATTGCGGATGGTCGAAAGCCGGTGGGCAATGATAATCGCCGTGCGTCCCGCCAGCAGATGGTCTAGGGAGTCCTGAATTAAAGCTTCTGTTCCCACATCTAGGCTAGCTGTTGCCTCATCCAGCACCAAAATTTGAGGATCGCGAATAGCGGCACGGGCAAAGGCCAACAGCTGCTTCTGACCACTAGAAATATTCGTACCCCGCTCTCTGAGCTGAGTATCATAGCCTTGGGGCAGCTGTTGAATAAACTGGGCGACATTGGTCTTCTCGGCTGCTGCCCGGATTTCATCCATGGAGTAGGTGTCTCCGAGGGTGATGTTGCTCTTAACATCACCAGCAAATAGAAAGCCATCTTGCAGAATTACACCCATATGCCGCCGCAGTTCTGACTGAGGCAAGTCCCGGATGTCTATGCCATCGATGAGAATGCGCCCCCGACTGGGTTCGTACAGGCGGCACAAAAGACGGATGATCGAGCTTTTACCAGCACCTGTAGGGCCAACCAAGGCGACTTTCTCACCCGGATGAATAGTGAAATCCAAGTCTTTAATAACGTAATCGTCGTCTTTGTAGGCGAACCAGACGTGTTCAAACCGAATCTCCCCCTTTTGGCGTTGGGGCAATTCATGAATTGCGTCTACAGGATCGCGGATTTCAATCGGTTCATCCAAAATATCGCTGATCCGCTCTACCGCCGTGAATCCAGCTTGAATGGCGGTGAATTTCTCAGCAAACTGCCGCAAAGGGTCGAATAAACGCTGAGCATATAGGATAAAGGCAGACAGGATGCCAAAACTGAGATGGTCGTGCAGGATGAATAAGCCGCCCAGCCAGAGAACAGCTGCGATCGCTACCAGCGCAATCCACTCCAGCGTTGCGGAAACAGCTGAGTCGTAAAAGATTGTTTTGTCTACCTCAGCGATGTAGCGCTGGTTATTGGAGCGAAACAGGTGGGCGTTGAATTGCTCGCGCCGGAAGATCTGCACGACGCTAATCCCAGTGATGTTTTCTTGCAGGGTGGAGTTAAGGGCGGAGAGTTCTTCCCTAACTTTGTAGTTGGCGAGGCGGTACTGCTGTTGGAAGTAAACAATCAACCCACTGACCGGAAACAGCATCAACACCAGCATCAACGCTAGTTGCCACTGGAGGGAGAACATAAACAGCGCAATCACCACCATCGAAAACAAATCACTGACAATGCCAATTGCCCCAGTGGTAAACACATCCCCCAGCGCTTCCACATCACTGGTGAGGCGGGTAATCAATTTTCCCACCGGCGTCCGGTCAAAAAAGCGCACTGCCAGAGATGTTACATGGTCAAACAAGTCATTGCGAATATCAGCGGTGATTTGTTGCCCTACCTTCTGCACGAGATATCCCTGAACGCCTACAAACAACAGCCGTATTGCCACAGTTAGCAGCAACAAGCCTTCGACGATATTTAGCCCCTCCGACAAGGGGCGATCTTGGAGAAACTTGTAGGTGGTTGGCTCTTGGCGAATCAGTGAGATCGCCTGTCCGATTAGGATGGGCTGGATCGCCCCAGCTACTGCCAATGGCACGATCAACACCATCGAAAGCGTCAGTAAGCGACCACGACGACGACCATAGGGCACCAGCCGCAGAAATAATCGCCAGTCGTTTTCGCGGCGGCGTCGATTTTTAACAGGCTCTGTCAGCTGCGGTGAGCTAGTCATGCTAAAACCTAAAGCAAATTGAATTAATTAATAGATTGCGTGGTCGTGGACAATTTAGGCGAGCCAGAGAGAAAAAAAGGGCAGACTCGAAGCCTGCCCTTTATACCTTAGAGTTCGAGATCAATTCGCAGTCTCAAACCTTAGTAGCGCCTTGAATCTCTACGATTGTTATCCCTGCCACCGCCACCAAATGAACCTCGGTCTTCCTTAGGCTTAGCCTTATTCACCTTCAGGTCGCGACCCATCCACTCAGCACCGTCAAGGGCTTCAATCGCAGCGGCTTCTTCTGCCTCTGTCCCCATTTCCACAAAGCCGAAACCTCGTAACCGACCTGTTTCGCGGTCTGTAGGCAATTGAACACGCTTTACACTCCCGTATTCAGCAAATACTTGGGTCAAGTCTTCTTGTGTAACCTCATAGGAGAGATTACCGACGTAAATTGACATAGAACATCTCCAGTAATCTTGGGTGTAGAGAGTTAGATTCGGAGAGATGCTTGTAAAAAGATAGAAGCAAACTAAGCAGCCGAATTAAATCTTCCCCGTCCATGATAACACCATTTACCGCTCTAGGGGCAACCAGTTCTTGGGGTGGAATCAGCAATGGAACAGAAAGTAGCGTTAAGCCTGTATTCCTTACAGCGTCTGAGCTTTGCCGACTTGTCCGGTAAAGTCAGTATCCCTATGCGGCTACTTTTTCTGACTAGAAGCCTGAAGGAGGGGCTCTCTTAGGCTCCAGGGGATCTGGGGGAGCTGAGGGAGCTG
>CAXUIG010000045.1:0-32255 GCA_964250845.1 uncultured bacterium | reverse complement strand
GGTCAGGGGTCAGGGATAATATGAAAAAGCTGGCAATTATTACGTCTCATCCTATTCAGTATTACGCTCCTTGGTTTCGGCATCTGGCTGGTGCCACTGATTTTTCAATTAAGGTGTTTTATCTCTGGGATTTTGGCGTCACTCAGCAGGTTGATATGGGTTTCAAACAGCCCATTCAGTGGGATATACCACTGTTAACGGGATATGACTATGAGTTTGTGCCAAATGTGAGTTCTAATCCTGGTACTCACCACTTCTGGGGATTACAAAATCCATCGCTATTGGAACGAGTCAGCATTTACAACCCGGATGCCGTACTCTTGATGAGTTATAACTATGCCAGTCTTTACAATTTTATTTGGCGCTGGAATAGCCGCTTTTCCCCGCTACTGTTTCGGGGTGACTCCCATCGGCTTTTGCCCAGCACCGGAGCTAAGGAATGGGCGCGGCAAAAGTTTATCTCCCTGATTTATCGGCGCTTTTCAGCTTGTCTCTATGTTGGCAAAGCTAATTATGGTTACTTCCGCGATCACGGTGTTCCACCCCAAAGTCTATTTTTCGCTCCCCATGCAGTAGATAACGATCGCTTCAGAGCTGACACAGAGGTAGCCAATCGCAAAGCAATGCTTTGGAAGCAGGAACTAAAAATTCCTAAAAATCACTCGGTTATCCTGTTTGCTGGGAAATTTGAGCTTAAAAAACGTCCACTAGATTTACTCCAAGCCTTTTTACAGGCAAACCTCCCTCAGGTATCCCTGCTTTTTGTTGGAGCCGGAGCTAAGATGCGTGAACTGCGATCGCTTGCGGCACATCCACACATCCATTTTGCCCCGTTTCAAAACCAGACGCTGATGCCACGCACCTACGCTACAGCTGATTTAGTTGTTTTACCCAGCTACGGTTCCGAGGAAACTTGGGGGCTTGCTATTAACGAAGCGATGTGTATGTCTCGCCCTGTGATTGCTAGTAGTCACGTCGGCTGTGCTCCTGACTTGATTCAACCTTACAACAACGGACTAATTTTTCCTGCTGGTGATGTGTCTGCGCTTGCTGCCAGTCTTAAAGAAGCTTTTTCAAACCGAGAGCGATTACAGCTGTGGGGAGAAGAAAGCCGCAAAATAATACTCAATTATAGCTATACCCAAACGACTCAGGGATTGAGAGCAGCCTTAATTTATCTTGGAATATTGGATTGAGGAGTTATGAAAGGGCTGTTCTTGGCTCCAGGCGCTCCAGGGGCTTTTTTGCAACTTCCTTCTTTCTGCAAGTTATCTAATTAAGTAGGATTTCGAATATGTTTAGTTTGTTTGGACAAAAGTCCTTATTATTTACTTCTTTTCACCTTTGGGTTCCTAATCTTTTTAATTTAAGGGGAGGGATTCAAACTTATCTACACGCTTTATTGCTGGCAGTAGCAGATAAATATCCTGGTTGGCATCTAGTAGTTTTTAATAAGCTCGACGATACGCAACCAAAAGATAAGTTTCAATCAACAGAAGTTTCATTTTTATTTAGTGGTATTATACCTGGTTTTTTACGGTTACCACACTTTGCTTTGAGTTTAGTTATAGGCTCGTTAATAAAGCGACCAGATTTAATCGTGTGTGGTCATCTTAATTTTGCTCCTGTCGCCTTTTGGATTCATCGGATTACAGGTATTCCTTACTGGATCGTCGTTTATGGTATAGATGCGTGGAATGTTCAAGACCGATGGAAGAAGAAAGCGCTACACAGTGCAGAGAAAATTATTTCTATCAGTGGCTATACAAGTACTCGTCTAATTCGCGAGCAGAACTTAGACCCTCAAAAGATTTCTATTTTACCAGTCACGTTTGATGCTAGTCGCTTTCAAATTAAACAAAAGCCGCAACACTTGCTGAACCGTTATGGGCTTACGGTAGAACAGCCCATTATTCTGACTGTGGCTCGACTAGATATTAATGAAGGTTACAAAGGATATGATGAAATCCTGCAAGCTCTACCTGAGATTAGTCGTCAGATTCCCACTGTTCACTACTTTATAGTTGGCAAGGGAAGCGATCGCCCTCGCATACAAGAGTTGATTTCTCGACTAAATCTGCAAGAGTGTGTAACATTAACTGGATTTGTTCCAGATGATGAAATTGGTGATTATTACAATATGTGCGATGTCTTTGCAATGCCAAGCAAAAGCGAAGGGTTTGGCATTGTTTACCTGGAAGCATTAGCTTGTGGAAAACCCACAATAGGGGGAAATCAGGATGGAGCCATGGACGCGCTTTGTCAAGGTGAACTGGGAGCTTTAGTTGACCCTAATGATGTAGTTGCGATCGCTAATACTATCATCCAAATCTTGCAAGGCACCTATCCCCACCCTATCATGTATCAGCCTGAAGTTTTGCGCCAGAAAGTGATTGAAATTTATGGATTCGAGCACTTCAAACACACACTGTTTAAATATTTAGAAGAGTGGAAAAACGGGGTGTAGGGTGTGCTACACCCCACACCCTACACCCTACCCCCTACCCCCGCGCACAGCGCCTTGACTTATGTGTGGTATTGCTGGTTTTTTGAGTTCCAGTGGCTCCCAAGAGCGAATTGAGATTTTAATCCAGCGGATGCAGAGCGTGTTGCGGCATCGTGGTCCTGATGACGAAGGAATTTATATTTCATCAGATCATAATGCTGCGATCGCCCATACCCGTCTTTCCATCCTTGACCTTAGCCCAGCGGGGCATCAACCAATGTCCACTGCCGATGGGCGCTACTGGATTACATTCAACGGCGAAATCTATAACTTCCGGGAATTGCGACACACTCTCGTTGCCCAAGGAGAACAATTCCATTCCCAAACAGACACCGAAGTTATCCTGAAGCTTTATCAGAGATTTGGCTCTAGTTGTGTAAATCAGTTGCGGGGCATGTTTGCCTTCGCTATTTGGGATGACCTAGAAAAGACCTGTTTCTTAGCCCGCGACCCCTTAGGCATCAAACCCCTATACTACTGGTCTACTGGCTCAACGCTAGTGTTCGCTTCAGAACTCAAAAGTGTTCTAGCCTCCGGGTTGCCTACCATCACCTTAAGTCCACAGGGGTTATATGGCTACCTGGTCAGCGGTTCAGTGCCAGAGCCGCACACTCTGATTCAGGGCATCAACTGTCTAGAGGCTGGTCATTGGCTGCATTGGCAATCTGGCCATTTTACCCAATCGCGGTATTGGCAAATCAATTTTACTCCTGAAACGATTTCATTACCAGAAGCTAAAGAGAAAGTCCGCGCTGCCCTGATCGACTCGATTGGGCATCACTTTGTCAGTGATGTGCCGGTGGGTATATTTCTCAGTGGAGGTATCGACTCCACCGCAGTTGTTGCCTTAGCGCGTCAAACTCAGCTGGGTGAGCTACGCACCTACTCGATTGCTTTTGAAGAGTCTGACTGGAATGAAGGGGAGATTGCCCAGAAAGTTGCTGATACTTTTGAAACTAACCATACAGAATATAAAATCACGGCGTCATTGGGTCGAGAGCTACTCCCTCAATTCTTAGCAGCCATCGATCAGCCCAGTATCGATGGCTTTAATACATTCTGTGTTTCTCAGATTGCCCACAAAGACGGCACCAAAGTAGTCCTCTCTGGGTTGGGCGGGGACGAGCTATTTGGCGGATACCAGTCATTTCAAAAAGTCCCGCAAATGGTGCGCTTGAGTCACCGATTCCAAGCTCTTCACCCCATCAGTACAGCCATAGGGATGGGATTAGAACATTGGGGAAAATCGTCACGAGTCAAGCGCCTGGGCGACTTCTTACAGCAAACCCCGAGTACGACGACGTCGGCGGCTGCTTACCGCAGTTTTCGGGGTATTTTTTCTCACTCGGAAGCCTGGGCGATTCTGCAAAGCAGACACTACGCCTTAGCTTTGGGCAGCTCTCTAAGCGAAGCGTTAGGAAACCACGCCAGTTCTCGCTCCGGCATAGAGTTACTCCGCTTCCTCGCTCCCGAGTCCGACAATTTACCAACTCTTGAAGACGAAGTGAGTCTGCTTGAACTTAGTTGTTATATGCGAAATCAGTTGCTGCGAGATAGCGATGTCATGAGTATGGCTTCGGGGCTGGAGCTGCGGGTTCCTTTGGTAGATCGGGTTTTAGTGGAAGCGATCGCAGGTATTCCTAGCAATATTCGTCTAGCCCCTGGAAAGCAACTGTTGATTCAAGCCGTTCCTGAGTTGCCCAGCTGTGTTCTCAACCGTCCGAAACGGGGATTCTTCTTCCCCTTTGAAGAATGGATGGCAGGAGAATGGCGTGATTATTTCCCTGAGGTTGAGTGCGACAAAAACATACCCCTAAAGCCTTGGTATCGTCGCTGGAGTCTGAGCATCCTCCAACATTGGTGGGAGGGGATTTCAGCATGAAAGTACTCCATGTGATTCCCTCCGTTGGACCGATGCGAGGTGGCCCCAGTCATGCTATTTTGGCAATGGTTAAAGCCTTAAAAGCGCAAGGCTTCGATGTTGAAATTGCGACAACGAACGACAACGGTCCTGATTTATTAAACGTCCCCTTGCACCAGCGCATCGAGTACGAGCAGGTGCCGGTTTGGTTTTTTCCTCGTTTTTCTCCAGCGATTGCCTGCGGCGCCGCACACGGTGCGATCGCATCCTTACAAGAATTCACCATATCTCACCACTTAACCACTTGGCTCTGGCGACACCTGAGTGAGTATGACCTTTTGCATATCCATGCCATTTTCTCCTATCCGTCCACAGTTGCAATGGCGATCGCCCGCCTCAAACAAATCCCCTACATTGTTCGACCTCTAGGTCAGCTGTGTGAATGGTCTCTACAACAAAGTGCTTTTAAAAAGCAAGCTTACTTGACTCTGCTAGAATTGGCCAACCTCAATCACAGCAGAGCGCTTCACTTCACCTCAAAGCAGGAACAGCTTGAAGTAGCTAAACTGGGGGGTCTGTTGACCACTGGTTTTATTCTCCCGCACGGTCTGTCTATACCCGCTCCCATAGCCAACGCTCGCCACCGTCTGCGGCAACTTTTGCAAGTGCCGCCAGATCAGCCTGTGCTCTTATTTATGTCTCGCCTGCACCCCAAAAAAGGGTTGGACTACCTCATCCCTGCCCTAGGCAAACTAGCTGATCAACGTTTTACCTTTGTCTTGGCTGGGAGTGGTTCTCCTGAGTATGAAGCTGAAGTTGATGCCCTCTTAGTTGAGAATGGCATTCGCGATCGCACCTATCGAGCCGGATTTGTCGCAGACGAATTGAAAGATATATTACTCCAAGGAGCGGATATGTTCGCGCTCACTTCCCACTCCGAGAACTTTGGCATTGCTGTTTTAGAAGCTTTAGCAGTAGGGCTGCCTGTCCTTATTACCCCTGGTGTTGCTCTTGCTTGTGTGGTTGAGGAGTATCAACTTGGCTATGTATCAGAGTTGGATTCGAGCGCGATCGCGCAATGCATGCAACATTTCCTAAGTTACCGACAAAAAGCTAAAGAGATGGGCGATCGCGCTCGTGGGTTGATTTTGGATAAATACACTTGGGATCGTACTGCCTCAAACCTGAGCGAGGTATACACAGCCATCCTCAAAAAAACTTCTATTCCTGCCTTTTCTTCATAATACTTTCTTACTTTATGCTTGAACAAATAACCCCTCTCATCCTCACCTTTAACGAAGCGCCTAACATTGACCGCACCCTCGGGCCCCTAAGCTGGGCAAAAACAATTGTAGTCATTGACAGCTACAGTTCGGACGAAACCCTAGAAATTTTGCAATCCTACCCCCAAGTCCAGTTATTTCAGCGGGAATTCGACACCCACACTAATCAATGGAACTATGGCTTACAGCAAGTAAAGTCAGAATGGGTGCTTTCACTAGATGCGGACTATATATTAACTGATGACTTGATTGCTGAAATTGATGCCATACCAAAAGCTGCTTTAGTAGATGGCTATCTAGTCAGGTTGAAATATTGTGTGGTTGGCAAGTCGCTTAGCGGGACATTGCTTCCACCTCGCGAAGTTCTATTTAGAAGGGAGAAAGCAGTTTATGTCGATGATGGGCATACACAGCTGCTGCGTGTAAATGGAAAGTCTGGCAGGCTTTCTTCCTATATCTATCATGATGATCGCAAGTCACTGAGTCGATGGCTATGGGCGCAAGACCGATACATGATGATTGAGGCGAAGAAATTATTGGAAACCCCTGTTAGTGAACTTAATTTTGGCGATCGCATCCGACGACACAAAATCCTTGCTCCCTTCGTCATCCTCCTCTACTGCTTGATTATTAACAGAGGAATCCTGGATGGATGGGCTGGTTGGTATTACGCTTTTCAAAGAACTTTGGCTGAAATATTTTTTTCTATTCGTTTGATAGAAGCTGAGAAATTGAGTGGAAAGGAGTCAGGAGTAAGAAAGACTTCCCCACAAGTCTGGGAAAACCAATCTCCCCTTTAGCTCGCTCCACGGGGTGTGGGGTATCTACCTTGTTATTTTATACAAAGCACATAGATGAAAAATTTTCATCCCTTGCGCAAGAAATACCGTTTTTTCTTTTTAGCAAGTGTCTTGATTGTAGTCCTATTCAGTATCATCCCTGTAGGACTGGCGATCGCTACAACGAACGCACCCCTACCCCAAGCCATCCTCACTTTGGGCGGTGGTTCAGCTCGGGAAGAGTTCACTGCCAAATTTGCCCAAATGTATCCATCCCTAGAAATCTGGGTTTCTTCTGGCACACCCCCCAACAATGCTCGTGAGATTTTTCAAAAAGCAGGTATCCCAAACACAAGGGTACATATCGACAGTCGTGCTGTCGATACCTTGACTAACTTCACCTCTCTAGTTGCGGACTTCAAACAACGCAACTTTCAGCATATTTACTTAATCACCTCCGACTTTCACATGCAGCGAGCAGAGGCGATCGCTACCCTAGTCCTCGGTAGCCAGGGCATTGCCTTCACCCCAGTTTTCGTTCCATCGGACAAACCACCCGAATCCTGGCTCCTCGTCCTGCGTGATAGTTGTCGTGCCCTCATCTGGGTCTTTACAGGGCACACTGGAGCTAGCCTCAATCCTAGACTGGAGAGTTAAATCGGTATCAAACCCCTGCCGCTACCTTGCATACGGTTTTGCCTTCAGTCGCTTAAGATTATCTTAAAGGTGTAGAGGTTGCTGTATCTATGTCAGTCAGTCCTACAATCAACGTCCCTCCTCTGGAAAGTGGCGATCATCTCACTTGCCAGGAATTCGAGTGTCGCTATCAAGCGATGCCACACATTAAAAAAGCTGAGCTGATTGAGGGAGTGGTGTACGTGGCTTCTCCTGTGCGAATTACGAACCATGGTAGACCCCACGCTCAGGTTATGGCTTGGTTAACAGCCTACTGGGTGGCAACACCGGGAGTGGACATGGCTGACAATACCACTGTGCGAATAGATGCTGACAATGAGCCTCAACCCGATGCTCTGCTCCGCCTAGAACCGGAGGTAGGCGGTAATTCCAGAGTCACTGATGATGGCTATCTGGAAGGCGCACCGGAGCTGATTGCAGAGGTAGCTGCCAGTAGTGCCTCCTATGATCTTAATGACAAACTAAATGCCTATCGTCGCAATCGGGTTCAGGAATATATTGTCTGGCAAATTTACGAGAATCGCCTGGATTGGTTTAACCTCAGAGAAGGTCGATATGTGTTGCAGGAACTGGATTCAGCAGGTGTGATTCGTAGTCAGATTTTCCCTGGATTATGGCTATCAGTCACCGCTTTGCAAACGGGGAATTTGGCTGAGGTTTTAGCGGTTTTGCAGCAGGGATTACAGACGGCAGAGCATCAGGCTTTTGTGGAGCGTCTGAATTGTTAAGCTTACCCACGCCACCGCCTGAAAAGTCAGGATGGCCTTGGACAAAGCAAAGTGATTTGTTGCCTGAACGGATGCCTGATAGTTCTGAATGGCCACGAATCAGCATCGTCACCCCTAGCTATAACCAGGGTCAGTTTATAGAAGAAACCATCCGCTCGGTACTGCTGCAAGGCTACCCAAATCTAGAATACATCATCTTTGATGGTGGCAGCACAGATAATTCTGTTGAAATCATCCACAAATATGAGCCTTGGCTGACATATTGGGTAAGCAGACCTGACAACGGTCAGACTGATGCGATTCAACAAGGTTTTAACCTAAGTACTGGTGTAGTTTGGAATTGGTTAAATTCTGATGATCTGCTCGAACCAAATGCACTTAAAACAATTGCGATCGCCTACAAAAATCATCCTGATGCAACAACTTATAGCGGCAAGATGACAAGCTTTGGCACTGTAACGCCATATGTGCATCACAAGCGCTTTCAAAACCTTTCTGAACTAGTTTGCGTTTGGGAAGAGTGGCCTGATCCACAGCCTGCTATTTTTTTATCTAGTAATGCTTCCAGAAAAGTTAATGGGCTAAACATATCACTTCAGTATACTATGGACTATGAATTATATTTGCGACTTGCTATAATGCCTGGATTTCAAGCACAGCTTATAGATGCTCTCATAGCACGAGACCGCTGGCACGATCAAACTAAAACAGTCAGCAAAGCCCTTGACTTTAAGCGGGAAATTATTAAAGTATTCGATGAATTTACTAGCAAATATCCATCATTTTTTCTGAAGAGATGGCGCAAGTCAAGAGCAAGATACGAGTATCATTTAGCCTTATATTTAGCAAAGGATAATGCCGGGGGGAGGAATGATTTATATTCTTTTATTAGAATATCGGCACGTTATTCTTGGTGTATTTGGGACTATCGCTTTTTCTGGGCTGTTCTGATCAAAAAAATCCTTGGGCTTATTCAATGATTATTTTATACTCTGATGTGATTTATCGTGCAGGTGGGATTGAAACCTACCTGCACGCTTTAGCGCTTCACTTACATAGTCAGGGGATACCTTTTCGTGTAGTGGTTGCCGAGTTGGAGCCATGTCCTCTAGTAGATGAGTTAGTGGACAAGGGAATAGAGGTTTACCGTCAACGACGATTGCCGGGCGATCGCTGGTTAGTCAGACAGCACTTTATGCTTACTTGGTTGGGAACCCAACTGAAGCCTGGGGATTGGGTATTCTGCTTACGTCAGCCCATGCCAGAGCTTTATCTTATAATAGTGCAGTTAGTCCATAGTCGTCAAGCCAGAATAGCCGTTAGTTGGATGTTGGCACCAAAATTTCTGCCGCCTGTACCTCCCTACGGTGAAAAGTTTTGTCAGGCAGTGGCACAGACGGATGCTGTGATTTCCGTTTCACAGTGTACGGCTCACCAGTTCAAAGATGTGTATGGGTATACAGGGCAGGTTCATGTGGTTCCCTTGCACAATCTACTTCTGTTCCAGGAACCCCAGCCCCTTCCTCCTTGCCCACCCTGGAAGATTGGTTTTATCGGTCGTCTGGATATCAAGCACAAGAACTTGGATACCCTGTTAAAAGCCCTAGTACCTGTAGTCCAGGAATGGCAACAAATTGAGTTACACCTTTACGGGCGAGGGCGAGACCAAGATCAACTCGAAGCATTAGCTATGAGTCTAGGTATCCAAAAGCATGTTGTCTTTCACGGTGTCTATGACCACCGCCAAGATTTACCACAGATAATGGCTAATTGTCATTTCTTCGTCTATCCCTCACGCTTTGAAGGCGGCCCCTGTTTTACTCTACTAGAACTGATGCAGGCTGGACGGTTTTGTGTAGCAGCGAATGTAGGGGGAATTCCTGATTTGTATGAGGGATTCCCTGAAGTCGGCTTATTAGTATCTCCCGATAATACATTTGAATTAAGTCAGAGTATCGTCACTGCTTTAGAGCAGGTGGCTAGTGGTTCAATCAATGGGAATAGAATACGCGATCGCTACTTTGATGGGTTTGATATGGCGTCTGCTCATCGAGCCTGGACTTCAGCTATTGGGGAGACAAGGGGGAGATACAAATTTAATGCTGAGCAGCGATTAAAGCAATCTAAATGGAAACCCTACCGTTTTCTTAAGTCTTCGCTTCGGATTGGGCTGGTCACTTCCTTTAGTTTATTTTTACGGTGGATTTTGTGCCGCCCGATAACATCTAGTCAGAAATCAGCTATGGTGTTCGCTCCTCATCAAGATGACGAAACTCTTGGCTGTGGTGGTATGATTGCCTTTAAGCGTGAGCAGAAAGTACCAGTCTGGGTTGTGTTTCTCGCAGACGGGCAAGGATCGCACCGTAATCATCCTCGGATTAAACCAAAAGAATTAATCCAAATTCGTAAGCAAGAAGCTGTGACTGCCCTAACCACCTTAGGAGTTGATCTGTCAGAGATTCATTTCCTCAACCAACCGGACGGCAGTCTGTCTAACCTGTCTGAAGACGAACGTCAGCACACTCTTGACCGATTGGTTCAACTGTTACGCTCTCTCAAACCCCAGGAAGTTTATGTACCTTATCGCAAAGACGGTCAATCAGATCATGAGGCTGCCTATGCCTTAGCTCAAGCAGCAATTGTAGAATCAAAGCTCCAGGTAGAACTGCTGCAATACCCAATTTGGGCAATGTGGTATCCCTGGCGATTTGAAATCAAATCTCCGGAGCTAGCTAATGCCTACAGATTGCCTCTTAACCAGGTTTGGGACAAAAAAAGGCGGGCGCTTGAGGCTTATCGTTCCCAATATTTACCTCTAGATTCTGAGTCGGAATCATCGCTGCCGCCAAATTTTTTAAAGCTGTTTCTCTCATCTGATGAAATTTTCTTTAAAGGCAGAGAATGAAACTGTGTTGGTTAATTCCTAGCGCTCGACGTGGCGGTGTAGCTGCGGTTGCTTTGTCTTGTTGTAGGCAAGCGGCTTTGGCTGGACATGAGACAACACTGCTCATGCTCCTTGCACCAACTGGCTGGATGGATACTAGCCATGATTTTCGAGTCTCGTCTTTAGAGTTGAGTGGAGCAGCTCAAGAAGCACCGAAAACACTGCTGCAATGGCTAGAGTCAAATCCGCAGGATGTCCTGTTTTTGAATGGCTGCGAACAAGCTGAGGCGGTTATTCCCTATTTGCATAGCATTAAGTGTGTTTACGTCGTCCATGACACCGCTCCTCGATACTGGCGTACAGCCATCATTCAAGAAGATAATATAGATGCGATCGTTGCCGTATCTGAAACTGTAGCAAGTTCGTTCCGACACCGCTTAAAACAGATGGCGAAGCTGTCTGTAATTCTGAATGGCTGTGTCTTCCCTGAACAACCTGAAGTGAATCGGTTACGGCAAGATGAACTAATTTTTTTGGGGGGTGATAATCCTTATAAGGGAGCGTTTGATCTGCTCAAGCTATGGAAACAACTAGTTAAGCTTGGGTTTGCCGGAAAGCTGCACTGGTTCGGGAATGTGGCACCAGAATTTCGAGCTAGGCTTGAAATTCTGCCTGATTGTGATAGAATTAAGGTTTATGGTCATGTTAAACGTGACCTGATTTTCTCGACGGCTGCATCAGCAAAAGTTTTGCTGGCATTGACTCGCGCTGAGTCATTTGGTTTGGCTACGATTGAAGCGATGAGTATGGGATGTGTGCCGGTTGCCTGGGATATTGATACTGGAACTAAAGAAATATTCAACAGCGACAAGACAGGACTTTTTGCACCGTTAGGTAATACACAAGTCTTGGCTAGACTTGTGCTGTATGCTTGTAACAATTATCACGCTTTTGGTGCTGCTGTGATTGAACACGCACGAGCTAACTTTGACGAAGCACTAATGTGGAAAGGCTACGAGTCGCTGCTCGATTATATCTCTACTCTTGAGCCCATTGAAAGGAGTAAAAAGGGTCAGCAACCAACAGCCTATAAACATCCAGTCCGCCGGTTTCAGCTTTTGCCCCTCTCAATCCGTGCGGCAATTAGAGAAGTTGTTGGGCGATCGCCTCGCCTCGGCTATTGGTTGCGTGACCTTCGCGGCTTTTAGATATTTATACTACAGGCATGTATGGCAATCAGTTTTCTATTTCTAGGCGCGAACAGTCCTTGGGCTTATGGTTTGGCAGAAGCTCTAGCTCAACGCCATGCTACCCACGCTACCAAATTTTATGATTGGCTGAATTACTATCGTCTGGGCTCCTCTTGTCCTCGCCGAATCTCTCCATCCCTGCTATACCTGTCAATTCATGTACTGCCTCCCGGCTATGCAGGGCACCTAGAAGGGCTATTCCGATTTTACTTGCAACAGCTATGCCAGTGGTGGTATCAGCAACTAAAACAGAGTTCAGGTGAAAATCCGTGGGTAGTAGCTCCCTATCCTTATCTCGCCCCTTGGGTACGCAAACTGCCCGTAGAGCGATTAATTTACTACAACTTTGATGACTACGTTCTCTATCGACCTCGGCGTGAAAGGAAAATTTTAGAGCAAGAGAATGAATTAATTGAACGCGCTGCTATTACCCTCTGCGCTTCCTACTCTCAAGGTATAACCCTTCAGAAGCGTCATCCCCACAGGGCTGATCGCATCCACCATTACCCACACGGGGTTGTAGATTCCTACCTGAATCCGCATCCAGAAAAATCGCCTGAGCCAATGACTGTAGGTTATGTCGGAAACTTAACTGAGCGTGTAGACTGGGAATTGATTTACCAAGTAGCCCAGGTTTGTCAAGACATAACATTTTTTTTTGTCGGTGGATTGGATTGCAATCCTGGCGGAATCAGCGGACAGGATTGGCAATTAAACCGCGAGGCTGTCCTCAGATTACCAAATGTACGCCACATAGGTAAAGTCCCTCAATCTGAGGTGGCGCAGTACTACTGGTCTTTTGCAGTGAATTGGATTCCCTATGCTGTGAGTGATCCTTTTAACCAAGCTTCCTGCCCCACCAAAATCATGGACGGCATTGCCAGTGCTCGCCCGATCTTGAGTACCGACATACCAGAGTGTCGTTTATATCCTGAGTGGATTACCATTTTTCATTCGGCAGCAGAAGCGATCGCACACCTCCACACTCAGTTGGCAGAGGGAGAGCCCAAAGCTCGCGAGAAATGTCTAAAGCAATTAGAGTTTGCTCGGCAGCACACCTGGTCAACCAGCGCTCAGACGCTTGAAAACTTGCTTGCTCAATTATAAGCTGGCGTTGAATGAATTATGACACTCCCCTTGCTTAAAGTGTTACTTCCTAACCATATATTACCCTTACCAATATTAAGTGGGCCTTTCCGAGGAGCAACTATTCACCTTAATCCTCGCTATTCTCTTCGTAAGGTTTTCGGGATTTACGAGCATGAGCTGAACGGATGGCTGGAAAGAGTCCTGCCCCGCGTTGATACTGTACTAGATGTTGGCGCTAATGACGGCTACTTTACATTTGGCTGTGCAGCGGCATTTCGTCGCCTTAGCCAATCAGCACAAATCATCGCTTTCGAGCCGTTACAGCAGCACTTTGAAGAATTGAAATCTAGCCTGTACAACCAGCCAAAAGATAAAATCAAGATTTCTGTTCACAATTGTTTGGTGGGAGCTGAGGTGAATGGGATGACGACACTTGATGCGATCGCGCCCCAAATAAATAATCCCACACCTAAAAATGCACTCATTAAGATTGATGTGGAAGGAGCTGAACTAGAGGTAATTGCAGGAGCTTCTATGTGGTTAAATCCAACCAACTACTTCCTGATCGAGGTTCATGACGCATCTTTTCTGGATATCCTGACACAAATTTTTTCGGCTCAGGGCATCAAACTGAGACAAGTGAATCAACAAGCGCTACCTATTATTGGTCGAGAAAGAAGGTCAGAGTTAAACTGGTGGCTGGTGTCAGAAGTGTAGGGTGTGGGGTGTGGGAAACATGACTCAGTATGTCTGTGCATTTCGAGGTCGTAGGGACAATTATCAAGTTCCGTTGGCACTAGCTGAGAAGGGTTTGCTAGATCAGCTGATCACCGATTTTTATACAGTAAATTTTCTTCAGAAAGTCGCTAAAATTTTACCTAAAGAATGGCGAAGTAAACTCGCCTTTCGCTTAGAATCTAGCATTCCGACAGAGCGGGTGAGATGTTTATGGGGTAATACTTTACTTGAACATACTCGCCATGAGCTGGGCTTGTCCAGTGCTGCTACTTTCTCTTGGCTGGATCAAAGTTTTGCTCACGCAGCTGCGTCGCGGGCACAAAGAACCAAAAGTGACTTACTGCTCTACACACCTTATGCCTGGGAAGCGTTTATCGCGCCCTATCGTCACAATCCACGTCAAATTTTATTTGAATATCATTCTCACCGAGAATTTCAAACTCGCTTGTTAACGTCAGACTTAAAACGCTTTCCCTTTGTACAACAATCCTATGAAGAACAAACTGGCAAACATTTACCATCTCACCTAAAAGTTAGAGTGAGAGACTGTTGGCAGCACGCAGATTTGATTTTGTGTGCTAGCAGTTTCACGCGGAAAACTCTACTGACAGCTGGAGTAGAACCCAGTGACTGCAAGGTAATTCCTTACGGTATCGACCAGCCTATACCCCCATTTAAAGAGCCTAAACTAGATAATTTACAAGCCCTGTTTGTGGGTTCTGGAGTTCAGCGCAAAGGGTTACACCACCTGCTTTATGCATGGAGGCAAGCCCGTCTACCTAAAGATAGCCTGCTAACACTGGTTTGCAGAAACCTAGACCCCGGTATAGAGTCTCTTATCAATGAAACCCCTCAAGTCCGTCTAATTCGAGGCACCGATGCACCTCACCTGCGAAACCTGTATGAAACCAGTTCTCTTTTCGTCATGCCCTCTATTATAGAAGGGTTTGGTCAAGTCTTTCTAGAAGCCCTGAGTTATGGTTGCCCTGTACTCGGCACAGTCAACACTTGCCTGCCTGACTTAGGTGGAGAGTCAGACGGTATTTTTCTTACAGAAGTGGGTAATTTAGACCAGCTTACCTATCAACTTGAGTATTTAGCAGGTGGGCTACCTATAAATCCTGAACTCCGCCAAAAAGCTCGGTCTTGTGCCCAGCGTTTTTCCTGGAAAACTTTTCGGTATAAACTTGGGAGATTTCTATAATACTTCCACACCCCACACCCTTAACTCAGTCAGGTTACACTTGAGCAAGCCCAGTCGTGCTGCCAGCACCTTATGTCACATCACCTAGCTCATCTGATTTCGACAACCCCAGATGGCCAGCCTGTCCTTACAGGAACAAGCATTACGGTTGAGAGTATTCTAGAGAAGCTGCGAGATGGAGAATGGCTGCATGACATTCTGACGGCTTATCACTTAGGGTGCGACTCATACATTGAAGCAGCAGTGAGGTATGCGACTAGCCTACCCGAAGAACATCCATTGGCTCAGTTGTATCAAGCCTATCAGCAACAGCATCAACAAAAAGTTCAGCGCATTCTGACACAGTTCAAACAGCATTCCCAAGCCATTTACGGTGATAGGCTTAAACGAATCATTCTATTTGGTTCCCAAGCCAGAGGTGACGCCTGGCCAGGCTCTGACATCGATGTACTGGTAGTTCTCAAACAATCTTTAGATACTTACGCTGACGGTAGACTTGTCACAGAGTTCATTGCTAAAAGCTCCATAGAAACAGGCGAACTTATCAGTTGTGTATTCATGGATGAAGCTCGTTTCGAGCATTCACCGGAATCTTTACTAGCGGATATTCGGCATGATGGAATTGCTTTATGACGCCTCAGCAACAAGACCTGCTGGAAAAAGCGGTAAGAAAGCTAGCTTCCGCTAAATTGAGTCTTCAAGGCGGCTATCCAGAAGATGCAGCATCTCGCGCCTATTACTCGATATTTTATGTTGCTAAAGCATTACTGCTGTCAGAACAACTGGATTTGGGCACCAGTCACTCTAGTATAATTTCAGCTTTTGGCCGAGACTTAGCTAATACAGGCAAAGTACCGCGAGAGCTTCACCGTAAATTAATTGATGCACAAGATTTACGGATTCAAGGGGATTATGGCCCCAGCAATGCCGTCACTCGTGAACAGGCACAAAAGCAACTCTTACGCGCCGAATAATTTCTCAATTTGGCTCAAGAGCGGATTGTGTAACCGAATATTTCACAAATCAAACAGGATTGCTATATAATGACTCGTATTGCCATACTTTTCTCCAATTATGGTCCTTATCACCTAGCTCGCTTACGTAGCTTTCATCAGCACTGTAGTAAGATAGGCTGGGAAGTGGTAGGGATTGAGCTAGCACGCCAAGAAGTAGAGCATGCCTGGAAGACTAGCGTTGAAGGACTTCCTTTTAAAGTTGTTTCTGCACTTGAAAAGCAGCAAATTCAGCAGGCAAACTTCAGTCAATTGCTACAACGGCTCTATGCTGTTCTATCTCAGGTTAAACCGCAGGTATTGGTGATTGCTGGTTATGCAAAACCTACGATGCTGGCAGCTCTTGTGTGGAGTCTCTGTAACCGAAAACCTGCCGTTCTTTTTTCTGTAACTAAGCAGGATGATGCACCTCGTTATTGGTGGCTTGAAACCATCAAAAAATGGATAGTGAAATGCTACAAAGCTGCACTAGTAGGCGGACAACCACACAAGTATTACTTGGTTGAATTGGGTATGTCTGCTGAAGCGATTTTCTTGGGCTACAACGTGGTAGGTAATGAGTTTTATCACCCCACCAAAATTAGGTCTCTTCCTCTGCCTAGTTATAGATCCTACTTCTTGGCAATCAATCTCTTTGTACCTAAGAAAAATATTTTTTTTCTCATCTCTTCCTATGCAGGATATCGTCAAGCAGCAGGTACTCATGCTTGGGATTTGGTACTTTGTGGCGACGGTGAGCTTCGCCCCCAGATTGAGAAACATATTACAGAGCTAGCTTTACAAGATAATATCCATTTACCCGGCTTTCTCCAGCAAGACGAACTCCTGCCATACTTTGCCCATGCCCAGTGTTTTGTTCATGCCAGTATTCAGGAGCAGTGGGGGTTGGTGGTGAATGAAGCCATGGCAGCTGGTTTGCCCGTGCTAGTCTCGAATACCTGTGGCTGTTTTGATGACTTAGTTATCGAAGGTGTTAATGGTTTTGGCTTCGATCCTGAGAACGCTCAGCAACTGACTGCTCTTATGCTGAAGATGAGTTCACCAGAAGTGAACTTAAAAGCAATGGGGTCAGCATCGCTTGAACATATTCAGAATTTTTCCCCCGACTACTTTGCTCAAGGTTTAATCCAAGCCGTTAATTATGCTCTAGCCCATCGTTAGTTATACCTTTCAATTCAACTCCAATCAAACTCCGGTGAACTTTGACTCGATAAAACCGGACATCGGTTATTCGATTCTTGAAAGAATTTACAGGTTCTGGCTTCTCACTTCTGGTTTGTGCAAGCATATCCTTAAGGAATGCTGCTGTTGAGCTGCTCCCATCCATAATAACCGCTGGATTTCCTTGGAGTGCAACAGGGTAGGAACCATTATTATACTTGCGACCATATAGCAAGGCGGTTTCGGCTTTAGGAGAGTTATTCACCAGGTACGAATCATTGTTTCCTTGCATCCCCAATGCCAGTACCTTTGTATTAGAACCGTCTCCATCTACTACAATGCGGTCGTTAATCAGACCACCTATAATAGTCACCTTACCTTTAAAATTGTTAACATTTACAGCAGGAGTAGGTTTACCCGTTGCGGTAGAAATCATGCCATTATGAAGTGTAAAGGTGCCTTGGTCTGTGAGTTGGATAAAACCTGGATTAGAACCAGTTTCATACCAAATATCTCTTGCCATTAACCGTCCACCATTAGAGAGAGTGTAGCTTATATTATTATTGCTAGAGGCACCTGAGAAAATATTGGTTTTACCCTCAAGCGGTTTACCTAAGGCAGCACTTGCACCCCCAACTACCTTCACACTCGTACCAGTGCAGTCACTATGGTAAAAGTTATGCAGTTCTATATTAGTATGGTCTAACCCATCTACTAATAGATTGTATTGGGAGGAACCCTCTATTAAGAAGACCTGCTCCATAAACACTCTTGACCCTGGTTGATCTGCATTATCAACTAAGATGCCATTGCTATTACCAGCACAATTAATGCTAAAATCATGTAGTGTGGCATGCGATCGCCCAACAAGATGTAACACTGTGCCACCATTTAACCCTGCCCAACTTAGTGAGGTGTTAAAGCCATCGCCGATTAGCTGTATATCACTTTTAGCTGGAATCACTAGCGTTTTATTAATTAAGTAGTTTCCAGCCGGTAAGTGGACTATTGGATGTTGACCATTGTGTTTAGCAGCAGAATCAATTGCTTTTTGAATTGCAGCAGTAGAAGAGCCCGCAGGCACTTCAAACACTTTCTTACTTGCTGTAAGCCAAGAAGTGGGCAGTTTGGGCATATTCGCATTTATCTGCTCAGGGGTAACCATTTGGTCATCAACCCTGATAGACCGTCCTTCTACCTCGATCATATTACTAACGGTACACTTATTTCCTACAGAAACTAAATCCACTGGGGCAAAAGTCTTGTATTTTACCACAGGCCCTAACGACCACTTTCTACTTATAATGGCATTATCCATTAGTAATACAGGGCCTAGATTCTGTATTCTTATGGGGGAGTTATCCTCAGGATGAATAATTGTGTTTCCTTGGATTGTAGTGGGAGAACCATTTTGCCCAACAAAGTTGGCTATAAAGAAGGCTTTAGAGTTGAGAGAAAAGTTATTGCGCAGAGAGAAAAATTCGGCGTTTCCTACTTCCACGTCGGCTGAGGTAGAGCCCATAAATATGGAGTTAAAGACATGGAAGTTTCCCGATCCGGGGTGATTCGTTACTCCCACTTTACAGTTATTGAACGTTGAGTACCAAACAAACCAATCGAGAGCATTAAAGTTTTTTGTTATAATTCCGGCAGTGGAGCAACGAATAAATTGACATCGCAATACAGCACTTTCCGCCGCCCCATGTCCTAAAGCACCTGCTTGAATGCCGTAACCTAGATCTTGAAAAGTAATGTCAGCGTATTCGTTTCCACTATCAAAATTAGGCACATTGCCGTCCCAAGATTGATCAACGGCTATCAAGGCTTTTCCACTATTACCATCAAAGGTTAGTCTGAGCAACCTAGAGTAGCGAACGCCGTTTAAGTGCAACATGATACCATCTTGAGGACCATCCCACTTAATCGTAGTACTGCTTGGATTTTGACCCACAACACTTACGTTTAGGTGAGAGGTCATGAGCAGAGTTTGAGTAATGCGATATGTGCCTGCTGGCAGATATAGCACCTTTGGACGATGATCCTGCGCTAGATCATTAAGAGCTTGTTGCAAAGCATTAGTATCGTCCTTAACTCCGTCCCCAGTTGCATGGTAGTCCTTTTTTACGTTGCTCCAACTAGGAAAAGGTCCAACAAACTTTTGTTGGATACTAGAAGCTGAAACTAAGGTTTTACTTTCTCGAGTCTGAACAACGGTTAAATGAACAATCTTTGCAGCAGCAGCACCAGCAACGAAGCCGCTAGTCATCCTGAGGATTTGACGGCGAGTAATACTATACACAACAATTCTCCCGATTCTACAGAAATTTTTCTGTTGTGGATTAAGCGTGCGCTTCCACACCCCACACCCCACACTCCGTTATTCGCTGTAACTGGGATCGCGTGTCCAGGAAGTAAAGCGCCAAACGTAAATGAATAAAATGCCAACGATTAATTCTTCTAAAAACAATTTAATACAATTTTTGAGCAGAGAGTTAAACATATTTTTTCGAGCATTTTTAGATTGAGCATCTGCTTTTCTTTCATTTTCATTGATTGTTGACAGGAGTTGGTCTTTTAATTTTTGGGGATTTGTTAATAAGTTGGTCTGATTGAACTTTTTAGCGACATTAATTAGCTCTTGATCTGATGATTTATTCAGGCGCTCTCTTATCTGTTCAAGCTGAGCCTTTTGCTGAGAGACTTGGTCGATAATTTGAACATTATTTTGGTTATTAATGTGCCAGGCATTACTAAGTCCTAAAGGAAGCAATAGCAGAAAAAACACACCAATTCCTAGAAACAGCCATGATAAATACTTTAATAATCGGTGTTCTAATTTATTTCTATCTTGCCATTCCCCAAAAAAAACTAGCCCAACGCCTATTAATGGGACAGCTGTATGCTCAACCAAAGCACTAAATGCTTGGAATTCCCAAGCGGGGTTCATGAAAGACGGTGGAACAAAAATGTTAATAATGTCAAACAGCGTTAGGATGAGTAGTCCATAGCCTAAAAGACGCAGCAGAAAAACATATTGAATCATAAATAAAGTTACTCTATTGTTTTTATATTTCAATATCAAAATTTTGGGAATTATTTAGTAATTGACAGAACCATCCAAATGTCACCATAGAAATGATAGAAAATATTTGAGAACCACTCCCTTTATGCCAGTATTCAAACGCGGCTTGATTTGAGAACGCTACTAAAATCGTCATTAGGGCTACTCGAACTACATTAACTATAAATGCCAGAGTAACGGCAGTCATGGGCACTATAATCTTGTCTCTAAGTTGGGTAGGGAACATTAATAAAAAAAGCAAGGCCAGTTGCAGCAATGTCAACATAGGGATTACCCCTGAACAAAAAGAATTGACTTCCACAGTCCCGGTTGGGAGAATAACATCAACTCCTTGACGAATTACCTCAAACCCTAAATACCAAAGTAAAACAGCAGCTAATTTAGCAGTAGTGATACTAAAGTAACTGTGTGTATCAAGCAGCAGACCTATAGAAGTTGTTGGTAGAGCCACTAAAAATACTATTAGCAACTCCCGCCAATAGTGCTTTAATCTTTTAACTCCAACAGCTAGTAGACCAACACCCAAACCTGAAAGCATGACTAAAGCTTTTAATAAAAGTTCATCATTTATATAAATCACCCGAGTTCTAAACAGGACTAATGTAATAATAAAAAGACCACTAAAACTGGATATCGGGTCACTTTCTGGCCTGATAACATAGCGTTTGTGCCACAACAGCGATAACAAAGCACTCCAAAAAAATAAACTCAAGCTTAACTGCTCAAAATTGCCAGTCAGCCGCCAAAGTAAGTGGGTATGTAAAGCAATTAGGCCAAGTAAGATCCCGGATAACCAATATTCTGATTTTTGGATTAACCTAGTTAAAAGAGAAAGATGGGCAACCTTCATCAGTGTTCTAAGTTGACTGATACTAAATAATTTAACCCTACATCTGCTGTGTGTCCAAGCGTGATTTTACGGAGAAATTGGCGGCATTGAAGATTCAAAGCTCCTGATTTCAGTAAATCTACGGTGGTGCAGTCTAAGGCTTCATGATTAGACTTGGCGAATTGTTACGTAAAATCACGCTTTGCTCAGCAGGAGAGGTAGAGCTAAATTTATAAAGAAAAAAGCCATAACTACATAAACACTGAATAGGAGGTAAAAATTAATGTTTGGTAAAAGAGTTGCATTTGTCACTCTACTGGCTGTGGTCGCTCAAGTCAATCCAGCTCACGCTATCACAGCTACTCTGGAATCAGCACCATTGACACCAAACGGAGTCAGCAATGGCTTATATACTTCTGTATCGGGCGCTACCACAATTAATTTCAACTCGCAGCCAGCGCAAGGCGCTCCATCCTATACTGATACTAGTGGCCCAGTAAATGTCACTTATACTCAGGATTCTAATGGCTTAGTAATTCGCAATTCAACGCAGACTGCGGCGGGATATGCGCCTACCGACTCATCCAGTAATAAGGACACATCCAATTTCTTGATTACGGGCAGTTACTATGATCCAGGTAACACTGGATATACTACAACGGGTAATACGCAGAGTGGTATTGCAGTAAACCACGGGCCAGTAACTATCACCTTTTCTCAAGGAATCAAATATTATGGGCTGTACTGGGGACTCATAAATGCGACCAATACTATAAAGTTTTACGACGCTAACAACAATCTGCTGCCGATTAGTAATACAGCCGGGGGGACTGTGATTACAGGTCAAGATCTGAAGAACCAAAATAGCTCTCTCGTTATTGATACTAATGGAGGTAATAGTAGGTACGTCGATTTTGTGGCCGGAACAAATGAAGCTTTCTCTAAAGTTGTCTTAGACGATACAGGTACCGGCGCTCATAATGGATTTGAAACTGATAACCATTCATATAAGGTGCCCTCGCCTGATCAAACTATTGGTATTCTGGCTCTTGGTTTGATCGGGGTCTGGAATCTTTCTAAACACAACCGCAAGCCTAAGCAAAAACAGCTGGTGACCAAGTAGTGCATGTGCTGTGCCTTGTCCCTCTTAACTTCGTGGCGATAGTAACCATTAGCAAAATTTCAGTAAATTTACGCTTGAATACTTAAAAATATAAAGTTAAATTCATATTGTAGGTTTTTGTTATTAATGTTTTTCACCACCACCCCTTCACCGTGTTTGGAGTAATAATTTCTATGACTACCTCAAGTGTTCTGAAAAAGATATTAATAGGTACTGCCGGAGCAGTATTTATTACTGGTTTTGCTGTGGAAGAAAAGGCTGTTGCAGTTGGAGTCAACATTTTAAATGCTGGCTTTGAGTCTCCTACCGCTCCTTTCCACCCAGAAAATGGACTCTACTACAGCTCCAACGATATAACTAATTGGCAAATAAACCCCCTCTCAGGAGGCAGTGCCGGAGTATTCAATCCAAGTGCTTCTGGCAACAGCCCTTTCAGTCAACCTGTTCCTCAAGGCTCTCAAGTAGCCTACGATAACGGTGGAACCATCAGCCAACAGCTTTCAACTAACCTGACTGCTAACACAACATATAACTTGAATGCATTCGTCGGAGCGCGAAATGATACTCGTTATCCAGGGTCTACTGTTCAGCTGCTTGCCGGTACCACTGTACTAGCTTCTAATAGCAATGTTACCCCTGCTGCAGGTACATTTGCAGCGGCACCTGTTACCTACACTAGTGGTAGTAGCGATCCTGGTATAGGACAACCTTTAACGATAAGTTTAATTTCGAATGGCGGCGGTCAGACTGAATTTGATAACGTTACTCTAGATGCTCAATCGTCTTCTACGCCTGTACCATTTGAATTCTCCCCAGGACTGGGTATTTTAGCGCTAGGAGCTATGGGTGGCATAGCTCAGCTCAAAACCCAAGTGCAAAAATGGAAATTGAAGACATAGACCACCTCTAAATTGACAGCTAAATATTTATCAAGATAGGTTTGTTTACCAAAGCAGACCTCTCTTTTTTTACTACCATCAGTCTTAGGATCACCTTGAATATGAGTAAAATGAAATTTTAATAAACTAAGTCAATTATTAGTGATATTAGAGAGCAGCGAAATCTCAGTATATTTACGCTTGAATACTTAAAAATGTAAAGTTAAATTTAGTTGTTATTGTTATTGTTATTGTTTTAACTACCATCTGTCCACCCTGTTTGGAGTAATGATTTCTATGACTCACTCAAGTGTTATGAAAACGTTTAAGATATTAATAGGTACTGCCGGAGCAGTATTAATTACTGGTTTTGCTGTCGAAGAAAAGGCTGTTGCAGTTGCAGTCAACATCCTAAATGCTGGCTTTGAGTCTCCTGCTGCTCCTCGTCAGTCAGCTGGATACTACTACAGCGTTAACGATATAACTTCTTGGCAAGTAACCCCAGACCAAGGCTCCGCCGCCGGAGTATTCAATGTACCTGCTTCTGCGGCAGGTACTGGCAACAACAGCCTTTACAATCAACCTGCTCCTCAAGGTTCTCAAATAGCCTACAACAACGGTGGAACCATCAGCCAACAGCTTTCAACTACCTTGGCTGCTAACACAACATATAAATTGAGCGCATTCGTCGGACGGCGAAGTGATCTTGCTTTTCCAGGGTATAACGTAGTTCTGACTGCCGGTGGCAATGTACTGGCTTTTAATGACAGTGTTACCCCTGCTCCAGGTGGATTTGCACCGCTAAATGTTACCTACACTAGTAGTAGTAGCAGTGCTGGTATAGGACAAGCTTTAGGTATAAGTTTAATTGCGAAGGACGGCGGTCAGATCGACTTTGATAACTTTGCTCTAGATGCTACGGCAAATGCTACGGGGTCTACGCCTGTACCATTTGAATTCTCCCCAGGACTTGGCATTTTGGCGCTAGGGGCTATGGGTGCTCTAGCTCAGCTCAAAAGCCAAGTGGTGCAAAGATTGAAGACATAGCTCCAGGGACAGAGGGGCTCTGCCCCCTCAATCTTGAGGAAAGCGGGGACTCCACCACTGATACCAGGACGACCATGCCTGTGCTAGGACTGGGTAGGTAGTATGAGCAGACATTTTATTTAAGGGAATGGATAGATCTGCCCAGAGACAACGTCTGTCTGGCAGACTTTCTCTACCCAGTAACCAAGGCACCAAACGCTTCACCTGGAGATCGTAGGTATACCTATTAGCCAGAAATTGGGCACTGGTGACTGTGCTGCCGCCGCGCGGGTTGATACAGGCACTTAGGTGCGATCGCCCTTGGTAGACAAAAAGGCTATAGAAACCAACCCCTTGCTGCTGATGTAAGTTCTGCAATAGCTGACCATCGTGCATTTGGATTGAAGTATAGTTTTGGAAGTAGGTTTGGAGTTCCCCCGGAGTGCCCACCACATAGTGCATCTCGATCTCCATCTGCTGGTTATTTTTCTTATAGTGGTATTTCTGAGTAGCTAGGACAGCTTCCCAAGATTTGTGAGCACGGGTGATGGGCTCAGCTGGGGGAGGACTCTCCAATCGCTGCCATCCCTGTAACGGCACTACCGGGGGAAAGGCTATAGGGGTCACTTGTCGGTTGCCAGCAGTTGGGTCTAAGCTGAATCGGCAAAGGGTGAAAAAGACACTAATAAAGGTGAGTGCGAGCAGTATCTGTCGCGGTTGTCGCCAGTTTGTCATAGCTATTAGGGAAGGAAGGGGGCTGAAGCAAAAAACGGCAGAGCAGCCCGAAAATTAGGATGGCAATTGTCGAAAATATTTGATTCCCTTGTGAGCCGTGCCAGTAGCTAAATGCTTGATGATTGGAGACAACGACTGCCATCAGGGCAACCCGAATACCGCCTGCTACAAATGCTATGAATACAGCTGCTATCGGGACTAATATTTTGTTTCTCCAATTAGTGGGGAACACCAGGATAGAAAGAACCGAAAGTTTTAATAATATAACCGCTGTGCTGATGCCAGTGCAGAGATCGCCTACTAAGACAGAACCGTTGGATAAAGTTATAATGGCACCTTGGCGAGATACTTGAAATCCTAAATACCAAAGGATAAAGACGGATAATTTAGCTGTCAATGTAGTGACATGAAAAACCTCTTCGATTATCTTCAGAAGTAAGCTTTCAGGTATGCATAGAAGCAGCGCGATAATCATTTCCCGCCAGTATTGCTTTAGTCCCTTGATGCCAGAGGCTAGTAGAGCCAAACCGAGGGCTATCATCAAAGGTACGATTTTCAGAAAAGAAGATTCAAACCAAAATAAGGAAATGCTCTTAGCGAACACTAAGGCAATGAGGAGAAGGCCAAAAAAGCTAGATAATATGCCGCTTTCTAGGTTGAGGATGTCCCGTTTTCGCCACAACAGGCAAAGTAATGCTCCCCAAAATACGAAATCAATGATCATCTGGTCAATGTCGCTGGTCAATCTCCAGGTCAAGCTCAAATGAAGCGCTGTTAAGCAAACGGTAATTCCAAATAAGTATAATTTGGAGTTAATCATTTCGCGCCCAGGAGGTAAGACTCCAAATCCAAATAAACAAAGTTCCAGCAACCAATGCACCTAGATGAGATCTCAAGGAATTTTTGAACAGTGTTTTGTTCTGACTAGTTCGCGTGCTGTTAGCTTTACTCTTGATGCTCTCCTCAGCTTGAGAAATTTTTGCCAGTAATTGGTCTTTCGACGCTTGAGGGTTCTTGATTTCCAGTGAGTGACCGTTAGGGGAGAGGGAGTCTACTATCTGCTTGATCTGTTCATCGGTTGTCGCCTGATGGAGCTGGCCTTTAATCTGCTGGAACTGCTGAATCTGTTGGGAGATTTGGGCAGCGATTTGAGCGTCGATGCGCTGATATATTCGCCAAGTGTCAGCAACTCCCAACGGCAGTGCTAACAGATATAGCAGCCCAACTAGCAGGGAAAACCAGGATAAGAACTTCAAGAGATATACTTCCCATTTTCCCACATAACCTCGGTGGCGGTAAAAGACAAATATCAGCCCCATAAAGGGAACTACCGCATGCTCCACCAACGCTACAATCGTCTGAAATTCCCACGAAGGGTCAGTAAATCGCGAGGGAATGAGAATGTCAATATAGTCAATTAATGAGAACACCAATAAACCGTAGCCAAGCAGGCGCACCAACAAATGGGAACGCTTTTCAACATTCATCGAGAGATATACCGAGCCCTTTAAGCCTTTCTCCCGAGGAGTGCGCCAGCCTGGTGGCAAGGATGGCGATGGTTCTTTGTTTTCAAGAGTGTTGACTGGCTGGCTAGAGTCAGCCTGGGAGTGTTGCTGTTGCCCGTTAAACTGATTCTGCTTTTCTTTCATGAGATCTTAGAGAACGCACTCCCAAAGATTGCCATTTTTGCACTTTGCTTTTGAGCTGAGCTATAGTGACCTAAAGACCAAGCGCCAAAATCTCTGTCGAGAGTTTCATAACCACTTCGAGACTTTACGTTAAGCTATCAGCCATAAGTGAGTCTTCAGTAGAAATACGTAAATTAAAAAAAGTGTGACGACTGGTTACAGAAGTTTTACGCAGGAGTATGAAGCCCTCGATTGCGCCCCCGTACATTTACTGAATTAAAGCAGCGGCAATATTAAACCAGGCGAATTTATCAGTATAATCCCGCTTGGATCGCAGCACAGGTAGCGTTAGATTTTTTTTGTAGTTTAGTTGTGTAAAGCTACCTTGAAACGTCCGCTAGTGGGGCAATTCATGTTTTAGCTGAAATTGCACTGACGGAGGTCTGCGAAGCTTCAGATGTTAAAGATATATGTGCCAAAGCCTAATCTGAGCAAATTAAAGATTGTACGACAAAAGAATGAAAACAAGCCAGAACTGCCTATACCATTCAGACTATCTATTCTAACACAATTTTACCCGCCTGATTATGCAGCTACAGGGCAACTAATTGAAGAGCTAGCGATTCACTTAGGACGTCTTGGCATAGACGTTCAAGTTTTTACAGGACAGCCTGGGTATGCGTTCCAAAAAGCCTCGGCTCCACATATGGAGCGTTCAGACAAAATATTGATTCGGCGATCGCGCACCTCGCGGCTCTGTCCTACTCGGATTCGCGGCAAAGCCATCAACGGATTCCTATTTTGTCTGCGTTCTGGATTGCATTTACTCAAAAGTTCCGGTCGGGGTGATATTTTACTAGTAACTAGTGCGCCGCCCTTCTTACCAATTCTGGGTTACCTAGCCAAATTATTTTTTGGTCTACCCTATGTTTGTTTAGTCTATGACTTATACCCGGATGTAGCAGTTGAGCTAAAAGTAGTTAGTGCCAACAACTGGTTAGTTAAGTTGTGGAATGGGCTGAATCAAAAAGTTTGGAAACAGGCGGATAGCGTTATTGTCCTCAGTTCCACAATGAAAGACAAAGTGCAAGCCAAATGCCCTCTTATTGGTGACAATATTTCAGTCATCCATAACTGGGCTAATCCAAATTGGATTGTACCCATTGCCAAGCACAATAACTGGTTTGCCTACAAGTACGATCTGGTCAGCACCTTTACCGTTCTTTACTCCGGTAACATGGGTCGCTGCCACGACCTGGATACAATTCTGGAGGCAGCAAGGCAACTGCAAAACGAACCGATTCAGTTTGTCTTTATTGGCGAGGGTGCAAAGCGTCAAATTTGTGTTGATCTAGTCCGTAACCTAGGCTTGAGTAATTGCCGATTCTTGCCCTACCAAGAAAAGCAGGATCTTCCCTACTCCCTGACAGCTTGTGACTTGTCCCTGGTTAGCATTAGCCCTGGCATGGAAGGATTAGTTGCTCCCAGTAAGCTTTACGGCATTTTAGCGGCTGGGCGTCCCGTTGCTGTGATCTGTGAACCCCATTCGTATTTATCAGAGCTGGTAACCGAAGCCAATTGTGGTGCCGCCTTCAACAATGGAGATGCACTTGGTCTGGCTCAGTTTATTCGCCGCCTCGCTACCGATACCCAGCTTGCCGAGCAAATGGGCATTGCGGGTAGACGTTACCTTCAATCCAACTTCACGCCGGAAATTATTGCCAAGCAGTACTCAAAGCTGCTGTGTCAAGCAGTAATCGAAGCCCGGAGCCAAACAGATGCCACAGAGCTGGAGGCTTTTCCTTTGAGTCCTAACAGTCTCCCTGAAACTCATAACGAAGAGATTTAGCTAATTATGGAAGAGCAACAACGAATTCAGCATTTAGTGCCTGAGCAAAATGGCAAATACCCGCAGCCACTGCTGCCAGTTTATGCGCCGCCCCTTCAGGAGAATAAAACCGACGAATGGGATTTGCGACAGATCTTGACAGTGGCACGTCGCCGAGCAGTTTTGATTGGGAGTGTAGCGATCGCGGTTTCGGCTACCGTTTGGTTTTGGACTTTAAGTCGTCAACCCAAGTATGAAGGTAAGTTTCGACTTTTGGTTGAACCAGTAGCAGCGCAGAGTAAGTTAGCAGGGATGTATGAAAACCCAGGCGCAAGTGCTAACCCACAAGAAGAAATCTTGGATTACAACACCCAGATTCTGGTTTTGCAGAGCCCTGAAATAATTGCTCCGATTCTCAAACAAATCTCTAGTCGCTATCCAGATATTAGCTACCCCTCACTGGTTGAAAACCTAAAGATCTCCCGTTTGCAAGAAACAAAAATTTTAGAAGTCAGCTACCAGGATGCGGAGCCGCAAAAAATTCAGTTTTCCTTGCAGCAGATGGCTAAAGCGTATTTGAAGTACAGTCTCCAACAGCGGCAAGTCAACCTCGGTCAGGGAATTCAGTTTGTTGATTCCGAGATGCCCAAATTGCGAATGCGAGTTAACAGCCTCCAAACACAACTGCAACGATTTCGGCAGCACTACAATTTCATTGATCCAGAGGCTAAAGCAGAAAGACTATCTTCGGAAGTCAGCAACATTCAGTTTCAGCGGCTGGATACCCAAAAGCAACTGGCTGAAACCCGCAGATTGTATGCGATTTTACAGGGAAAGTCGGGGACTGAGCTAGCTCAAAGCGGCGCCTTAGGTGCGACTTCGCCTGGTCAGTCGGGTACCGATCTAGCTCAAAGCGGTGCCTTCGACGCTATTTTACAGGGAAAGTCGGGTACTGAGGTTGCTCAAAGCGGTGCCTTGGGTGCGACTTCGCCTGGTCAGTCGGGTACCCAGTCGGCTGAAACCCCCGCTTTTGATCGGGCTTCCCAGAGCCGGTCCGATGCGCAGTTGGCTAAAACCCACGATGGGAGTTCACAGGGTCGGTCGGGTGCAGCCCAAGCGCAGAATGAAGGTTCAGTTTACCAGGGGTTAGTGGCTCGCTTGCGGGATCTAGACGGTCAGATCGCGACAGAGTTAAGCAGATATCGGGAAAGTAGCCCAGCTATTCAGGTGCTACGGCTAAAGCGAAAGAATTTGCTGCCGGTGTTGCAGGAGGAAGCGAAACGGGTGTTGGGGATTAAATTAGTGGAGGTGGCGAACCAAATTTCCGGTTTGGAGGTGCGGTCGGCAAAGATCGCCCAAGCGGAAAGCAGTTTAAATCAACAAATTAAACAATTGCCAAATCTGGCTCGTCAGTACACCGACTTGCAACGGGAATTAAAGGTTGCTACTCAGAGTTTGAACCAATTTCTGGAAAAACGCGAATCGCTACAGATTGAGAACGCTCAAAAGCAAATTCCTTGGCAGCTGCTTTCGAGTCCCGAGCTACCCCAAATTCCATTTTCTCCTAATGTGCAGCGGAATCTTATTTTGGGTGTGATCACTGGCCTTTTAGCTGGGATGGCAGCGGCTTTGTGTGTAGAAAGGCTCGATAACGTGTTTCACTCTCCTGATGATATCAAAGAGCTAACAAAACTGCCGCTTTTAGGGATGATTCCTTTCCATAAAAACCTCAAAGATATCACTCCTGTAACCAAGACAGATGTTGGAACCCAAACAGATGACGGCAATTTGGTGTTTCGTAATATCACCAACGCTCAAGGTTATAGCTATTTTCCGTTTTTGGAAGCATTTCGCTCTCTGTATACAAACATCGGCTTTCTCGGTTCTGACACGCCGATTCACTCTCTGGTAGTTAGCTCAGCTGTACGCGCCGAGGGTAAGTCTACAGTATCTCTAAACCTGGCGCATGCTGCTGCTGCTATGGGGCAGCGAGTGTTATTAGTGGATGCAGATTTGCGTCTGCCTCAGATGCATACTCTGCTGGGTTTACCAAACGAGCAAGGACTCAGCAACGTTATTTCTACAAACTTGCCGGTTTTAGAGGTGATCCAGCGATCGCCCTTATGGGATAACCTCTTCGTGTTAACTTCTGGTCAAATTCCACCCGACCCAACCAAGCTTCTCTCTTCCAAGAAGATGCAGAATATCATGGCGCAACTTCGGCAAAATTTTGACTTGGTTATCTATGACACGCCACCCTTTTTGGGGCTTGCCGACAGCAGTCTTCTTGCCACCTATACAGCTGGAATCGTGCTAGTTGTCAGAATGGGCAAGACAGACCGTTCCATATTGAAGCAAGCCTTAGATCGGTTAAAACTTTCTCGCGCCGCTGTCTTGGGTACTGTTTGTAATGGTATTAAAAATAGCAATCAAGAAACGTACAATTACTACTACCGTCCCCGCACTCAGAGCAGTGGAGTCAACTAAATCTCTTGTTATCTTCTACCATAGGCATTCATCGGTTCTTTGATCAACCGAATATAGAGATGCTTGAAGGTAGACTTCATGACGCGGGGCAGACCGAAGTCAATAGGCATAAGGGTGTGGGGCAGTTTCCAATCCAGCACCTTTAGCTCCTCCGGTCGTAGTTGGGGAAAGTCAATTGCCTCCAGATTTGAGCAAAGGCCTAATCTGATAGAAGCCGCCACTGTGGGGACTTGATCGGGTGCAACATTGAGGATTTCGACCATAGCTCGATCCAGGGCAAATACATCGCCCGAAGCCCCCAAGATGCCTAAGTACCGAGGTTCACCCCCACTGGGGCCTTTACCTTCGTGACCAATAATGCCATCGAGGATGGTCAATTCGGGGTTAATCGCCCTTGCGGTTTCCACCAGCATTTGACCAAATCGGTTGGCATCCTTCCCTGCCTCCATGTGCCACCAGGCTTTCATCTTGCCGGGAACGCAACCGAACAGGTTTTTCACGCCCATTGTCAGCGTCAGCTGCACATGGGATTTCACCTTGGGCAAGTTAATCACCACATCCGCCTCCATTGCCTCTTTGGACAGCAGCAGATGGTTAAGGCGGAATTCGCTCTCGTCGAACACACCTGGCGTCACCGCCTGTGGTATTGTGTCTATAGTGGCCGTGTCTGTTCTGTATAAATCCCGCTCAGGGACTGGAATTCTCTTGCCGTGGAAATCCACAATCTCCAAATTAAGGTCTGAAATCATAGGCAGATACCCATTTGCCGCAGCCACTCCCTTGGCACTACCAAAGGCAGGGCTATCTCCCAGAAATGGCTTGCCACCGGCGTCAAGTACCAGTTGAGCGACTGCGTAAACCAGTTCCGGGCGGGTAGTGCACTCTTTGCTAGGACGGGCAGCGGTGAGGAGATTCGGTTTGAGCAAGACGCGATCGCCCGGTTTAACGAAAGCCCTCATCCCCCCCAAAGGCTCCAGCAGGCTTAACAAGGCGTCTCGTAATACTTGCCGCTCGTAGGATTTGGCGCGAACTAAACTAACAGATGGTGTTTCAGTGTGCATCAAGAGCCCTTAGCGCATGGCGCTGCGAGACAGAGCAGTCACTCGTCGGGCATCAGAGAACACGCCCTCACCTTGGATTTCGGGCAGGGAAGGCTTCACCTCAACTTTCATAACATTGGCGATGTTGATGCAAACCGTTTGATCTGGCAAATGGAGAATCCACCACTTTTTGTCTAAAAGGTGCCGAATTTCCTGTTTGAGTTCTAGCGGAGTCACCGAGTCGTCCGCTAGTTGGATATTAAAGGATTCGGTCTGACCATTCATATAGTGAAAAGTCAGTTGTGTCAAGCTTTCTTTGGTATGCATTGGCAAGAAGATCCTCTGTGACTGAGAAGGGGGTGTGGGGTGTGGGGGAAGAGGGGGAGAGGGGGAGAGGGGGAGAGGGG
>CAXUIG010000044.1:30783-32315 GCA_964250845.1 uncultured bacterium | reverse complement strand
CAAAGATATTTATGTATACTTAATTTTTTTACAACTCATTTAGGACTGCTATATATTGTGGTTGCAACCTCCTCGGAAGGCACAGAAGCAGGGGTTTACAGCCTCCGCGCAAAAGTGTCAGGTTAAGTGCTAAAACCTGCTTACTACTAAGAGTAATTACCAATGGAAGCTGCAACCAACGAATCTAGTTTCTTTTCATCCTTCATCGATGACAAACGAGTAGTACTTACAGGGTACTCCCGATGCATGATTAGTATTGCAGGTCACTTATTAGAAAAAAACTTCAGGGTCAACGTCTAAAATTAACCTTTTAACTCAATTTGTGAGAAACGCGGGAGCGCCAGATCCAGAACCATTACAGCTATTAACAGAACCTCTTATAAAGCATGCTAGCTGCAGTACCGGAATTAATTCGACTTGGAGACGCAAACGTTTTGCCGTTTAAGGATGTAGTGTACATTCTTCGACTGCAGCTTAACCCTAGAAAACCTGCTTTCCCCATAGCCTTCACACGCACAACAACTACATCGCCGGAGCGGCTCAGATAGTTTTCATCATAGAAATACGCGGTGGTATAACTACTATTGTAACCCAAGAATCTCCAGATAATCTGGTTAGCACTGGCAGGTTTCCCCATGCCAAGAAGAGTAGCAGAGATGCTAACAGCAATACTAAGAGCAGCTAGTTTTTTCATTAGATTAAATGGGAATATCCTAACTTGATGAGTAAAAGAACAAGGTAAGTACAGACAGTTTCGGTTCCAATGCTACGGAACACCCTCAGTAGAGTAGTAAGAGCTAGAATGCTTCGTTTCATTATCGATTACTCTCCTTATAAAACCCCCAATTTGTCCCACCTGTGATTATATATTTCTGTGGTTCTCACACTCATGCAAATAATTCGGTTGTGTTGCCAAAAGAATTTGAGCAGAAATGCTCCGACTCAACCACCACTTCCTATTGTCTAGGCTGAGGTTGAGAGCATCATAAAAGTTTCGTATTTCTCTCCTAGAGAATACCTACCTGGGTTGGGTCAAGATTGTATTTCGTAAGTCCTTTGAATCTCGTATGACTACTGCTGAAGCTTTCTTAGTTGCTCCTGTGCTAGTTGGTAGCGAGCCAAATCCCGTTGTTTATCCAAAAGTTGTGAGGCTTTTTGTAAATCAGCGATCGCTTCCTGCTTGTCTCGCAGAATAATATAAGTAATACCCCGGTAAAGGTAGGCGACGCCAGAGTCAGGTCGGAGGCGAATCACTTGATTGAAATCAGCAATCGCCTGTTTATAGTCTTTTAAGCTAGCGTAGATAGTAGCCCGTTTGGAGTAAGCTTCGGTCAAGTCAGGTTTGAAGCGAATTGCTTGATTGAAATCAGCAATCGCCTGTTTATAGTCTTTTAAGCTAGCGTAGATAGTACCCCGGTTGTAGTAGGCTTCGGTCAAGTCAGGTTTGAAGCGAATTGCTTGATTGAAATCAGCTAAAGCCTGTTTATAGTCTTTTAAGCTAGCGTACATATTAGCCCGGTTGTAGTAGGCTT
>CAXUIG010000044.1:0-30683 GCA_964250845.1 uncultured bacterium | reverse complement strand
GCCTGTTTATAGTCTTTTAAGCTAGCGTACATATTAGCCCGGTTGTAGTAGGCTTCGGCAAAGTTAGGTTTGAAGCGAATTGCTTGGCTGTAATCAGCAAGCGCTTGTTTATAGTCTGTTAAGCTAGAGTAGGCCACACCCCGGTAGAAGTAGGCTGTGGCGAAGTCAGGTTCGAGGCGAATCGTTTGATTGAAATCAACAAGCGCTTGTTTATAGTCTTCTAATTTGATGTAGGTACGACCTCGGTTGTAGTAGGCAAGAGCAAAGTCAGGTTGGAGGTAAATCGCTTGATTGAAATCAGCTAATGCCTGCTTATAGTCTTTTAAGTCAGCGTAGGCATTACCTCGGTCGGAGTATACTGAAGGGTTGGGATTGATTCTAATAGCTTGATTAAAGGCATCAATCGCTTCTGGGTAACGTTTTAACTCGTTTAGTACGTCACCTCGCAACGCATGAAGAGAAAAATCTTCATGGTTAAGTGCGATCGCTTTATCAAAGGATGCGAGCGCCTCTGAGTATCGGTTCAAGCTGAAAAGCACAAAACCTCGATCGCGCCAAGCCTGATAGAATTTTGGCTCGATTTGAGTAGCTTTATCAAAAGCTGCAAAAGCTTCTTGATTTCGTTTCTGTGCTCTTAGCACCAAGCCGCGTGTATACCAAGCTAGCTTGAAGCCTGGATCAATTTTAATCGCTTGGTCAAAAGCTGCAATCGCTTCTGACCATCGATCTATCCGCCACAATTGATTTCCATAATTCAGCCAATCCACCTTACTAGCACCGCTTGCGGGGGCTGGGAGGGTGAATAAACTATTGCGAATTGAAGCTTTTTCTTGTTGAGTTATTGGCGGTGGTGCGGATGAATCTACCTTTAACGATTCAGGCTTTATCTCTACCTTGTTTGCCGAGTTCAAAAAAGTTATAATTGGCACTCCCAAACTATAACCTAGCTGCACCCGATATAAATTATCACCCTCCGCACGTCCATGAATTCCAATGACTCGCCCCCTAATATTTAACACTGGTCCACCACTCATTCCTCCTGAAGTAATATTGGTGTAAACCAGCTGATAACCAGAAGTTAAAGAAAGAGCGTCTTTCACCAAAAAAGAACCATTATGTTTACTGAAAAGCAGTCCTCCAGTAAACAACCGTTTGATTTCTCCTGGTTTTGACCCAGGCCACCCAGAGACGAAAACTCGTTCATTTAATCCTAAGTTATATTGTGCCAAGGTAGCTACTTGGTAACTCGTGTTGCTAGTGAACTGCAACACCGCTAAGTCTACTCCTGGCATTTCTTTCACAGTGGTAACATTTACCGGATATTGCTGACCATCAGGGGTGACGACGGAAAAATTATCTTGTTTATTGACTACATGAGCAGCCGTGAGGACGTAATAAGTATTACCCTGTTTGGCAATAATCACCCCTGAGCCATTTTGGTTTTCTGGCAGCTCAATCCGCACGGTAATCTTTTCGGCAACATTGTTCACTTCACCTGCCACACCAGTCAAGCTTTGGGGCTTAGAGCTTGGCGCTGGGGAATTGGGACTTGGGGATTGGGGAGCAAGTGCCGCAAATTTAGCAATCTGAATCGGCACACCCCAACTAAAGCGTCTCCATAGCTCGATTTGAGCCGCAGTCGGTTGTGAACCATCCTGAAATCTGTAGGCATTGCTCAAAATCGGTTCGGCAGCCAAGCCGTTGATGCCGATTACCTCACCCTGACGATTGAGCAGCGGTCCTCCGCTCATACCTTGTTGAATCGCATTGGTGTACGCTATCCGGTAGCCTCCCCGCAAAGCTTTATCTGGCAACAGGGAAATTCGCCCCCGACTCAACACCAACCCCTCACCATCAAAGGGAAACCCAGCGGCAAACACTTCTTCATTCACACTCACAGGTAATGACAATCCCAGCTTGGCTATGGCATACTCACCTAGGGCTCGGAACTGCAACACCGCCAAATCATTCCCTTGTAAAGACGTTACAGGAGCAAGTGTCGCTTGATGGATTTTGCCATCCGGAGTCTGGATGCGATAGGGTTGTCCCGGATTAGTCACATGAGCATTCGTCAAAACGGTAAAAACTTGCCCTTTTTTAGCAATCAAAATGCCTGATGCACTACTATTTTTGGCAAACACCTTAACGGTGATAGACTGGGCAAGTTGACGCAACTGGTCTGGGGTCTGCTCGGTGGCAACCTGTTGTACCGCTACCTTTGGCGCAGACATGAGCTTGATTTGTACCGGCAGCAGCAACGACGTGGCAATAGACACAACCAAGGCGAGGCAGAGGCGATTCATCTTTCTTAAATTACGAATTACGAATTACGAATTACGAATTGTTATTCTTTCTCGGTCGGTGCTGTGCGCAGAAACTGCTGGATGTTGGTTTGGATGTAGACTTGGGGATCACCACTACTCTGCGGGAGCGGGTCTCCTGCAGCCTCACCGTTAAGGATTTCGTTAAGCTGTTGCAGGACTAGGTGAGAATCGTCTTGAGGTCGCAGTGTCAATAGTAAGTCGGCGCAATCGCCTTCGACTTTACGGGCAGTGCAGATTACCCGCTGCTTATTCATTTTGCCATTGGTGATGAAGCTGATGCTGCCGTGGTTGTAGGCAGTCTGAAATCGAGGCGATACTTCGTCACATCGCCTGAGGGGGGAAAAGCCAGCAGCGTTCAAATCCTTAGATTCCCATCTAATCACAGCGATTTTGCCGCGTGGAGTCCAGGCATAGGTGGTGGGGACGTTGCCTTTGCGACTTTTAGCACAGATGAATTTCACGCCTTGATCGGGGCCCGATTGACTCAGGGTAGTAGTAGCAGAAGAAGCGATCGCGGCTGTTGCTGCCAGAACGGTTATAAGTGCTTTAAGTTTCATTCGGGATGCCAATTCCTTTAGTTCTATTAGGTCATGCTGAAAATTAGTCACCGCTTAGTGTGACGGAGCTGATGAATTCATTGAGCCTGAACCTGACATTTTTGCTCGTAGGCTGTAAGCTCCTGCTTCTCCTGCTTCCGAGGATCTTGTCATCACAATATAGGTGCCATCTTTGGGCAGTGTCGTAACAATTCTGGAATTGAAGTTACTCGGCGATATGTCGTCATTTTTTGCAATTATTTTGCCTTCATTGTTTATTAAAATTAAAGACGGATCAATACTTTGGCTATTCATTTCAATTGTGACCTGCTGAAGCGCCTTCCCCTCAAACACATATAGCTTGTAGTAGGCGCCATTTGGTAAAACAGCGTCACTCTTACCAAGGCTACTCTTGACAACTTGACCATTCAGCGCTAATTTTTGAACTTGCGGCTTGTTAGGGCTGGATGACTGCCGTTGCGAATAACGCGGGGCACTTCCTTGAAGAACTGCTGTTAGAAAAGGCTGTAGTTTGTCTACAGAAATAGCAAAACCAATGCCAATATTTCCTTCACTTGTCCCAATTTTTTGACCGTCAGGACTAACTACTTTAGACACTGCAATCTTAGTGTTCACACCAATTACTTGTGCCTGAGAGTTCATCAGGGGTCCACCAGAATTCCCGCTATTGATAGCGGCATTGGTTTGGACGAATCCTTGCCTGTCAATGCGACTAACAATCCCATTGGTGAAAGTCCCCCTAAGTTTGAGAGGCGCACCAATTGCATACACGAACTGACCCACTTTTACTGAACCTGGACGAGCTAAAGGAATTGTCGGCAATTTTTTCTGGTCGCGCATCTTCACAGCCGCTAAGTCTTGAGCGTTGTCACCAAAACCAACCACATCAGCTTGGACTCGTCTGTTATTTTCCAAGATCACAGTAACGGTGCGAGCATCTCCGACAACATGCTGATTAGTTAATACTAGACCGTCCGGGGTAACAATGAAGCCACTACCAGTAGCTTGATCTGTCTGGATAGTTACTACAGCCGGGCTGGCTTGCTGATAAACTCGCTGTCCTATCTGTTCTAAACTTTCAGATTGGGGAGTTTGGGCATACCCCGCGCTTTGAGTAGAAATGGAGACAACACCCACCATTGCGCTCGCTACCAACACTCCTGATAGCGCTTGACGTAAAAGATTAGTATTCATTAACTTGTGCCAATCAATGATTTACTCTAAGCCAGCAGCGTTAGGATTTGAAATCCGTCCCTTTTGAACACCAACTAAATAAGTATACTGACATGGAGATTAATTGGAAACCAGACAATTTTAGTTGGGTGTTGCTCTATCATTTCCCCATCAAAAGCTGGGGACTGCTGCAAGTCAGGAGTCACTGACAAAATTACCAGCCGCTTTCCGCCGCAGTATGCTACAGCTTACAAGCCTCTAGGCGAAAGAACATGTTCTGCGCTTTGCTGCCCAATCCAACTTTTCCATTAATTAATGAAAGTGTCACACGACTAGTACCTGGAAGATGGCCTTGGGGTGCATTTATCCCATAAGTCAGTTGATTATCGGTTAGCCATTCGCCATCCACAAACCACCCGACGCGCTCACCATATTTAATATAGGTATTATCATCTAATACGCCAAGTTTGCCACCTACGTTTTCCCAAATATGCTTCTGCACGCTAAAGCCAAAGTGCCCGTTGCTAAATCTTTTCCATAGTTGGTCTATAGTGCGGAGGTCTTCACAGGAAAGATTGGCGATATTTTCCGCTCGGAGAGAGCCTTCTTTTTGTCTGCCAGCTACTTCCAGCATTTTACTATTAGTTTCGCGCTCGGCTTCTTTCCAGTTACGCGCTGCTAGTAGCTCCTGTAGTCGAGTGTAGCCTGGTCTAAGTACCGTTGGTGCAGATAGCGACGGAGGAGATATAGCTGGTTTTGGTGGGGTTGGAATCAGCCTAGTTATTCCGGCAACAGCGGCAACCGATGCCACTACTCCCAATCCAATCAAAGCTTTCCACGGTGGCGATTTGCGAGTATCTGGCGCCGGGGAAACAACAGTAGACTCTGAGGACGTTGGCGATCGCGACCCTATAGTAGTAGAAGTGGTGCCGGACGGCAGTGGCAATCGTTGCGGTGGTGGTGCTGGTTGCCCACTGGAAATAAGTCCTTGCAACGCTTCTGCTGCTGACTGGTAACGCTGGCTGAAGTGGTCGCGCACCATTGTGTCTATAACATCAGCCAAAGAGTCGCTTACCTGTGCTAAGTCGCGCCACATGACTTCCCCTGTCTTGGGGTCTTCTTTTAGTTGGCGAGGCTCTAAGCCTGTGAGGGCTTGAATGCCGATCATTCCTACTGCATAGACATCGCTGCCAAATTTTGGGTTGCCTTTTGCTTGTTCGCTTGGCATATATCCAGCAGTACCAACAGCAACTGAATGGCTGGTTTGCCCCTGAGCATTGACAACCAAAGTGCCAATTTCCTTGACTGCCCCAAAGTCAATCAGCACAATCAAGCCATCTTTTCTCCGTCGCATTAAATTCTGTGGCTTAATATCTCGATGAATGACTTGGTGTTGATGAACAAATGCCAGGACTTCCAGGATGTCCTGCAACAGTTTAAAGACTACGTTTTCACTCTTGGGCAAGCCTTGAGGCATTTCTTTACTCAGGTCATGCCCGTCAACGAATTCCTGAACTAAATAGAATTCCCCATTTTCCTCAAAGTGGGCGAATAATTGGGGAATTTGGTCACTTTTTTGGCCTAGTCGATACAGGACTTGTGCTTCCTGCTCAAATAGGCTTTTTGCTATCGGTAACACAGCCGGATTAGGGTTTTTTGGCTTGAAGTGTTTGACGACACACTGGGGTTGCCCTGGTAAATCCTGATCTACCGACAGATATGTATCACCAAATCCACCGCTTCCCAGCAGTCGAACGATTCTGTAGCGATGACGAAGCTTTTTTCCGACAAGAGGGTACTGGCTCATCTAATTTTACTACCCCACACGACGCATCACACCCTTATTCAGACCATAAATCCACTCAAGTCCTCAGATTTCCTGCATAATCATACCAAGCAGTGGGTTGTGGTGATACGCTGATTGGCCACAAAGTTTTTAAGTTTTATTAAAAACTTTGCGGCCAAAATTCAAGTGTGTTAGCGACAGCGGGGATTTGTCCCCAGTCGCTTTGTCTTTGGGTCCAATGCAAAAACAATTTGAGGAGGTAATGCTGCTATTAATCAGTGCGATCGCGGGACTTATTTGCCCCCAGCCACAACATTTTGAGGTTTACCTTGGGCGAATGCAGTGATGTTATCGATAGTAGTGTTGATAATCCGCTCTATCGCCTCGCGCGTATTAAAGGCGCTGTGGGGAGTGACGATGACATTGTGCAGGCGCAGCAGAATTTGGTCTGCCAGCAGCGTTTCCAGGTCGTGTTGTTTGCTGTCAACAGAGCGTAGTAGTTCGCTCTCCTGGCGCAGGACGAGTTCTTCTGGCAGCACATCGAGACCCGCCGCCGCTACTTTACCTTCTGTAAGCGCGTGCAACAATGCCTTGATGTCAACCACGCTGCCCCGAGCGGTGTTAATCAAAATCACACCGTCCTTCATCTGAGCAAACTGCTCAGTAGAAAGCAGGTGATGCGTATTCTCGTTGGCTGGGACGTGCAGCGTGATGATGTCAGCGGTTGATAAGACCTCCTCCATCTCGGCATAACGAAACCCCAGCTCAGACGCCAACTCCTCGTCACGATGCTGGTTGTAAGCAATAACCTCCATCCGGAATCCCTTGGCAATTTCAATCACACATTGCCCAATCGAGCCCGTGCCAATAACACCTAACGTTTTACCTCGCAGGTCGAAGCCCTGAATTCCTTTTAAGGAAAAATCTCCTTTGCGGGTGCGATCAGCTGCCTCAACCAGGTTGTGGCTAATTGCCAGCAGCAGGGCAAACACATGTTCCGCGACGGTATTTTCCCCATAGGTTGGGACGTTACACACCGTCACACCCTGCTCTTCGCAATAGTCGGTATCGATTTGGTCAAAGCCAGTTGAACGAGTGCTGATTAACTTCAGGTGGCTGAATTGCTTGAGGACATCAGTGCTGAGGACGGAATTGTTGAAGAGCGAAATTACGTCGGCGTCGGCGTATTGAGCAGCATTGTCAGTGCACAGCAGCTCATTCAAGTACTCAACCTCATGCTCAGCGCTTAATGTCTGGAACCTGTCGCGCTTCCAGTTTTCCATTTCAAAAAAAACGATCTTCATGAATTCACCTGAAAAGGGGTCAATGGTTCGCTCAGGTTAAGTACAAATACTTAATTGGTACTCACCTAATCAGAAATAGTGCCTGGGTGCCAGCTCGAGATCCCAGTTCTGACAGATTCGTTTAGGTAACTTGAGCATGAGAGCGTTCTGCTTTAACCAAGACTGGATTTCGTGGCGTTTCTGGGCCGAGAGTTGAGCACTGCTCTGTCGGGCTGAGAGTAATCCAGCACACACACCGATAGAAGTCATCAACCGCTCGCGTTCTTGAGGTGTAGAGCCTCGTAGAAGATTAACTTTAGCTCTGATGTAGTCCGTATTCACTTCTCCCCTTCTCCTGCGTCAAATCTAAATTCATTCTTGCCCCCCTAATTTGAGGGCAGTTTCTCTTTATTTAGCTTATCAAGAGTCGTACTAGCTTCCGTCGTCAGAGATACACAAAAATTTAGTGGCTGACGACAGTACAAGTACTGCTCATTAACAAAAAAATTAGCGGTTCACGCGAGTATAAGTACTGCTCATTAACAGTTGGTAAAATTTATTAAAGTATACCTGGTTGCTAAATCGAAACTACTTAGTTTTTATCTTTTTATCTTTACTATATATTTTGCTCAAGCTCAATTATTTTTCCCAACCTAACCTTATTACTAAACATCTATCTCTACCCTAAGGAGGATTCTAAATAAAACAGAGGCATTGATTGATATTCTAGCTCAATAGGTGTTTCACCAAGCTAGGTAAGTAAAGGTGTAAGTAATACTTTTAACAAATCTTTACCAACCGCGATCGCGCTCTCTTGAGAGCATCTTCGCCGCTGGGAATAGGCATTATCTTAGTACATTACTAAAGATAGCTTGGTTCGTTCTATCGAGCGATCGCTCCCCGGAGAGCCTCCTCTCGGCTACCAATCCACAAAAAAAAGTCCATCGCCTCAGTCAGATGCTGCCCCCTGTGGGCGAAGGATAGTGGTGATGGTGACACACTCAGCACCCACAAGCGCAGCACACATCGCTGTTTCATCTGTAAACGTTTCTTGCAGCCGCCGCCCCTCGTACACAAGTGTCACCTCACGCTGCTGAAACGGCCAGGGAGATATTGTGATCTGGAGTGGATTATCTTTTACTGAGGTCAATGTTAGCGTGGTTTCACCTGATGCTGTGGGAACTCGATCTACCTGCTGCTCACCCTGGAAGCCTTGGCACAAGAGCAGTGAGAGTGCATCCCATATAGCCACCAGTTGTCGGTTGCGCCAAATATTTTCTGGTGTCGTATACGGTGCATAATACGAGTCATTCCTCAAGTTAGCAGTCAGTTCCTCTTGGAAGGCATACTCGCGTTCCAAGAAGTCTTGCACTATTTGACGGGATTCTGGTGATTTCTGCCAGCCTAAAAATCGTTCATATAGCCCAGTGCCGTGAAGTGATACGAGCAACGCTACATACCTTCCATAAGGTTGCGTCAGATGTTTAGCATCCGACCACATAGCTACATGCACTTTTGTCGGAACCTCCGTAAACCTATGGGGATAGCCGGAATGCTTATTGAGGGTAGGCGCTCCTTCCCACAAAAGCCAGCCAATATCATGTTGCTCTGCGCCTATACAGACTTCTTGTATGGGTACAAACTGGCCAAAGCGTTCATTGCCCCAAGCTCGTGCCAACTGACCCGAGACCCAGGCGTGATTCGGTTGCGTAATGCAGATAAGTCCCTCTAGGGATGGGCGATGCAGCATTAATTACTCTTGCATACAGTAAATATCAACTCATTTATAGCCAACAGAGAGGCCCTATAATTAAAAGATTTTTTAAGTTATATTTTGTTGTCTAAGCCAGGGCAAATGCGTATTTTTGTTGGAATGCCCGCTAGAAAAGGGTTTCAGCCATGCAAGTATTTATGCCTAAGGAGTTATGGAACCTCCAAAAACATATGAAGCTTTGAACAACATTTTGTTTCCTCACAAGTTCCTCAAATTTTTTTCTTAACTTCAAAGTATAACTACTCAGTCGTAGATTTGACACCTGCATGGCTTGACTCAAATTTCAGTCGCCTTCATAACTGTAATTCATTATTTCCAGTTTTTCAGCATGCTATCTGGCTATTGAGCACACTTAATTTTACTTAATCAGAGTGCTATGAACACCAAATTTTCTCCATTAACGAAATCAGCTTATGAAGCTTTTAGAAGCAGGGAAAGTCATCCCAAAAAAATTATGGTGGTAGACGACGAAGCCAGCATCCGTCAGATTCTGTCAACCCGGCTTTCTATGAGCGGTTATGAGGTCATCACAGCCGCCGATGGTGAAGAAGCCTTAAATACATTTCGCCAAGCCGAGCCTGATTTACTGGTGCTGGACGTGATGATGCCTAAGCTTGATGGCTACGGTGTCTGTCAAAAATTGCGCACTTCATCAGACGTACCAATCATTATGCTTACAGCGCTGGGAGATGTAACTGACCGCATCACTGGCTTGGAGATGGGGGCGGATGACTACGTAGTTAAACCATTTTCCCCCAAGGAGCTGGAAGCCCGTATTTGCTCGGTGCTGCGCCGAGTGAACAAATCAAGTGCCTTCGGCATCCGCAAAAGTGGGGTGATCCAAGTAGAAAATATAAGCGTCGATACTTTCAAGCGACAAGTCAAAAAAGGCTCACAGCGGATTCCGCTCACGGGCATGGAGTTCAATCTTTTGGAGTTGTTGGTCAGCCGTTCGGGAGAAGTCTTTTCCCGCTCAGAAATTTTGCAGCAGGTGTGGGGATACACATCCGACTGGCAAGTAGATAGTCGCGTGGTGGATGTTCACATTTCACGGCTACGGGCGAAGTTGGAAGACGAACCCATGAATCCCAAGTTGATTCTGACTGCGAGAGGCACTGGCTACGTGTTTCAACGGATTATTGAACCGGCGTAGCCACGCCACAAGGGCATCCAGAAAGTACAGCAGGCCAATCAAGAGCGCGTTTGGCACTTTCAGCCCAGCCACATCGCGAATCGCAGAATTTTCAATCCGAATCACACTGCTTTGAGCTTGGTTTGGATTGCTGGTTGGTGAAGGAGCCGCCGAATTTGCTCCGTTACTGGGAGTACAAGCAGAAACTGCCAAACTCAAACTGAAGCCTAGCGCAAATAACAAAGCAAAGGTCTTAATTGAGCGCTGTTTAAGTCGGCTCCATCAACGGCTCAAGATAGCTGGGAATGGGGGTACTGGCACGGGGTTAACACTGTCCACTCTTGAATTTAAACTGTCAAAACCCGAGAAAGGCGCAGCGCCAAAGTTGCGCTAGTCATTATTTGACATAATCACCTATAAATCGGTTGATATACCGCATTTTTAGCTACTGAAATGGGATTATCGCACAGATAGCATCAAAAATGCAAGTAAATTTTTGTCAAATTCGAGGTGGATTACAGCTTTGTCTTAGCCTACTCTTAAAAGTTTAATAATGTACTTGCTTTTTAAGGCTATGCGTGCGAAAGTATGATTTCAAGCGAGATTTACGATGAATCGACCAATTTACCGTAGATTCAGTTAAAAAACCACTTGCCATAGGCTCGGCTGGGTGGCGATTGCTGGCTACTCAGCTGAGCTTCACTGCTGGTGTTTTTAGTTGTTCGGTAGTGATTTTTAGATCTAGCCAGCTAGAGGAAATTTGATGTTAAGAGACACGCAAGGACTCTTGGTCACGACTAACTCCCCTATAGCGATCGCGGCGATTGATCGCTTCGTTGAGCAGTCACTGGGCTACGGCAATGACGCCGAGGTAATTCTCAAAGGAATTGAAGCCGACCCAACTTGTGTCATCGCCAACGCTCATGCTGCAGGTCATTACCTTTCTCTGGAAAGTGCCGAAGCTCGGAGTCAAGCAGCGCCCTATCTCAGGGTGGCTAAAAAGTACCTAGCGTCAGCAAATGAGCGTGAGCAGCTTTATGTCTCGGCGATCTCGGCTTGGGCGACAAGAGCCATTGATCAAGCGATCGCCTATCATGAAGAGATCGCCCAGAAATTTCCGCGCGACCTTAGCTCCGTCCAGAGGGGGCAGTACCACTACTTCTACTTGGGAAACAAACAGGGTCTGCTGCAAATCGCCGAAAAAGTTCTACCCGCTAATCGTGAAAATCACTACCTCCACGGCATGATTGCCTTCGGTCTAGAACAGTGTCACCGCCTGGAAGAAGCTGAGTCAGCGGGGCGACGGGCAACAGAAATGAACCGTCATAACCCGTGGGCGCATCATGCTGTGGCTCATGTGATGGAAACACAAGGTCGGCTCGACGAGGGAATTGCCTGGATGGAAAGCCTCTCGGATACTTGGGAGGAGTGCAACTCACTCATGTACACGCATAATTGGTGGCACATTGCCCTCTATTACTTAGAGAAACAAGAGATTCAGAAAGTGTTGGCGCTATATGACACCCAGATTTGGGGTCGCGCTTGGAAACAATCTTCTAAAGACCAAATCGGTGCTATCTCACTGCTGTTGCGGCTGGAATTAAGAGGTGTAGATGTCGGCTTACGCTGGGAGGAACTTGCAGCTTATCTCACCCCGCGAATCCATGAACATGCTTTGCCGTTTCAAGATTTGCATTATGTTTACGCTCTGGCACGGGCGAGTCAAGCTGAGCGAGTAACAGAGATGCTTTTGAGCATGCAAGCCTACGCCAAGACGGTTAAGCCCTATATCAAAAAGACGTGGGCTGAGGTAGCACTGCCAGCTGCGCGAGGGATGGCTGCCCATGCCAAAGGAGATTGGGTTCGAGCGATCGCACAACTCAGGCCAACTTTGCCACGCCTGTACGAGGTTGGCGGTAGCCATGCCCAACGTGACCTATTTAGACAAGTCTATCTCGATGCACGGCTGCGTGCTGAGCAGGAGCAACATAATCACAGATGCCTTCAGCAATGAGGTTTGGGTAATCAACTGCTGAACACCCCCATGAGTTCAGTCTCCAGGTTATGGAAAGGCACATCTGCGGGATTCCCACGCCATTATCGTGTATCTGGCAAGGGAGTATGGGGGCGATCGCTGGCTTCCATCCGCTCCTCCGGCTGCTGCTGGTGAGTTAATGCACTCAGGAGTTGCTGACTGAAACTGTGGAGACGCGCAACGTTTGTGGAAGGCGGGTTTCATAGCTGTGAATCTGGACTCGACTTGTCCTGAAAGCCCTTAACAATGCGGGATAGTTCCGCCTTCTCATCGACGGTAACGCGGGTGGGAGAGCCACTGATTATCCGTTCGTAGTTGCGGAAGGAATCCGTAATTTCGGGTCCATCTGCATTGATTGTGTACTCGCGGATTCCTTTATCATGCCAGGACCCCCGCATTTTAAAGACGTTAATAGCACGAGACATTTCCCCGCGAATCTCCACGTACTGTAGCATTAAAATCGTGTCCGTAATCGTGGAAATATGGGAGTCTGTAATCGAATTAGCCCCCATAAACTGTTCAGTTGTGTTGGTGAAAAAGCCAGTAATTTCCTCTTGCTTGGCATAACCTGTTACACCAATCACAAACTGCCGAAAGGCATTATTGCTTACCCCACGAGCTAGGGCTGAGAGCGAGTCAATTGCAATCCGTGACGGCTTAAATTCTGCAATTTCTGACTTAATAATCTGCAAGTGGTCTTCCAACCCAGCTGATTCGGGATAGGAACAGATAATTTTCAGCAGACCTTGATCTTCCAAATCCTCAAATTCAATGCCCCAAGAAGATGCATTACGGGACAGTTGGGCGCGAGATTCTTCATAGGCAAATAATATCGCACGCTCGCCTTTAATACAGGCATTTTGCAGGAACTTGCTCACCAACATCGTCTTGCCAGAACCAGTCGCTCCCGTCGCCAAAATAATCGAATCTTTGAAGAAACCGCCGCCGCACATTTCATCCAGCGTTTTGATGCCAGAAGATACCCGCACACTCGAAGACCTCTGAGTCAGTCGCATCGCTCCCAGTGGGAAGATATTAACCCCATCATTCGTAATTGTAAAAGGATACTCGCCTTTCATATGGGTTGAGCCGCGCAACTTGAGGATTTCAATCGTGCGGCGGCGGCGTTCTCCTTCCAAAACATTGCGAACAATGGCTACATTATCTGAGACAAACTCTTCCACCCCAAAACGCGCCACTGGACCATATTCTTCCGTCCGCTCGGTGGTCATAATAGTGGTGACACCAATCTGTTTGAGACGTGCTACCAGACGAAAAATCTCGCGTCGCACGATCGAAGCAGCCTCATACTGCTGAAACAACGCCGTAATTGAATCGATGGAAACTCGTTTTGCCTTATATTTCCGAATGGAATATTGCAGCCGCTCAATCAGAGCAGAAAGGTCAAAGTTGCCGACAACATCCTGACCTTCTGGATCAGGGGAGGCATCTAGAATAAACAACTTACCTCGATCAATTAAGCGTTGCAAATTCCACCCAAAAATGTAGGCGTTTTTTATAATATCGCTTGGTGATTCTTCAAATGTAACCAACACTCCAGGTTCATTAAAATGGGTGATACCGTTATAGAGAAACTGAATTGAAAACAAAGTTTTTCCAGTACCAGATGTACCGCTTATTAAGGTAGTTCTACCAAGCGGAAGGCCACCATGACTAATATCATCGAAGCCCTCAATCATCGTGGGAATTTTTTCCACCCCCAGGTTTAGCGGTTCCTGTTGTGGCGCTACTTGGTTAATATCATTCATCGCTTCCTCTCTCGGCGCTGAATTGTTGTTCTTTTTCACTCAGTTCTTCGTAGAGCAGATCTAATCCAATCAATACCTTTTCCCGGTCTGAAAGATCGCCAATGATTTTGCGAACCGGTGGTGGCAATACTTTAGCTAAGGTCGGCGTTGCTAAAATTTTATCTTCCTCCGCCAGTTGAGGACTTTTTACCACATCGATAACTTTTAGGGCATAAACGCCTTGAAACTCCTGTTCTAGGAGATTTTTCAGGGTCTTTAATGCTCGGACTGAGTTAGGGGTATTCCCAGCAACATAGAGCTTGAGAACATAGGTTTTTTTAAGCGCATTCATAGAGTTAGCAGTGGTTTTATGGGTAAGAGGTGAGAAAGGGATAATGCTTTAACTTTAAAACTCTTTAGGAATGGAACAACGATACAGTTCGCACAAGTGAGCTAAAATATCGATCAGGGTTAAGCGGTAATCGAGTAACAATTCATCACTCCGTCCTTCCAATCTTAGCTTTTTGGAAAATTCCTCGATGATTTCCATATGAAGTTCAATAATTTGAGGCACGGGAATATCGCTAGAAAAAGCTGTATTAATTAATGTTTCGATCTGCTGTTGAACTGTTAGATCTGCCGCAAAATAATTGATAACAATCTGGCGGTAATCTGATTTGAGTTGCTGTAAAAATGCCTGCTGTTGTGCGGCTGACATCTGCTGAAAAAAGTGCTGATTTTTTCGTTTAGGGTTTCCATTCATGCTGAGAAATTTGTCGGGCAATTATTCACCTGGCCCACCATCACCAGTAAGGATGGATCGAAGTCGATAATCAGGCTATAGTTGGGTGATGCGTGTGGTCGATATTGCTATTGCGTATTGATACCTAGTTAGATAGAGATTTTTCTCTCCCTCCTTAATTAAGATACTTAAACGAAAATAAACCATTGTCTCGTTGTAATTCATTATAATTCTCAAAGGCTCACAGTCCCTGCTTTGGCTCCATAATTGCTCTAGCTGTGATTCTCGGTGAGAAGTGGCGACAACCACTTTTGGGCGAATTATTTCAAGTCGGTTGAAGTTTTAAGCAGAATAGCTGTAAAATGCGAACTCGCGCACTTCATGATTTTATTGTGACCGTACCCACCTGCGTAGAGGCGACCCGTCTTGCAGTGGTGCTGGAGATTTTCAGTAAGGGGCAGTGCGATCGCTTGGTAGTAGTGAGTGAGCAGCAATACCCCATAGGGGTAGTGAATCTGCGGCGCTTAATGCCCCAGATGATGAGTTCATGCGAGGATGTCCGGGGCTCATCGCCGAGTCCCTCTTACTTAAATGTGCAGCAACCCCTGTGTGGGCTAGGTTTAGGTCTTGTGGAACCTATAGTAACAATACCAGCCCAACTGAGCGTAGAGCAATTTGGAGCCTACCTCCGAAACCAGCCTGAAAAAACCAACACAGGCGTTGATTGGGCGCTGGTAGACTCAGATGGCAAATTCTTGGGGCTTGTAGATAGTCCACGCCTATTGCAAGATTTGGCGATATCGCCACCTTCGGCAATGGATACCGACGAGCGCGATCGCGTCGTTGGATGCGTCGATTCACTGGTTGAGCTGTTGGAAAGACTGCCTTGGCCTGTGATGTTGCAAACTGATGCCGGTGAGGTGGTAACGCAAAATCCAGCTTGGTTGCAGCAGTTCGGAGCCTTGAATGAGCCAGAACAGGTAAGACTTGAGGTGGAAGCGATACTGGAAACGTCCTGTGGCTCTGGATCTGTAGACAGAAATCAGCAGGCAGAGGTCAAAAATCAGAAAATTTTTGCGGCTTCATCTTACCCTACACTGTGGTCAGGGCTACTTTGCGGAAACATCTCCGGTGAAAGCCCTAAGGGAAAGCTTCCTAAATACATCGAAGATCCGGATATAGACCCATTGTCGGCAGCGGCTTCCTCCTCCCGGTGCCAGCTGGGCACCCAACCGGGTAGCTGCATCTGCATCTTTGCCGGACAAAATGGCCAGGAGCGACTCTGGCAATTTGTCAAAATCCCGCTGCATGTTTCAGTTGTCAGTAGTGAATTGGACAACGAACAAATCTGGGTATTGCTAGCTAATGATGTGACCGAAGAGCAGCAGCTGGCATCGGAACTGGCGGCAAAGAATGCCGATTTAATCCAGCTCAACCGGCTGAAGGATGAATTTTTAGCTTGTATTAGTCACGAACTGAAGACGCCCCTTACCGCCGTTCTAGGGTTGTCTAGCCTGTTGAAGGATCAGGCTCTGGGCCAGCTGAATGAGCGCCAAGCTCGCTATGCTCGACTGATTCATCAAAGCGGTCGCCAACTGATGATAGTGGTTAATGACATTTTGGATTTGACCTGCATGGAGACGGGACAGCTGCAGCTCGAGCTGCAGCCAGTGCAAATTAGAAGCGTTTGCGATCGCGCCATCCAGCAGGCAAGAGCTATCCAGGTCGAAAGCAAGCAGCCTTCCAAGGCAGGGGAACCGCTGGAAGAACGCCCTTGTGAGCATCGCTTCACCCTCTTAATTGAACCCGGCCTAGACAGTTTCGTGGCGGACGAGTTGCGCCTGCGCCAGATGCTTATCCACCTGCTTTCCAACGCCTTCAAGTTTACAGAAACAGGCGGTGAAATTGAACTGCGGGTGAGTCGTTGGGAAGGTTGGATTGCCTTTACCGTCTGGGATACTGGCATTGGCATCCCCGAACATAAGCAGCACTTAATCTTTCAGAAATTCCAACAACTCGAAACTCCCCTCACCCGAGAAGTTGAGGGAACAGGTCTCGGTCTGGTCTTAACCAGAGCGCTTGCCCGCCTGCACGGTGGAGATATTAGCTTTTTGTCCAAAGAAGGTAAAGGTAGCCAGTTTACGTTGCTCCTACCGCCCAGCCCCCCACCGAAGAGACCTCTTGAGCCCAAGAGCAGGGGAGAATCTACATCTACACTCTCCTGGAGCCCTCTGCCCCTGGAGTCCTCTGCCCCCATACCTACTCCCCAAGCTCACCGCAACCGCTTAGTGTTGGTCGTCGAGGCAGCACCCCGGTTTATTGAAGATTTGACCGAGCAGCTGACCAGTTTAGGCTATCAGTTTGTAATTGCCCGCTCAGGAACTGAGGCACTGGAAAAAGCCCGACGATTGCAGCCCGCAGCCGTCTTCCTGAACCCGTTGCTGCCTCTGCTGTCCGGTTGGGATGTACTGACGCTACTAAAATCCGACGCGGCAACTTGCCACCTCCCTGTGATTGTGACAGCGACGGGAGCTGATAAGGATCAGGCATTGTCAAACCGAGCCGATGATTTTTTGAGTTTGCCAGTGCAGCCGCAGGTCTTGCAACAAATACTGGCACGCTTTTGTGCTAAAATATCAGGTTACAGGTCTGGTCGGGGTGGTTCTCAAAGCACTCGCACTGACACAGCACTGACAATTCTGCGGTTAGTCACTCCTTACCCCTCACCCCTCCCTGGAGTTGAAACACCAGCGGGATATCACCCCTGTCTGGGGTTGAAACACAAGGGGGATCTCAATTACCGGATTTTAGAAGCTGATGATCTAGAGCAGGCAGAACTCCTGGCTCGAATTTGGCAGCCGCATGTGGTTTTACTTGAGCGAGGGATTCCAGACCCTGTTGCTTACCTGGAAAAACTAAGTCAGCACCCGAGTTTGAAAAGTCTACCCCTTGTCACCCTCGATGCAATCACCACACACGAAGCCAACCAGGTGACTGGGCTTTCCGTCTTTCCTTGCTTAACCTCAGCTCAAGAACTGGGGACAGACGCCTTATTGTCGGTTCTACAAATTGCAGCTGGGATTAGCTGGAAACCGAGCCTCTTAGTGGTAAATTTTGCCACACTACGAGATTTGGAATCTGACTCCTCACTCCTCCCTGGAATTGAAACACAAGCAGGATCTCACTCCTCCTGTGTCGCTCTCGGGTCTGAGTGGTTCCAGGCTCTGATTCAGTACCTCCAGACATCTGGGTTGAAAGCGGTGATGGCTCGCTCTTGGGCGGAAGTGCTACAACAAATTCGACAACAAAGCGTTGACTTACTGCTGATTTGCTTGGGTGACTCAACACTCGCTCCGGGCGTGCTAGCGGCATTGAAGGTTTTGGCTGGGCAGCATAATGTACCGCCAGTTCTGGTAATGGAGCAGCGATTTAGCCCAGCTACTGCCAAGTCGGATGCAGTTGAGTCTTTAGAAACCGTCTTAGGAGCGATCGCTACCCAAATTTTGCCTCCATCCTTATCAATGGCAGAATTGTTAACTGAAATTAATCAAACATTAGCCGCAAGCAGAGGGTGTGGGGAAGAACCACATTGTTCGTTGTCCTAGCTATTTTAAAATTAGCTCCCATTCACCTGTTTGGCGATTCCACACTGGTAAAGGCGTCTCGCCTACAACATACGGTCCCCAGTAACTACCAGACCCATCCTGGGCAAAGGCGACCAAAATGTCGCCCTTGTTGAGCTTCAAGTTGCCGTCAGGCAGCGATAGAAGTAACCCCTTACCACTCCCTTCCCCCGGTGCAAAATCCCAGTGGGCTGGGTTACTATAAGTGGGCTGTGCTGAAGACGAAGACCCAGACCGCCGCGCCAGCAGTGCCACCCGCACTGGCTGATCGGTTTGATTACTCATCCGCAAAGACCCTTGACTCGAAGCCAGAGCAGCTGGAGCAGGACGAGACACTGGTGGATTATCCTGTTGTACCAGCTCAATTGGTTTCGACACTGTAGAAGAAAGCGACGAGGTTTCTGGTGGTGTTGGCTCAATCGATATAGTGAACCGCAGCCATACCACCAGTAGCCCCACAAGTCCTAACAAACAAGCAAAAATAACGGCAGGATAGACTGGCACTTTCGTATTCATAAATCTTTAAAAATAAACATTCTTGATAGTTTTAGGCTTAACCAACTCCCAGTCGGTGATCTATAACGGCAATTTTTATTAAGATCGAAACAGGCTTAATGGAAGCACGACATCCTAGCAAAGGCAGATTTATTGGGTCAGCTGTTGATCTGTCACACTCAAAGGAGCTAGCGTCAGCTATGCAGAATACCCGTCTCAATAGTCTCTTTGATAGCGTCACTGGGCAGTTGGGGGCATGGTTTCTCAATCCCTGGCGGCGGCTATCGTTGCTGGTGATGAGTCTATTGTTCGGCTTTTTTCTGGGAACGGCAATTTCTACCACATCTGGACAAACAGCTGAGTGGGACATCATTGCAGCGGGGATTTTAGTGCTGTTGACGGAGGTAGTCAACAGGATTTTTTACAGTCGTAACCGGCAGACGAAGCCAGCGCTGTGGTTAGAAGCATTGAACTTGCTCAAAGTTGGTCAGACTTACAGCCTGTTTATTGAAGCCTTCAAACTGGGTTCCTAGTTTTATGCAGCTGACTCAGAGTTCATGGCTGAATCAAATTTTGGCAGATGGGGCAGCAACCCAGTGGCAACAGGTGGCAATCCAAACGGCACTGGCTGATGAGTTACGAGCAAAAGCCTTTGGCATTACACCGGAAAATGTAGGTGAAGTGGTTTTGGCGCGATCGCACCTCCTGAGATCTGTCTACCCAGCCTTAAGCCAATTTTGCCAAAATACCCATCACCTCCAACAACGCCAGCTATTGTCAACCGTCTGGAACCTGTGGCTGCCTTTGGCAATGCAGTTGGTGTCGTATCGGCAGCAACTGGGACGACCCCTGATTCAGGGAATTTTAGGAGGACAAGGCACGGGCAAAACCACAATGTCCGCGATTCTGACCTTGATTTTCAGCCATCTGGGATACCGCACCCTGAGCCTGTCTTTAGATGACCTGTACAAAACCTATAGCGATCGCCTTGCCTTGAGAGAGCAAGACCCCCGCTTAGTGTGGCGCGGTCCACCCGGAACCCACGATATCCAGTTGGGGTTGACTGTGCTAGATCAGCTGCTTACGTCTGTACGCGCGACTCCGATTCAAGTCCCTCGCTTTGATAAATCTGCTTGGGGGGGTGCTGGGGATAGACGAGAGCCAGAAGTCGTGGAGGGCGCAGACATTGTGCTATTTGAAGGTTGGTTTGTCGGCGTCCGACCGCTCAACCCAGCTGCCTTTGATACTGCGCCGCCGCCCATTGTCACAGCCACTGACCGAGAATTTGCTCGTGATATGAATGCCCAGTTAAAAGATTATTTACCTTTATGGGAGCGACTAGACCGATTAATGTTGCTCTACCCAGGTGATTATCGCCTTAGCCTTGAGTGGCGGCGGCAGGCAGAACATCAAATGATTGCCGCCCAGGGTAAAGGCATGACGGATGCTGAGGTCGAGCAATTTGTCGAGTATTTTTGGCGATCTCTCCACCCCGAGCTATTCATCAAACCGCTGAAAAACAATCCCAACTGGGTTGATTTAGTAATTGAAATTAATCCAGATCATTCGACTGGTGCAGTTTATCGACCGGGCGATACCACCTGAGCTTGGGAGTTTTCCTGACAATAGCGGATGTTCATATCGCCCGTGTTCAAAGTCATCTTCTGGGTTAGTCAACTACCAAAAGAAGGATGTATATGTTAAGTTTACTTGTACTATTGAATACAAATGTGATTTGCTGTAGGCCCTCGAGTAGCAATGTCACCAAAACTGACGTTAAGGAAGATGTTAGGGTTCACAGATGGCGAAGTTGAAGTCGATCAGGATTCCCAAGGCAACACGTTATCAAAATGCTGCACTCGAGTACTATCTTGGACTCACAAATTCACACTATCTCCATTTCGGGTATTGGGAGCCGTTACCGACCTCGATTGAGGAGGTGACTATTTCTCAGCTACGCGCCGCACAGGAAGCTTATTGCGTGCATCTGCTTTCCTTCATCCCGGAGGGAATAAATAGCGTACTTGATGTCGGCTGTGGCTTTGGCGGCAATGCTGCCTACCTGCTCGCGCATGGCTTTGCGGTTGAGGGGCTTGCACCAGACTCGTTCCAGCAAGTGCGGTTCCTGGAGCACACCAATTTTCAGGCACCTTTCTACCTGACGACATTCGAAGAGTTTCAGAGCCCGCACCCCTACGACCTCATCCTCTTCAGCGAAAGTAGCCAGTATCTTGCTGCCGACGACCTGGCAAAAGGTGCCGCCCGCCTGCTCTGTGGTGGCGGCTACCTATTGCTCGCCGACATGCTGCGCCTTGATGCTGGATACAACTCTGGTATCTTCTCCAACTGCCATGTCGCCGCCGAACTCAAGGCGGCGCTTGTGCGGGCTGGGTTCAACCTCGTCAAGACTGAGGACATCTCAAAGCAAATTGTGCCAACTCTCGATCTAGGCGTTCATCTGTTCCGCACTTTCGGGCTGACAACCATGAAGTATATTGCTGACCTGGCAGCGATCGCCGTCCCCCCAGTGCATGCTCTGACACGCAATCTATTCGGTCGCTTGCTCAAACCAGTGATTGCCGAGGGGCTAGAAGCAAACACAATCTTTGAGCGTCACCTCTGCTATGATATCCAGCTCTGGCAGTTGCCAGACCAGAAACCTGATGATTAGAGGCAACCCTTGCCCGCCTGCTCGCCTCGCGATCGCAATCACTACCCCGACCGTGTTTTGAGTTTTGACCCTACCTAATCCCTAGACTGGATCTGCCTCAACAAATCATTAAAAGGACCCCAATTATCTTCATTAGCAATCGGCTCCCAAACTGCTTCTATCACTGGTCTTAGTAATACCGTCTTTGGATTACTACTTACCATCTGTTGTGCGACATTATCCATTTCATCTGGTGGCAGACTCTTCAAAATTCTAGAATATAAATTCCGCCAATTTTCAATATATTCTGACGAGCCATCTGTTGGTAAACTATCTAGGCCGCTGAGTATAGAACTAGCATCCTCTCTCCAGATGGGTGAAAACATTTGTGTCAGTTTCAAAAAGAAGCTGTGATAACCCATCTGGGAATCTTTCAAAAGTTGAATCGTTAACCCTAAAAGTTGCTCTGATTCTGGCCCTGCTATCTGAGAAAAACCCAACTTCTTCAGCATAAGCTGCCTGTATTCAACTTGATAATGCTGATGAAACATTGCCAACCCATCTGCCATATCATTAGGCGAAATCACCGCCTCTAAAGGCACCTGGAGCATCTCTAAATTCAACTTACAAACAGCTGGTTGTTTACCATAACTATAGCGTCTGAAGTAGTCAAAATACGCGGAGGTAAATTGCCGATCATAGGTTGGGATAAATGCATAGGGACCATAGTCGAAACTTTCACCCGTAATCGACATATTGTCAGTATTTAGTACCCCGTGACAAAAGCCAGCAGCCATCCATTGAGCTGTTACTTCTGCCACCCGTTTCACTAACTCTGCGTAAAAGATGGCGTACTGGTCTGCTTTGCCGTGAACAGCTGGGTAGTACTGCTCAATAACGTGGTCTAAAAGTTTCTTGATTAAATCTGGACGCTCGATATAGTGCAATCGCTCAAAAGTACCGAAGCGGATATGGGAGCGGCTCAACCTTACCATTACGGAGGCTCGGGTGGGGGAGGGTTCATCCCCCCGCCAGAGGGCTTCGCCGGTTTCAATCATGCTCAGACAACGAGAGGTACGGACACCCATCTGATGCAGCGCTTCAGCTGCGAGCACTTCCCGCACTCCACCCTTGAGCGTCAGCCTGCCATCAGCGCTACGAGAGTAGGGGGTAGTGCCAGAGCCTTTGGTGCCGAGGTCGTATAACACATCACTGCCGCGTACTTGACCATAGAGAAAGCCCCTGCCATCACCGAGGAAAGGGTTATATTCACCAAACTGATAGCCGTGGTACCGTAGCGCCAATAAAGGACGCCGCCCCTGAAATTTGCCAAAGGCTTCGATGAAATCGGCATCCGTTACGGTTTGAGGGTCTAGTCCCAGTTGGGGTAGCAGCAAATCATTACGGAAGCGCAGGATATGCTGCGGAAATTCCGCTGCTGCCACTTCATCAAAATAATCACCGCCCAGGGATTCTAGGGCGGGTTCGTAGTTGAGGGTGAGGAAGGGATTGGGGTTGTTCATTGCGGTTTGGGCGCAGCGTAATTTCACTCCTCAATTTGACCAACGCGGCACATATTGATGATGTCGCTCATTTTCTTGATTTGGGTGAAGACGTGTTCGAGTTGATCGCGATCGCGGATATCAATTCCCAATTCAATCACCGCTGGCTCACCCCTAAAGGTTTTAACGTGAGCATTCCACACATTTATGCTGTGGTCAGTCAACCTAGATAGGATATCCTTTAATACCCCCACGCGGTCAATCGCTTCGATTTGAATATTGACTGGGTAAGTCTGAGGACGCCCCCTTTCTGAGTCGGGGTGGTTCCAACTGACTGGCACCAAGCGATCGCACTCCACATTCTCCACGTTCTGACACGCTTGTCGGTGAATCGAAATTCCACGACTGCCGCGCGTGACAACACCAATAATTGCTTCGCCAGGAAGGGGGTTACAACACTTAGCCAAGTGATACAGTAGCCCTTCTACTCCAGCAATGGGTGACTGACTAGAGCGGGAAGTCGGTATGGGCGCTCTCCCCTCGCTACGCGCAACAGTCGTTCCCAGCAGAGGGGCAACCTCAGGGGCGATGGCAATCGGTTGTTGACCCTTAACCACTTCTTCTCGCCATCGATTTAGCACGAGGTTGAATGCCACCTCACCGTAGCCCAAGGCTGCGAGTAAATCTTCAACACTGTGATAATTACACCGCTGGGCTACTGTCTGCATGGGATCAGACTTCAGCAAGGCTTCCAAGCCACTTTTGCCCAGTTCCTTTTCCAACAAACCTCGACCACGGGCGATATTTTCTTCCCGGCACGATCGCTTGTACCACTGCCGAATCCGGTTCCGCGCCCCAGTCGTTACCACAAAATTCAACCAATCCAAACTCGGGTGGCTGTTCTTGTGTGTAATAATTTCCACAATATCGCCATTCTTCAGGGACGTGTCCAATGTCACCATCCGCCCATTTACCCGCGCCCCGGCACAGCGGTTCCCCACCTCTGTATGAATTCGATAAGCAAAATCTACCGCCGTTGAACCTGGATTGAGCGGAACCACATCCCCCTTAGGGGTGAAGACATAGACATCATCTTCAAATAAATTATCCTTGATGCTTTCGAGGTATTCCTGGGCGTCTTTGAGGTCACTTTGCCATTCCAGCAGCTGGCGCAACCAAGTAAACTTCTCATCGCCTGGATTCATCTGGGTATTGCTAGAAACCCCCGTTTCCTTGTACTTCCAGTGAGCCGCAATCCCGTACTCCGCCACGTGATGCATTTCCAGGGTGCGGAGCTGCACCTCTAATGGCCGACCGGTGAAGCCCACGACGGCAGTATGCAACGACTGATAGCGGTTGGGCTTGGGCAGACCAATGTAATCCTTAAATCGTCCTGGGATCGGTCGAAAGGCATCGTGAACAACTGCCAAAGCACGATAGCATTCCTCATTGGTATTAACAATGATCCGCATGGCGGCAAGATCGTAAATTTCATGAAATTCCTTCTGCTGCCGCTGCATCTTTTGGTAAATCCCATAAAGGTGTTTGGGTCGCCCACTGATGTCGAGGCACTCAATCCCCACTTGCTCCAGCCCTGCCCTTAAAATTTCTTGTACCTTGCTTAGTCTGGCCTCCCTATCCGCCCGTTTCTCCGCTACCAACTCCTGCATTTTTCGGTAGGCTTCGGGTTCCAGGTATTTAAACGCCAAATCTTCCAGTTCCCACTTCAAGCGTCCAATCCCCAGGCGATTGGCTAACGGAGCAAAGATTTCCCGCGTTTCCAGGGCAATGCGGCGACGTTTTTCCTCCGCCAGATGTTCGAGCGTTCGCATATTGTGCAGCCTGTCTGCCAGCTTCACCACAATCACGCGAATATCTTGAGCCATTGCTAGGAACATGCGGCGGAAGTTCTCGGCTTGGCGCTCGGTTTTGCTGGAAAAATTTTCAGAAAACTTAGAGAGCTTGGTGACGCCTTCCACCAGTTGCCGCACCTCCAAGCCAAAATGCTGTTCTATCTCTTCGGGCGTAACCGGCGTGTCCTCAACGACATCGTGCAGAAAGCCAGCGGCAATCATCGCGCTGCCACCTCCTAGATCTCGCAACAAACCGGCAACGGCGACGGGATGACAGATGTAAGGTTCTCCCGATTTCCGGTACTGACCTTGATGCAGCTGGTAGGCAAATTCAAACGCCTGACAAATCAGCGCGTCATCAGCGGTTGAGCGGACTGGGGAAGTCGATTCGGTATCTGCTGGCGGTACGTTTAAACATCTCTGGAGCCAGTCAGGAACGGCAAAATCTAAGGACGCAGTTGGGGCAAGGACGTTCATAGGGTCGAGCTTCAAACACTCTTAGGTTAACCGTGGCATCAGCCACACTCTTTGGCGGTGGGATCGCCGCTCAAGCTATCAATAGACTTATAAGGTTAGATCATGGTACTGCCGACCGTGCCGAAGCATCGAGCGTGGGTGTGAAAAATCTGTTGAAAAATACGGCGATTGGAAACAAAATTTCCACCTGGCTTTATGCCGTGAGGCTATCGTCAGGTATCGAATCGCCTTTATGCTCTATAAAAAAATTTACATTTATTGTATCGTAATAACTTGCTAAATGTTGCCATATGTTACCAAAAGTTCATCGCCAACGCTATCAAGAATTAAAGCAAGCTCTACAGCTGCAACAGACTGCGGCTGGTGCTCAGGTAGATGTACCTGGGTTACAACTGTTGCTATTGGGGCTGCGCCAGAGTATCGTGACGACGCAACAATTTTTTCAGCAGCAAGTTGTAAGTTTGGATGCTGGTGATTTAGAGCCAGCGGATGAGCCCCGCGTGCGGTCTTACCAAACGGAGATGAGTAAGCAGTTGCGACTTTTGGCAATGGATGTGATGTTATGCCTTGCGGCGCGGCAGCCAGAGACGGCTATAGGTAGACAACAGCAGCTTCGCGATCGCATTCAAACCCTGATTAGCTACTGCGATGCAATCCTGCAATTAAATTGAGCCTGGTTCGATTCAGCCAAAGGATATTGTTCCAGTTTTGTGTATACTTTAAAACAAAGTATACCCTAAATGTACAAGGAAAAAACAGTGCCGTCAACCACCCACTACAAACCCTGAGCGGTGTAGTAGAGGGTTGAAAAACAGCTCGGTTGATTAGCCTCAGTTTTTCGTAACTACGTTAGTCGAGAATATATAAGCACTCGGGGGTGATATTTCTCTCAACAAAGAAGTGTTACATTAAAACTAGCACCCTATGTACATAAACGTATTCCTGCAATAATAAATAAATAGTGCTGGTGCTGAATGCGCAAAGCGATTGACCATTCACCTATCTGGCGCAAAGCGATTAGGATCTGACGCTGAAATTTATCCGATGAGAGCAAATTTACTATTACTTTAAGGCGCTTACTTTATGAATAGTCTATTCAATCAAGAGCCAGAGGGGAACAAACAGGGATGGTACCAAGAAAATAACGGTTTGAAAAATGGTGTAAAACCGAGTACAAATGGTAAGGATAACAGTCAAAACCAAACGAACCCTGCCTTACCCCAGTTGACAAATGATGCTGTGGAGCCTTCTCGGAGTACTTCGCAGCCACCACCAGAGAGACAATCTCAACCCAGCATTTCTCCTTATAAGGGACGCAACCCCTCTTTCCTAAAGTGGTTTTGTAACCTTACCCTTGGCCGCAAGCAGCTGATTGCTTTAATTGCGGCTGAACTTGTCTCTATAGTAGGACTCAGTGTTGGGGCGAGGTGGATTATCACTACGGGTTTGCAAACTCAATTTCTCACTCAAGCAAAGTCAGAGCTCACCGTCACTGAGGATTATATTAATCTCAAAGTCAATCAAACAGGACTTGGCTTCCGAAGTATATCAGACAATCCTATCATCATTGACACTGCTAAGGTTTATGCTTTCAACAAAACCTTACCCGCTCCAAACCAGGCGCAAATTAAGCAGATTCTGCAAAATGAAATCAAGGCTAGGGGAATTGAATATGCAACTCTGATTGGGAGGGATTTTAGGATTATTGTCAATGCCAACAAAAACCGCTCAGGAGAAACTTTCAACCCTAAAAACTTGGTGCGTCAGGTTTTTAATAATTCTCAACAAATTCAAGCCAATGCAATTGGAAGCTGGGCTGAACTGGCGAAAGAGTCTCCTGATTTACCGCCTGGCGAGCCCCATCAAGATGCCCTCATTCGTTACACGCTTACACCAGTTCGCGCTCCAGGCATAAACAAGGTGCTCGCAGTCTTGGTTTCCGGGGACATTGTCAATGGCAAGTTGCCAGCTATGGCAGGAATATTGAAAGATTTCAGCGGGGGCTACAGTGGCATTTATTCACACCAACCCACAGGTGAGTTCGCCCTAGCTACCTCTTTAGACCAGGGTGCAGCTGCCGATCTAGAGCAAGCTAAACCCAACGTACTCTTGAGTGATACCTCTCTACTTGCAGCAGCAGCAGCAGCACCCAAGGGGCAGATTGTAAGCGAACGAATGGTCGTAGGAACCCAAACCTATACCATGACCGCTAAGGCCATTCCTAATCTGAGCATTCAAGCAGCGAGTGGTTCCCAGCCGGTTTTTAGTGGTCAGCCCGTTAGTATTTTGGTACGGGGGACTCCAGAAACAACTCTGAATAACCTGCTCAGCCAATGTTTGTGGAAAGAAGGGGCCGTATCGCTCTTGGCGTTATTGGTGACTGGTATCTGGGTGCTCATTCTTAGGCGAACAATTACGAAACCAATTGAGCAGTTAGGGCAAGCCACTCAAGAATTTGCCGCAGGCAGTCGCCAAGCGCGAGCTGAGATTTTCTCCCTGGATGAAGTAGGTCAGCTGGCTGTCACTTTTAATAAAATGGCTGATAGCATTGTTACCTCTGAAACAACATTGTCAGAGCAGGCCCGTCGCCAAAAAGCCGAAGCCGAGCGAACACAGTTATTTACTAACATAACGCTGCGCATTCGTCAATCTCTCAACTTTGAAGATATTTGCAAAACCGCAGTTAAAGAGGTGCGACTCGTACTCAAAACAGATCGAGTAGTTATCTATGTCTTTGACTCTAATTGTCAGGGAATTGTAGCAGAATCTGTTGCTCCTGGTTGGACTCAAGCACTGAAGTCAAACCTAGATGCTCCCGGCATTAGGGATAGTTATATAGAGTACAAGTATGGTGGGGTCGAGGCAATCGATAATATCTACCAAGCAGGTTTTACAGATGATCAAATTAGACAGTTGGAACGATTTGAAGTCAAGGCAAATTTGGTCGGACCTATTCTCAAAGACAACCAGCTACTCGGCTTAATGATTGCTCATCAGTGTGATAGTCCGCGTGCTTGGCAGCAGTCTGAAATCGATTTGTTCGCGCAGTTGGCAACTCAAATTGGCATCGCCCTAGAACAAGCGAATCTCTTAGATCAGATCAAAGTGTTTTCTATTGAGCAACGTCAACAAAAAGAAGCGCTACAGTTATTTACGAATATTGCCCTGGGCATTCGTCAGTTTCTAAACTTGGAAGATATCTTCAAGGCGGCAGTTGAAGAGGTTCGGCAAGGACTTAAAGCGGAGCGAGTGGTCATCTGTCGCTTCAAATCTAACTGGAATACGGCTGTCATAGCAGAATCGGTTGCTCGTGGTTGGACTCAAGCCCTGGGGGTCGAAATAGAAGACACCTGTTGGAAGGATCGTGGGGGACTACACAAGACTGTTCGTACCCATGCTATCGAGAATATTTATCAATCGGGTCTGCCAGATTGTTATATCAAGCAGATATTGGAACGATTTGAAGTCAAGGCAAGTTTGGTCGTACCAATTCTGACAAACAACCAGTTATTCGGCTTACTGATTGCTCATCAATGCTCAGAAACTCGTGCTTGGCAACAGTCTGAAATCGATTTGTTCACGCAGGTGGCAACTCAAGTAGGAATTGCCGTAAACCAAGCGAATCTCATAGAGCAGCTTGAAAAAGCGCGAGCCTTAGCTGAAGTTGTTTCTCTTGAGCAACGTCAACAAAAAGAAAACCTCCAGCGTCAACTTGTAAACTTGCTGCTCGAGATTGAAGGGGCATCCAGCGGTGATCTGACGGTGCGGGCAGAAGTGAGTGCGGGTGAAATCGGAACAGTGGCTGACTTTTTCAATTCCATTGTCGAAAGCCTACGGCAAATTGTGACTTCTGTGAAAAAAGCCGCTACCCAAGTCAACGTTTCAGTCGGGGAAAACTCTGGTGCCATCCGCCAACTCGCTTCTTCAGCTTTCAAGCAGGCGGAAGATATTACCCGTACCCTTGAAAAGGTAGAGCAGATGACACTCTCGATTCAAGCAGTGGCAAATAGTGCCAGGCAAGCAGCAGTTGTGGCTCGCACTGCTTCTACCACTGCCGAGGCTGGAGGGGCGGCAATGGATCGCACTGTAGAAAGTATCTTAAATTTGCGGGAGAATGTAACAGAAACAGCCAATAAAGTCAAGCGGCTGGGCGAATCTTCTCAACAGATTTCCAAGATTGTTTTCTTGATTAACCAAATCGCCCTGCAAACCAACGTGTTAGCAATCAACGCCAGTATTGAGGCAGCTCGTGCGGGTGAAGCAGGTCGGGGCTTTGCAGTGGTTGCTGAAGAAGTCGGTAAACTGGCAGCCCAGTCAGCCACAGCGACTAGAGAAATTGAACAGATTGTTGAAAACATCCAACGAGAAACAAGCGTTGTAGTCACGGCAATGGAACTGGGAAATACCCAGGTAATTGCCGGAACCCATTTGGTCGAAGATACTAAGAAGAGTCTAGGGCAGATCTTAGATGTATCTCGCCTGATCGACCAACTGGTGCAATCGATTTCAAGTGCTACAGTGTCTCAAGCTCAGACTTCTGAAGCTGTCACTAATTTGATGAAAGAGATTGCTAAGGTTTCTGAACGCACAAGTGATTCTTCTATCCAAATTTCTGGTTCTCTTCAACAAACTGTAGAGGTAGCGCAGCAATTGCAAGCTTCTGTAGGTACGTTCAAAGTTGGGGATGAGAGTTAAAAATATGAACGTTGAATGAAATGAGCCAAGCCCTATTCTGCATCGATAACCTCAAAGTGGCCTATCCTAATCGTGGAGGTACAGAGCAACCCAGGTGGGCAGTTGATGGTGTTTCTTTAACGCTGCAACCGGGTAATCGGCTGGGATTGGTGGGAGAATCAGGCTGTGGCAAATCTACCCTGGGACGGGCGGCGATGCGGTTGCTACCGGCGTCTACGCGAATAGAGGGACGGGTGATGTTTGAAGGACGCTCAGTTTTTGCTCTCACCCCTGCCCAGTTGAGACAATTTCGGGGCGAGGCGGTGGCACTGGTTTTCCAAGATCCGATGACGCGCCTTGATCCATTAATGACTATTGGCAAACACTGTATCGAAACGCTCAAAGCCCATCAGCCTCAACTGTCGCTGCGGCAAGCAAAGGAACGAGCGATCGCCACTCTGGAAGTACTCAAGATTCCCGCCAGTCGCTTTGAACAGTACCCGCACGAGTTTAGTGGGGGAATGCGGCAACGGGTAGCGATCGCGCTTGCCCTACTCCTTAACCCCAAGTTGATTGTTGCCGATGAACCGACTACGAGCTTGGATGTAACTGTAGCAGCACAGATATTACAGGAATTGACGCGACTGTGCCGCGAACGGGAAATGGCGCTGCTGCTGATTTCCCATGATTTGGCGCTGGTGGGGGAGTACTGCGACGCAATTGCTGTAATGTACGGTGGCAAGGTGGTTGAAACTAATTCCTCCGGGTCCATCCTCCAGCAACCCCAGCACGAATATACGCGATCGCTTGTCCAAGCAGCAATGCATATTCAAGGGGAGAGGGGGAGAGGGGGAG
>CAXUIG010000043.1:0-32403 GCA_964250845.1 uncultured bacterium | reverse complement strand
TGCATCACTACAATGCGTCACTGCAATCCTGACCATTACTATTCAGGATTACCAGATCTGGAAGTTCACTTAACCAGTGTTGATTTCCATTGCCCTATTTCTTTGCTGTACGAAGATGTTGTTTTTATTGAAGACAATTCAGAGCCCTCTTGAAGGTTAACCAGGCGGCGATCGCCCGATTTTTTATGGTGCATTACTAACGCACAAAATCCTCGAAAAATAACCAAATAAGGATAAAAATTAAAGCTCCCGTTGCGGAGAATTCCCTGGCTCGAGGCGCTGAACCTGTGTACAGTAGGACGATTGTTGGATTTGGTTCCAGCTTCAAGGTAACTTTATCCTGCGCAGACACCAATTGCTGATCTATGTGTTCCGGCAATGTGAACAGCAGAAAGATATGAGAGTTGAATATTATCTCCAAAGTTCTCCAACTTTTCCCTCAACCTTTCAAATAGCAAATCCTTCGTCTGCGGATCAAGCCGTCGGAGAGTACTTAAAAGGTTAAGAAAATCATCGATCCTATATGTAACTTCACACGCTATCTGCTCAGACACTAAATCTCTAAAACAACCTGAGTTCAGAATGTTTTGTCCAAAACTTCTCGAAATATCCGCTTGAGTTTCTGCACCTTCATAACGGAGAAGCGAAGGAGCGTATGCTTGATAGACCTCCTCAATCGCTTGGTAAACTTCGTCTGGAGGTTCAGGTGTCATGTTCCATAACAAGATCAGAAAACCGTTGTCTTGTGTAGTACACAATTGTGTCGTAAACCTGCTCCAACGTAAGTGTTGTCCAGGTTGAAGCAATTTCCTCTGCGGTGCGATCTTGGTAGATGTACTCATACAGAACAGTTTCGATTCCAATTCGCGTTCCTTTTAGACGGATATCATCGTCCCGTTGAAAGTCAAAGTAGTCTTCTAGTTGCATTTACACTACCTCTTTTTTAAGACAAACTGGTCTGAAGTGCCATCATAATTTTTGGCTACTAAATATACGGATTCACAATGGATATGCCGGGTTTTACTATTACTTTGGCATCAGTTTTTTTGATGATTTTGATAAGTATTACTATTGGCTTTTATCTCTATTGTGATTTAAAGTTAAATCAACTAAAAAGGGCTTAGATTGAATTTAAGCATATTTTCAGTTTAAATCGAACTCTAAAGCAATAAATAGCAATAAATCGGCAGTGGAGAGATATAAATGGAGGTGTTGTGGCTTGAACATTCTAGAATTTTCACTCTTTGTTTGGTTGCTCTCCTTGAGTGCTGGATTTTTGGGGGCACTGACTGGGTTAGGAGGTGGGGTGGTAATTGTCCCCCTGTTAACGTTGGTGTTTAAAGTTGATATTCACTACGCTATCGGCGCTTCCCTAATTTCTGTAATTGCCACTTCTTCCGGAGCAGCAGCAGCCTACGTCAAGGAGGGCTACAGCAACATCAGAATTGGGATGTTCCTCGAAATTGCCACCACCACTGGGGCACTGCTGGGAGGTTATCTGGCAGCTAAGTTACCTACAGCTATGATTGCGGTCATCTTTGGAGTTGTCCTCATCTACTCAGCCTACCTTTCAAACCAACCCAAAGAAGAACACCCCCCCCATCAGCAGCCCGAGCCCCTAGCCACCCGCTTAAGGATGGATGGCAGCTATCCTACCCCTCAAGGTTTACAGTCTTACCATGTCCATGGTGTCCCGGCAGGATTTAGTCTGATGTTCATAGCTGGGGCACTTTCGAGCTTGCTCGGTATTGGCTCGGGAGCGGTCAAGGTCCTGGCGATGGATCATGCCATGGGCATCCCGTTCAAAGTCTCTACAACCACCAGTAACTTTATGATCGGTGTCACGGCTGCCGCTGGGGCGGGGATATATTTAAACCGTGGATATATTGATCCTGGTTTAGCTATGCCAGTCATGCTAGGAGTACTGATTGGTTCATTACTGGGAGCACGGGTATTAATAAACGCCAACATCAAGTTTTTACGCCTGGTCTTTAGCGGTGTGCTCTTGGTTCTCGGACTTGAGATGATTTACAAAGGTCTAACTGGAGGGCTTTAAAATGCGCCGACGACCTATGGGCGGCTGGACTGACAAACAGGTAGAGCAAATCGTAGGCAATCTCTTAAGGGGCGGAGTGCTCCTTGCCGCTGGGGTAGTTGTAGTAGGGGGAACACTGTATCTAATTCGCTATGGTGCCGATTCTCCCAATTATCAAGTTTTCCATGGAGAGCCAACGGACCTGCGCAGTCTTTCTGGAATTTTGACAGATGTAGTGTCACTGCACAGACGTGGTCTGATCCAGTTGGGGCTTCTGCTCCTGATTGCTACCCCAATAGCACGAGTTGTCTTCTCAGTGTTAGCATTTGCTTCTCAGCGCGACTACACATATGTGATTGTCACTCTGATCGTACTTGGAGTGCTCATTTACAGCCTTCTAGGAACAGTATGAGAAGCTCGTTCTTGTGCTACCTAGGGTTCCACTTCGGGCCACAGGCGTTCCAGCTGACGCCGCCACGCCGCTAGCACCTGTTCACGGGACTCTGCCCCCTGCTCCAAGTCGCCTAATATTCCTTCCTCGTAGAAACGGTCGAGGTTTTGGAGCGTGGCTTCGAGAGATTGTCCTTGCTGTTTTGCCGCCTCGATAATTTGACGCATTCGACTCGAAACTAACTGGTTGAAGAAGTCAGATAGACCGAGCTGATGCAGGGAGACGAGTCGCGCGATCGCATCTGAAAAATCACTTCGCACCAAACCCTCGCGGCTGTGCTGAAACACCCCCCACACTACTCCCTGATGCAGGGCATAGCGAACCTCCTGAGTATCATCAAAGTTGGCTTCGAGCAGCTGTTCAACAAACGGTTGAGCCTCCTGGGCTGGAATCAGCGGTAGCAGAACTCGTAGCCAAGACTCATCGTCCGACAGCAGTACCAACAGCCGGAAATCCGGAGTTTCTATCTGCCACGAACCGGGTGCGATCATATGAACAGCTGATGAGTCAAATAATTCTGTAAGCGTACCGGAAATTTCTTCAGGTGTCATTAGCCCTATCCGTAAATTGGTGTAGCATGCAACATGCTCGGGCGTCTAAATCCCTATTAGGGATTGAAATAAGAAAAGAAGCCCCCGACAACTATCGGGGGACATATAAGTATTAAGGGCTCTGTGCCACGCAGCAAAAGCTCCTGTTTAAGCTAGCCATTCTTGAACGGCTTCTTCTTTCGTGTTGGTATGACGGGATAGAGTCTCACGGTTGAACTTCATGTGAATCGAGCGGGTTTGCTCACCATCAACTGCCACACCCATGATCGGATAGTCAATCAGACCATCTTGGAAGGACATCTGGAACCGGAAAGTACCATCTGGATTTAGCTTAATTGGACGCCCACCGATGGTGACAGTCGCATCTGGCTCCGTTGCACCGTAGACAATCAGCTCAGCATCCGCAATCAACCAGAACTGACGAGGTCGCATTGGTATAGCAGAGGCAGAGAAGCCAGCCCCCGACATCCCCACACCAGACATAGTCAGACCAGACATGGTTGGAACCGCCCACATACCCACCCCCGAGGGGAAAACGTAGGAGCTGATTGCTTGTTCATGGATCGACACTTGCTGCATTGAGCCATACAGAGAACCGGCAACCCGTTGAGCCTCTGTAGTCTGAGCCATGCCAAAAATCTCGTCGTAGATTGGGTTGCTGCCATTCACAGCAGACACAGCAGACTCAGGAGAGACAGCCGCCGCTACCCGTGCGGCAGGCGGAACCAGCTCAAATACGGTCTTATCCCGCAGGTCTTCATCGAAGTTGACGTTGATGAAGTAGTCCTCAATCCAATCAGAGGGATAGACGGGGGGAACGTGTACTGGGGCAGAACGAGCCAAGACGAGCCACCGACCATCAGCACAGCGATAGCCGATATCGACAACATAGTCGCGATCGCTAACCGGGACGGGCAGATACCATTCCCGTGCCAGTTCATCGGAAGGGTATTCCTGAATGCTGTGAGGACTCTGGTACTCCAGATTAATATCACTAACGTCGTAAATTCGCAGGGCGAGTTGTTGTCCACCTTGTCGCCGCAGGTTTTCTTTATGCTCGTTTGGAATATCCCAGTAAGTGTAAGCCCACTGCGGATCGCGTGGCATCAGGACAATACGGCTCTCACCATAGCCCTGCGGTAGATCAGCTAACCCCTGATCGACATCAGATAGAGAGCCGCCGTTGCGATCTTCCTGACCTAGTTCGAATTTTGCTGCTTCCACTGCTTCTTGTGCCTCCACTGGACGAGATGGACTAAAAGAAACTTTGCTGCGCTGGGCTTCTTGAATCGATGCCAGCAGTTGCGACTTACGCATTCGGCTATAGCGAGAGATACCACATTCACTGGCAACCCTGCGTAGCTGCCGCAATGTCATCTCTTCTATGGGTGGTCTTTCTTTTGCCATGGGTTTGGCCTCCGATAGTTTGATCCGTGAATCATTTTCTGGGGCAAAGACTTTGAACAGAATTGCAACCTACCCCAGATGCGGGAGTTTTATAAACTTGTTATGCCTGAATCATGGGGTCACTCCAATTCCCAACAATGCCAGAAAACAGCATTTCTTTGGGATCGCGGGGATCAATTTGTTAATTAATATTTAGCAACAAAGCTTAGGGTGGGATCAAGGGGGTTATCGACCTAGTTTCACTAACTCTACGGATTTATCGGCTTTTTGGGGATCATATTGTCACCATTTCATGACAATAAGCCGAACCCAGAGCTAGTGAACAAGCTCGTGGACTGGTTTGAGCGCAGAGTGGTGAGGTTAATGTCAAATTTTGATAACGTCGAAGATTATGAACCTGGAGTGGAAATCATTGCTTGCAGAAGGGGGTGGGCAAGACAGTTGCGGTTGCCCCGCTGCTCTAGCTAATATCGGAGTTGAGAATGCCCCAGAAGACACTGTTAAGCTTAAATTCACTGATAGGCGAGTTAAGCGTGGGGGATAAAAGCACCGCCCAAGCTTGCCTATTGAGGCTAATTCCTTACAAACAAGCATCAGCCCTCTGATGATGAGATTTGATCAGGTTTGCTTAAACCGTTGCCGCAGTCTGGGTATCACCTTGGTTACTGCGCAGCACTACTTTGCTGAACAGCCCCCATGAAGTTGTTGTTTTGCTGGGCGAGGATTTGGTGCAAACTGAGCGAGTAAAGTGTTCATGAGCAAGCCGCAGGGAAAAAAGAAATTTAAGAACGGAGTTCAATGGCTAGCCTGGTCAGGAGCTCTGGCTCTGGTCAGTACAGGCGGCTGCCTAGCTTACGTCCTGGTTCTGAATCGGCCCCCCGATCCAGTGGCGGTAAGCTTGCTCACCGTGGAGCGAGGCACCGTTGAGACTACAATCAACGAGAGCGGCACCGTCGAACTGCGCGGTCAGCGGAGCCTCAAGTCCCCAGTAGAGGGCGCAGTGGATCACGTGTTGGTAAAGCCTGGTGATAAGGTCAGGTTCGGTCAGATGCTGCTCACCCTGCGCTACCCTGAGCGACAAACTGTCCTCGCCAACCAGCAGTTGCAGATTCAGGAACAAAAACTCACCCTGCTACGCGATCGCCAGAAAATTGTCGAAGCCCAGGAACAGCTAACAGCAGATCAACGTCAACTCAAGAAGTTTACTGTTCTGAGCGTGGAGGGAGCTGTCGCACAAGAACAAGTTCAGCAGCAGAACGACAAGGTTCGCCAAACTTTGGCTAGCCTGCGAGATGCTCAGACACAGGTCTTTACAGACGCCCTCAAACTCAGGAGCCTTGAGCTTGAGCGCCAACGCATCCAGCAGCAACTTCAGGACACTATCGTGACTGCACCGCTTAAGGGTGTAGTTTTGGGTATCAATGTCAAGGACGGCGATGGGGTTCAGGTTCGCACCAACCTGCTCACCGTGGGCGACCCCACGCAAGTACTGGTAAAGCTCCAGCTTGCTACCCTCAACGCCGCCCGAGTCCAGGTCAATCAAATTGCCCGCGTCAATGTGATCGGCCCTGACCCGCAGACGTTCATTGGAAGGATCCAAAGCTTGTATCCTCAGGCAGTCACCTCTGAAGAAAACCAGACACAAGACAAACAAAACCAATCAGACGAACCGAAGGTACCTGCAACTGTGCTGCTTAACACCCCTACTCGCAAGCTGCTCCCTGGCAGCCGGGTGAATGTCGATATTGTTCTGCAGCAGCGGCAGAACGTGGTGGTTTTGAACACGGAGGCGATTCAGCGCTCTGAACCCAAGCCCTTTGTATGGGTGCGGGACAGTCAAAGCCAAGCCCAAAAACGGGCGATCGCGCTGGGGTTGGAGGGGTTGCAGACCGCAGAGGTTACCTCTGGCCTGCGTCCTGGCGAACAGGTCATACTGCCCCCGCCTCAGCCCCCACTCAAGCCAGGGATACCGGTAACAGAAGAGGACAAGGGGAGGGGGGAAAAGGGGAAGTAAAAAGGAGTTGGTGGAAATTATCCTTGCCCCCTTGCTCCCTTGCTCCCTTGCTCCCTTGCCCCCTTGCCCCCTTGTCCCCTTGTCCCCTTCTGTTATGAGCCTTTCACCTTTCGACCTGCTGGATCTCTCCTTTCGCTCCCTGCGTAGCAACCCCTTGCGTTCTGCCCTGACCTCTGTGGGGGTGTTCATGGGTGTGGCTGCAGTCAGCGCTACACTTCAGGTTGGCAGCATTAGCCGGGCTGTCATTGGCCAGCAATTGGCAGAGCGAGGTGCACCTCGGGTCACAGTATACCCACAGTGGGAGCCTGGTAGCCCGGTCATCCAACTCAGGTTGGAAGACATGAAATACTTACGACAGCGGCTAGTGGGCTTGCAGGCGATCAGTGCTTTCAATTGGGCTGGTCCTACTCCAACTGTATTTCAGGACAAGGAGTCTAATCCATCCATGTCACCTGTTTCCCAAGACTTCTTGCTCACTTCAGGGAAATCAGTGGTGGCGGGACGGTTCTTCACTCCTGAAGATTTTGCCAGCTACCGACCGGTGGTGGTAATTGATCAATTTCTGGCAGACAAACTTTTCAAGGGGCAGTCGCCTGTGGGTGAGCGCATTTATGCTGCGCAAAGGCCCTATATCGTCCTAGGGGTAATGCCGACTAGGCTCGATGAACAGGCACCCCCTGAGGGTCAGATCCTGGTGCCAATGTCTTTTTACAACGCCTTGAAGGGTAGCAGCAACATTGGAAGCATCCAGGTGCGGCCCTACAAACTCGAAGATGTGGAAGACTTGAGCAACCAGAGCAAGGAACTGCTGAAGCAGCGGTTCCCAAGTGGAAATTTTGTGGCTTGGAACAATGTGGAAGACATCCTACAGCAGCAGCAAACCCTTGAACTGGCCTCACGGGGACTGGCAGTGGTAGGGGTGATATCGCTGTTGGTTGGCGGCGTCGGCATTGCGAATATTATGATCGCCTCCGTGACGGAACGCACCTCTGAAATCGGTCTGAGACGGGCATTGGGAGCGACCCAGTCGGAAATCATGCTGCAGTTCATTCTGGAGGCTGCGCTCCTGAGTCTAATCGGAGGAATAGTGGCTATAGGGGTGGTGCATGGACTGACGGTTGTGGTCACGGATATTTTTGAGTTACCATACCAGTTTGAGGTCAAGACAGCAGCTCTAGCGTTGGGATCAGCACTGGTGGTGGGGGTGGGAGCTGGTTTTGCCCCCGGCCTGCGAGCAAGCAAGCTCGACCCAGTCCAAGCCCTGCGCTCAAAGTGATTAGGTTCAATTACCTCTTTATTCCCTACACCCTATACCCTACTTAGTTTGATTTGACTAGAGGTCTAATACAAATGTCTGTAACTTCGGCGGTTCGAGGCAAACTGAGCGCGTTGAGCACTACAGCAGCTACATCCGGCGGTTGAACAAGGTGATCAGGGTCATATGCCTTGCCCTCGATCTCATGAACAGCTGCCTGCATAGGACTGGCAGTGCGTCCGGGAAACACGCTGAGCACGCGCACCCCATCAGCATTTACTTCCGCTCGCAGGCTGTCGGCGATCGCCTTGAGTGCGTGCTTGGTCGCGGCGTACTGCCCCGTGCCTGCCTTAGCACTTAGACCAGCACTCGAGTTGATGAACACAATTTGGCCCCGAGCGGGTATGATCAAAGGTAACAAGATTTGTGTCAAGATGTAGGGGGCGCGAACATTTGTGCGGTACTGCCAGTCAAAGTCTTCGATAGGAGCGGTTCTGAGCTGTCCGAGAGAGATTACGCCCGCGCTGTGAACAAGCAGGTCAACCTGTCCAAAATCTTGCTTGAGACCCGCATTTAGCTGCTCAATATCTTCTTCCACCGTCAGATCGACTTGATAGCTCAGGACTCGAGGTACACTCGCTTGAAGGCTTTTGGCGATCGCTTTGAGCGTTTCTAACTTGCGTCCCACGAGGCAGAGCATTGCCCCCTGCGCCGCAAGTTCAACGGCAATGGCTTTGCCGATACCGCTGCTAGCTCCCGTTACAACTGCAACTTGGTCTTTAAACACTGTCATGATTTGAGTTTACTTCTAGCCAGGCTAATGAACTAAAAATGATCGTGTTTTGTCTGCTTTGGGGCTCGTCTATTGAGCATTTGAGCTTGCTGCTTCAAGACAGTCTTTCAACAAATCGTACTCCAACAATGTGTCTGCTGCCTTTTTAACTAAATCAAACTCTAAACCTGACCTATCTGAAATATCTAGCAGAGTGTGATTGCCATCTGACAGATTCAGAACCCACAACATTGCTAGTTCACTATTTTTTGTATCTGTCTGTCCACCGATGGCGCGGTATAGCCCTCTTTTACCCAACTGCGGCTCACATTTAGGATTTTTATTTAAGTATTTTTTGTTGTTTTCTAAAACATCCAAAACCGACAAACATTTTGAGAATGAATCGGCAAGATATTGGGGTTGCACTAGCTCCAAATTGTCTGCCGATGTGTGATATTCAGGATAACGACCATGCGGCGTTCTCATCAAACAACCCACAGGCAGGTTAAATCCCGGTGAGCAAAACTGCCGCTCGTCATAGCCATAGGGGAAGAAATCCGTAATTTCATAATCTTTACCGGAGTGCTTTAAAACATGGCTCACAGCCTTGTCTATCTCCGCATCACCTCGACGGCTTTTTTTGTAAGTAGTCTTGCCCGGATCGCCCACACACGTCACAACTAAACCGTGTTTTATCCTATAAACCTGAGCTTCGTTTAAACAAAGCCAGGTGATAGAACCGATAGTTCCAGGAATGAAGATAAATCGATAGGAGTACGAGCGCTTTCTTTGGCTCAGATACTTAGCTAGAAATGCTGCGATCGCCACCCCGGAAAGATTGTCATTACAAAGTGATGGATGGCAAGTGTGGCATGATATCAGCACTTCGTCCGGTTTTTCCCCTCTGAGGTAATACTCGCCATAAGTCAGATGACCGGACTCTAACGAGGAATCAATGCACACCTCATACTCTTCGTCCTGTAGTTCCAAGAATTGCTTGTGGCTTAGACAAAAGCCCCAACTCTCCTTGTAGTATGAAGTCCGATAAGGAATCCAGTCAGGGTAATCAGGTAGTGTAAACAGATGTGACTTCAATTCCTTTAAAGGCATCTTCTTATTAACAGGCACGCTATAATTTACGACATGCAAATTAGATTTATTAAAATCTATAATCCTTTCACCTTTCAAATTTTTAATGTACGCATCTTTGATGTTCCACTCCTTGGGAACCGTCCAGTCAAACACTTCAGTTCCAGTAGGAACTTCATGAATGGTTAAGGGGATATATTTTTTAATAAGATGCAGTGTTTCTCGAAAGCCATTGCCGGTAATACTGCGGCAAATAGGATATAAATCAGATATGAACTGATACATCTCTTGGCTAACGTCATTCATATTAAAAGTAATCTTGACATCAGTAATATTCACGTTTTTGCAGCCTTTGTTAAAGTCAAGTTTAGATAATTATAATTTTTTAACCATTTTAGACGTTCAGCTAAAAAACAACTTTGCGACAATAAAAAGCTTCAGCATATTTGCTTGGGGCGTTTGACTCAATTCCTCGAAGCCTTAGCAGCGATAAAAAAGTTTCTTCTGCAAACCAATGCTTTCCCTTTTGTGATTCAAAGCTTTCGAGAATATACTTAATTTTTTTCTGGCAAATCAACTCGTCCAAATGCACAAAAAAATTAGGAGAGCCTAAGTCAGCATCATATTTAGGAATCTCATATTCTAAAATCAAATTGTTTCTAAAGGTATTCCATGTTAAATCAGAAATTAAGCGATGATCTTGATGTAAATCATTTCGATAATGAGTCAAAATAATATCAGGATGAACATCTTGCTTTAACTGCTCAAAAAATTCCTTAATTTCACTACCAATAAAGGGGAAAAAGCCATCTCTAAAATTTTTTACGACTATATTTTTTTCTTGTGCTTGACTTAAAAACATCTTTGCGCTTTCATATGCTTCCCTTTCTCTTTTGGAATTTGAACTAAAAACAACCCAATTAAATTCAATATTTGGATAAGTTTTTATCAATTTTAAAATGGTTCCTCCACAGCCAATTTCTATATCATCGGCATGTGAGCCTAGGCACAGAACTCTATAAATTGAATCTTTATTTTCAAAATTAAACTTCAGCATTTTATTGAAAATATTGAAATATTCTATAAGGGTTTTAGGTTTAACCCTTATAGGAACGTAGAGCGGCAACAACAGAGCTAATGAGTCAAATTGGATGCCAGAGAGTCCTTATAAGTCAAGCTGGGCAAGACTTTAAGGCTATTGTCAATCCCCTTAGAAAATTTCCATACTTGCCAAGGTCCTTTACCTTGGGAATACATGTCATCTAACTGCTGTTGCTCTTTAAAGGTATCCATGCAAGCCCAAAATCCATCATATTTATAGGCAAGCAATTCTTCCATATTGATAAGTCTTTGAAATGGCTCACACACCAATTCTTCTCCTTGATTGATATATTTAAAAATTTCATTTTTAAACGCAAAATATCCTCCATTTATCCGAATACCAGCTTGCTTTACATCTCTGATTTCACTTACTACACCATTTTCTTTCATTCCAACCAGATGAAAGCTTTGGGAGGGGTTTACACACACAAAACTAGCGAGCTTATCGTGTTTGTAAAAATTATCCAGAAATTCAGGAAGAAACAGATCTGTCAAGCCATCACTATAGTTAGCTAAAAAGACTTGATCATTTTCTAAATATTTTTCAACTGCCTTTAATCTTTGACCAATGTTTGAAGTCAACCCTGTGTCTACAAAAGTAATTTTCCAATCTTGAATATCACTGTTTGACAACTGTAATTTTTTTCCCCCATCCAGTAATGTGAAATCATTGGAAACACATTCATCATAATTAAGAAAATAATTTTTTATTACATCCGCCTTATAGCCAAGGCACAAAATAAAATCTTTGTGTCCATAGTGGGCGTAATATTTCATTACATGCCATAATATTGGTCTGTATCCAATCTTAACCATAGGCTTAGGAAGATTTTCTGAATATTCTCTCAATCTCGTCCCTAAACCGCCACAAAATAAAACTACTTTCATTTAAATTTCTCCTTTTTTATTCGCGATTGCCTGGCTTTCAGTTTATTTTAGTGGAAGTCACGCATACACCTCCACTTCCGGGATTGGTACAACAAATTGACCGCCCCAGTCGCGTATATACGACATCTGCTCTATAATCTCATCTTTAATATTCCAAGGTAAAATTAAGAGATAGTCTGGCTTGGTCTCCTTAATTTTGTCTGGATGAAAGATCGGGATATGAGTCCCTGGTAATAGCTTACCCTGTTTATAAGGACTGCGGTCTACAGTGTAGTCGATAAAATCGGAGCGAATACCGCAATAATTTAAAAGGGTGTTTCCTTTGCCTGGAGCACCGTAACCAGCAATGGATTTTCCTTGGCGTTTAGCAGTAATTAAGAAATCCAAGAGCTTAAACTTTGTTGATTTTACCTTTTGGGCAAATGAAAAATAGTGTTCAATAGTTTTAAACCCAGCAAGTTCCTCTCTGGCTCTCAGTTCCGTTACTTGCTGACTAACGGGTTTATAGGTGTCTTCAGCATGGCAGGCATATATCCTTAGAGAACCGCCATGGGTTGACAGCTCCTCCACATCGAAGATGGTTAGACCGTGCGCAGCAAAAACCTTTTCAACCGTGAGCAAAGACAGATATGAGAAGTGTTCATGGTAAATTGTGTCAAACTGGTTTCTCTCCATCAACCGCATTAGATGAGGAAATTCCATGGTAATAACACCTGAGGGATTAAGTAAAATCTTCATCCCGAGGACAAAGTCATTGAGATCAGGTACGTGAGCAAGGACATTGTTACCCACTAATAGATCAGCACCGAAGCCTGGTGCTACCAATTCACGAGCTGTCTTTTGCCCAAAGAACTTCACAACCGTTGAAACGCCTTTAATTCTTGCCACCTCAGCTACATTGGCTGCTGGCTCTATTCCTAGAACGGGCACTCCTTTCGCCACAAAATATTGCAGGAGGTAACCATCGTTGCTGGCAATTTCCACTACTTGACTTTGCCCGTGTAATTTAAAGCGCTCTACCATCTTTTCGGTATAACTTTTGGCGTGTTGCAGCCAGGTGTCAGAATACGACGAAAAGTAGGCGTAGTCGCTGAATATTTGGTCAGGACTTACATATTCCTGAAGTTGAACTAAAAAACAGTGTTCACACACATATACATGAAGTGGATAAAATGCCTCCATTTGGTTTAGCTGTTCAGGTTTGACGTAGCTTTCACAAAGCGGTGACATTCCCAAATCAACAAAAGTATGAGACAATATTGAACCACAAAATCGACAATAACAACGATTCATGGTTGTACTATTTTGTAGGTAAGGCTCCTTGGTTGTCTGAATCATTTATTTTTCTAAAAAGTGTTTTATGTAACTTATGCGTAGATAGAGTCCCGCTCTGAACTCGTACTCCGAACAGATTCCAATAAAGGCCAGCAGGTATCTTTCTGGGAGATTTCACTTACTGGTATTGGCCATTCAATTCCAAAAGCTGGATCGTCATAGCACAGACCACGCTGGTAGTCTGGCGCATAGAACTCACCGATCTGATACGCAACCTCAGTCTCATTGGCTAGGGTTTGGAAGCCATGAGCAAACATCTCAGGTACGTACAAAGCCCGACCGTTTTCAGCAGTTAGCTCCACGCCAATGTGCGACAGGTAAGTGGGTGACTCAGGACGCATGTCAATAATCACGTCATAGATAGCGCCATGAGTACAACGAACCAACTTGGTTTCAGTTGCAGGGGAAACTTGATAGTGCATACCCCGCAGCGTCCCCTTTTTAGAGTTGAAAGACACGCTGCATTGCGCAACAGTTAAGTTCAGACCATGGGCTGAAAATTCCTTTGAACAGAAAGTACGAGCAAAAAAGCCTCTGTTGTCCGGGAGTTTCTCTAAGTCAATGATGAACGCGCCTTTGAGCGTAGTTTCTGTAAATAACATTATTTGCTCCAGAAAAAATATTCATCAATCTGCTGGGTGCGAATGAGATACTCCAGCTGCTTCAGGCGAGTGAATCCTCTAAATAAGAAAGTGGATTCTGAGATATCAATTTGAGTGAACAAATCAAACAACTGCTGAGCGCCCTTAGCTGCATTCCACTCACACTTGAATCCGGGCAGTGTTTGGTTAATCTTATCGAAAGAAACCCGATAGCTGCGGTTGTCCCCACCATTGTCCCCAAAGCAAAGCTGGCATCCTTTGAATACTTCAGCTACAATTTCAGCAATTTCTTTGACTTGATAGTTGCTAGCGGTATCACCCACGTTAAAGATTTGGTTGTGAACAATGTCACGTGGGGCTTCGAGCGTACACACAATTGCTTTACAGATGTCAAGCAGATGAACCAAAGGACGCCAAGGAGTACCGTCGCTCGTCATCTTAATTTCTTTGGTAGTCCATGCCAACCCAGCCAGGTTGTTTAAAACAATATCGAAGCGCATTCTGGGAGAAGCACCATAGGCTGTAGCATTCCGTAGAAAGGTAGGAGAAAAATTGTCCGAGGCTAAAGTTTTGACATCTCGCTCTACCAGCGTCTTGCAGGTTGCATAGGCGGTTTTAGGATTGACAGGTGACTCTTCCGTAACATAGTCCTCAGCCGCAACTCCATAGACACTGCACGAAGATGTGTAGACAAAGCGACGCACACCGGCTTTGGATGCGAGGTTGGCAAGGCGAACCGAACCTTTATGGTTAATGTCGTAGGTGATATTCGGTGCCAGCTGCCCAGCTGGATCATTCGAGAGTTCAGCCAGATGAACTACTGCTTCTACTCCTTGTAGATCTTCAGGAGTGATGTGCCGGAGATCTTTGTTGAGGGTTTTAGCAGTTAGAGTTGTACCGTTGTACAACCAACCAACCTTATAGAAGCCGGTGTCCACGCCGATAACTTCGTGCCCACATTGCATCAACATGGGAGCCAATAATGAGCCGATATACCCTTCAGTTCCAGTTACAAGTATTTTCATAGGTGTAATATTATATAGGCAACAATCAGGTTCGGCAAAATCTCCTCAGAATTCACTGCAAATTCGTTTGTTCGTAACCAGCCACTAAGCGCGCTAGACGCTGCAAGTTTCGATTGGCTTGCTCTAACTGTTTAGAGAGCCTGGATTGTTGGAGCAGATAACGCACACGATGGCGCAGCACTGCCCAGTGAATCGGTTTGGTAATATAATCCGTCGCGCCCACCCCAAACAGTTGCTCAACCGCATCTGGCTCGTCAAGCACTGTGATCATTAATACAGGCACAGTGCTGTTTTTGATCGTCCGCAGTTTGGTGCAACAGGCAAAGCCATCCATCCCTGGCATCATAGCATTCAGCAAGATCGCGTCCGGCAATTGATGTTGATAGGCGGCTAGACACGCTGTGCCATCTTGAGCTTCCACCACTTGGTAACCTTCTTGTTCCAGTGCTAGACGCAGCAGCATCCGCATCGACTTGTCGTCATCGACAACAAAAATTAAGGGGGAGTATTCCTGGACAAGATCGCTACTCATGTCTAAAGCCGCTCTAGTTCTATATGCGACGGCTGCCTCGAGTGTTTCGTATGCCGCCGAAACCTCGCAACACAGCCACCAGTGCCCCGGAGGTAGTACCAGCACTATCCGTTTATAAACTAACAGTGTGCGACCTGCCTGTTTGCGATCGCGTCTAGGAAAATGTATGACTTAACGTATAAGTTCTATAAGTTGGGGCTGTTTGTGTGTGAGTTGGGTGAAGAGTGACGCGAGTTTTGCACGTGATGCCTGATAAGAAACTCCTAAGCAACCAGAGACTCCAACTTTCGGTAGAGTCAAGAAATGGCAGATTTTGAGGTATTTTGATTTCATGACAACTTTTCTAACTTATACAACCTTCACCTCTTGCGATCTGAAGTTTTCAGATCAGAACACCTGTGAGTTAAATTTCTGAATTATGGCACGGAGATCACTGCAAGCATCTATTTTAGGCATTGAGAAAGCGAAAAGGGCTTTCAAAAGAAAGGAATGGACGCAAGAATATCTGGCTGGTGAGGTAGGGATTGAGACTCGACAGCCAATTTGGAAATTTTTTACAGGCAAGCCGATTGAGCGTCATATTTTCATGGAAATATGCTTTAAACTCGATCTGGATTGGGAAGAGGTTGCTGCTCTACCGATTGAGAGCCCACTGACAACGAAGAAGCAGGAGCATGACTTGCGCGGGGATACCGATGCTTTAGTGCAAGTGGTGCGATCGCGCCGACGCGATAAGATTCAAGCCCAGTGTGCCACCCTGCGGTTGTTAGATATTGCTCAAACTATTGATCTAGAAGACGTTTATGTAAGTGTCAATATTTTAAAAAATATTACAGCACAGAGATGGTTGAATATTTTTGAATTGCAAGGTTTTAATCCCAAACAATTCGACCACTTTGGTTTACATCAATTCTGTAATGAACGAGTTCCAGCGATGCAGGCAATTACCACCCATCCCAAGCTGGTAGTGCTAGGCAAACCAGGGGCCGGTAAAACCACATTATTGCAACACATCGCCACGCAATGTACTCAAGGCAAGTTGCTAATAGACCGGATTCCAATTTTCATTCGGCTGAAAAATTTTGCCGCAAATGCCAGAGAAACAGGGGATTTCAGTTTATTGAGCTATATCATTCAAGAGCTTGGCTTTAGCGGCGTTTCAGACCAGCAAGTAAAAACATTACTTCATCAAGGCAGAGCGTTGATTCTCCTGGATGGTTTGGACGAAATTCAAGACGATGATAGCGCCGAAATCATGAAAAGGCTGCGCTACTTGTTTGAGGAGTATTACAAAAATCAATTTATTATCACCTGTCGAATTGCCACCCAGCAGTACCTGTTTGAGGGATTCACCGAGATTGAGATTGCAGATCTTGACCAGTCCCAAATTGAAGCATTTGTCCAAAAGTGGTTCGTAACCGTTGGCAGGAATTCCAGGGAGAAAGGGAAAGCCTTGGCGACTCAGTTCATCCAGAAGTTGCAGTTGTCGGAAAATCGGCAAATTCGAGAAATAGCCGTGACGCCGCTTTTGCTCAACCTGGCTTGTTGTGTGTTTCAAGCCCGCTCAGACTTCCCAGCTAGACGAGCCGAACTTTACAAGCAAGGATTGGAGATTTTGCTCAATCGTTGGGATCAAGCGAGGAGCATTAAACGCGCTCATGGTCATTTGTCTTTAACCCACCAAATCAAACTGCTGAGTCAAATTGCCGCCATCACCTTTAGGCAAGGGCATTACTTTTTTACCCAAAGTAATGCCCAGCAATACATAACGGACTATCTCCGTAACTTACCTAATGCCCAAACTGATCCAGAGGTACTGCAATTCAATAGTGAGGCAGTGCTGAAATCGCTTGAGGCACATGGACTTTTGGTGGAGCAAGCGCGGGGAATTTACTCGTTATCGCATCTAACATTTCAAGAGTATTTAACGGCTAGAAACATTGTTGCCAGTCCTGAACCACAGATATTAGAAGAAAAACTGATTACTCTGGTCAGCCATGTCACCCAACCCCGTTGGCGCCAAGTCTTTTTACTCACGGCTGCGATGTTGGGTAATGCTGCTTATCTGCTGCAATTAATGAAGCAACACATTGATATGCTTATGACCTTCGATCAGCAATTGCAGCAGTTCCTGATCTGGCTCAACCAGAAGTGTCTTTCAGTCCAAGCTCCTTACAAATCTGCAGCTATTCGTGCCTTTTACCTGACACTGGTTCTTCCCCGTGATCTGACATTGGCGCGTGACCTCACTCTCTCCCTTGCCATTGATCCGAGACTTGCTGCTAATGTTGCCCCTGATTTGGCCATAGATCTGACTCTTTACCGTGTGCTATCCCTAAGCCAAGCCAAGCCAAGTGACCCGGTGGAGCGAGTCTTTGCTCTAAGCTTTGCCCTTCCCGATGACCGAGTTCTTGCCTGTTACCCTGGGTTGCAACCCTCATTGCAACAACTTAAAGAACAACTACCTGCCCCAAATCAAGGTAAAGAAAGGTTGAAGGAATGGTGGAACACTAACGCTGAGGCTTGGGCTGAGAAATTAAGATCTGTGATGCTTCAGTATCGCAACATAGGTTACCAATGGCAGTTCAGCGAGCAGCAAAAGGAAGTGCTCAAGCAGTACTACGCTGCCAATCAATTGCTGATGGATTGCCTTAAGACCGGCGCTGAAGTAACTCCCACCCTGCGAGATCAGATTGAGGAAACCTTGTTGTTGCCTCTGGCTAAAACATTGGGCGGGTTGGGTGCATCAGGTAAGTATCGAACAGATAGCTACATCGGGTAGGCTGCTAAGAAGTTGATTGACTAATCCTACAGACATCGTCATGGTAGCCACTTATAATCTACCCCTTATTGTCCTTTCGGTAGTGCTTGCATTCATCGCCTTTTACACCGCACTGGATCTGGCTGGACGGATAAAGGCTGCGCTTGGGCATGGGCGTAATCTGTGGCTGGCTGGAGGCGCGATCGCCATGGGAGTTGGCATCTGGTCGATGCACTTCATGGATATGTTGACCTATGAACTGCCGATACCCATAACCTACGACCTCTCAATTGTCTTAGTCTCGATGGTGTTGCCAATTGTCGCCTCTGGAGCTGCGCTCTTCATTGTCAGCCGTCAGAAGCTGGTTAGGCTTCAGTTGCTGGGTGGGGGCACTATAATAGCAATGGCGGCGGTCAGCTTCAATGCGACTGACCAACTAATTGTACAGCCGTCCCATGGGATAAACAAATCTTTACTTGCGACTGGGATTGGAATTGCCACTTTAGTCATACTAAAGCTGGCGGAGCTGACTATCTTTTTTAATCAGCGCCTCAGTGCCGAGACAGCTAAAGCCGAGGCACTACGCCAAAGCGAGGAGCGCTTCCGCTGTTTGGTGCAAAATACATCTGATATTATCGCGGTTGTGGCAGCAGACTCCACAGTTTGCTACATATGTCAATCCGTCAAACAGATCTTGGGTTATGAACCCGATGACTGGGTAGGCAAAAAGGTTTTTGAATTTGTCCATCCTGATGATCTCGCCAAAAGTGAGAGCCTCTTGACGAAGGCCCTCACTTTTGCACATGCCAACATTACAGATGAGATTCGTTTACAGCGCGCAGATAGTTCGTGGCGAGATTTTGAAGTGGTTGTGAATAATCTACTGGCTGAGCCGAGTGTAGCCGGTATCGTTATCACTTACCGCGACATCACTGAGCGCAAACAGGCAGAGGCAGCAATAGAGAGAGAGCGCTATCAGCTCAGGCAGATCATCAACAACGCCCCCGTTGCCATGGCTATGTTCGATACACAGATGCGCTATCTCAATTACAGTCAAAAGTGGCTAACACTTTATGGTCTGGAGGATCAGTCGCTGATCGGTCGTAGCCAATACGAGGTGGTTCCAGACATTCCTGAAACATGGAAGTCGAATCACCAACGTGCCCTTAGAGGTGAAGCATTATCTAGTTCAGAGGAGCTGTGGGAGCGCGAAGACGGTTCCAAAGAGTATCGCCGCTGGGCTCTGCACCCGTGGTATCTGGCCAATGGCAAGGTAGGTGGTATTGTTATTGTCGCCGAGCGCATTAACGAGTTGGTAGAAGCGCGGGAAGCAGCTGTAGAAGCGTCGCGTCTCAAATCTCAGTTTCTAGCCAACATGAGCCATGAGATCCGTACCCCACTGAATGCCGTCATTGGGATGACAGGTCTGCTTTTGAATACGGAACTGAAACCGGAGCAACGAAGCTTTGTCAAGACTATTCGTCACAGCAGTGACGCATTACTCACCATCATTAACGACATTCTGGATCTCTCCAAGATCGAGTCCGGAAAACTAAAGCTAGAACAGCAACCCTTCGATCTACAAAACTGTTTAGAGGCATCCCTGAGCTTGGTAGCTTCCAAGGCAGCAGAAAAAGGCTTAAACCTAGCCTACTCGATTGCTCCACCAACCCCAAACGCGCTTGTGGGAGATGCGGCCCGGCTGAGCCAAATCTTAGTAAATCTGCTCAGTAATGCGGTCAAATTCACTGAGACTGGGGAAGTGGTGGTTGCAGTGACCGCTTCCCCTGCTCTCTTCCCTGACTCCTCAGACACTTACGAAATTAAATTTGCTGTCAAGGACACAGGCATCGGCATTCCCCAGGAGTACATGGAATATTTGTTCGAGTCCTTCAGCCAAGTCGATTCTTCCATTAGCCGTCGGTATGGGGGCACGGGGCTAGGTCTGGCCATCTGTAAACAGCTAACGGAAATCATGGGAGGACGTATCTGGGTAGAGAGCCAAGTGGGTCAAGGCTCCACCTTTAATTTCACGTTGGTTGCCCAATCTAGTCCTATTCAACTCGATACCGCTAAGATGGAGACTATACAAGCAATACCTCAACTCGCTGAACAGTTACCCCTACGGATTCTGTTAGCCGAAGACAATCGGGTGAACCAGCAGGTTGGCCTGCTGATGTTGGAGCAACTCGGGTATCGAGCTGATGCTGTCGCTAATGGACTAGAGGTAATGCAATCGCTGCGCCGTCAGCCCTATGACGTAGTGTTGATGGACGTACAGATGCCAGAAATTGATGGATTAACTGCCACGCGTCAGATTTGCCAGGAATGGTCGCCAGGGCAGCGGCCCCAAATTATTGCCATGACAGCTTATGCCACCAATGGTTACTGGGAGCAGTGTCTGGAAGCGGGCATGGATGGCTATATCAGCAAACCGATTGAAATAGAAAAACTTGTTCAGGCTTTGAGCCAGTGTCAGCGCAGGGAGCAGGGGAGTAAGGCCGGGCACTCTTGCCCCTGGGCCCCTGGGCCCCTCAGCTCCTGGGCCCCTCTGCCAAGAACCTGCCCTCTTGACGCGAAGACGCTGCAATCATTACGCAAGATGGCGGGTGCCAGAGCCAACGAAGTTCTGGCTCAAATCATCAATAATTATCTCGCAGAAGCTCCACAGCTGCTGCAAGCGATGCGTGCCGCTGTGACAACAGGAGATGCACTCGCCCTGCAACAGACCGTTCACAAGCTGAGATCAGCAAGTGCCAACCTGGGTGCGACCACTCTTTCCCAGCTTTGTAAGGGTTTGGAAATCATGGCTGGCGCTGGTACCACCTCCGGGGCACTGGCGGGTGTGTTGCAAGTAGAGGCAGCATACGAAACAGTCAAGGCAGCCTTGCAAATCGAACTAGAGCGGCTTTAGACATGAGCACCGACCCGAGCCAGGAAGACTCCCCCTTAATTTTTGTTGTCGATGACGACAAGTCGATGCGGATGCTGCTGCGTCTAGCACTGGAACAAGAAGGCTACCAAGTGGTGGAAGCTCAAGATGGCGCAGCGTGTCTAGCCGCCTATCAACATCAATTGCCGGACGCGATCTTGCTAGATGCTGTGATGCCAGGAATGGATGGCTTTACCTGTTGCACCAAATTGCGGACGATCAAAAACAGCACTGTGCCTGTGTTAATGATTACCGTGCTTGACGAGCCAGATGCGGTTGAGCAAGCGTTTGGGGTGGGGGCGACAGATTATATCACCAAACCGATTCATTGGGCAGTGCTGCGTCATCGTGTGCGTTATCTGCTCCAACAATCCCAGCTTTCTAAACAGTTAGAGCACGCCAATCTCGAGTTGCAGCGTCTGGCGTCACTCTTAACCCAATTTGAGGCAGAAACAGACTGAACTTATATAACTTATACGTTAAGTCATACATTTTCCTGGACGCGATCGCAAACGGGCCGGTTAGAAAATTGTTATTTAGATAACGGATGGCCTTAATACCAGCCCTGGAGCACTAGTGGCTGTGTTGGGGCATTCGCGATCGCTAGCTGTGCCATCTTGTGTGGTGTCTGCCACAACAAGCTTATTTCTTTAAACACTTAGAGTTTGAGCGTTTAGCCTACTTAGGGGCTTGTTACTAGAGAACGAATTTGCACTAACATTATGGGGGTATTTTGCAGAACCTGATTTTGCCATCTTCTAGCTTCTACCCTACGCCGCTTGCAGACAGGGATGTAGTTACAGTAAAGGGCAAATTTTTTTTTCTCGGAGAGAAAAAGTTTTTTTTCAAAGGGGTTAGCTACGGTCCCTTCTCTCCAGGCACTCACGGTGCTTCCTTTCCAGAAAGACCGGTGGTGGAGAAAGACTTTGCCCTGATGGCGGAACTGGGGGCAAACTGTATACGAACTTATACCGTTCCACCTGATTGGCTTTTGGATCTAGCTGCAGTCTACGGTCTGAGGTTGCTGATTGGCATCCCTTGGGCGCAGCATGTCGCCTTCCTTGACTCCTCTGCTCTTAAGGCAGAAATCCGTCAGGCAATCGCCAATGGGGTTAAGGCCTGCCGGAACCATCCTGCTGCCTTTGCCTATTTAGTGGGCAATGAGATTCCTCCAGATATTGTGCGATGGCACGGTCCAAAGCGGGTTCGTGCTTTTTTAAAGGAGTTGATGGCGGTAGCAAAAGAGGGCGCTCCAGAGGCGCTTGTAAGCTATGCCAATTACCCCTGTACTGAGTATTTAGATGTTGACTTTACTGATTTTTTATGCTTCAACGTCTACCTACATCGGGAAAAGGATTTCCGCCGCTACCTCTGTCGGCTCCATAACCTGGCCGACGATAAACCCCTAGTGTTGAGCGAGTTTGGTGTTGACTCGATCCGTGAGGGCACCCAAGCCCAGGCTGAGATCCTCTCTCAGAAGTTGTCATCAAGCTTTGAGATGGGAGCGGCAGGGACGATAGTCTTTTCCTGGACAGACGAGTGGTTTACCGGCGGGTTTGCTATACAGGACTGGGCTTTTGGATTGGTTGACCATGAACGCCTCAAGAAGCCCGCGTTCAAAACGGTGCAACAGTATTACAAAACGCCTCTGCCGCCAGTGTTGCCGGAGTATCCCAAAGTCTCAGTAGTTGTATGCGCGTACAATGCTGAGCGAACCATGAATAGTTGCCTAGCTTCTCTGCAGGAACTCAACTACCCTAACTATGAAGTCATCGTAGTCAATGATGGTTCCACCGACTGCACTTTGGAGATTACTCAGCGCTATGATTATGTGCGCCTCATCAGCCAGGAAAACAAGGGTCTGAGCGTGGCACGCAACGTCGGCCTTGCCGCCGCGACCGGCGAGATAGTTGCCTATACCGACTCTGATTGTGTGGCCGATCCAGACTGGCTCACCTATCTAGTGGACAAGTTTCTCTTATCAGGCTTTTCCGCAGTAGGTGGCCCGAACTTATCTCCCTCCGAAGACTCTCTTGTCCCTTCCTGCGTTGCTGTATCTCCGGGCGCACCCACCCACGTACTTTTGAGCGACGAGGTGGCTGAGCACATTGCTGGCTGCAACATGGCCTTTCGCCGGGAGGTTCTACAGGAACTGGGCGGCTTTGATCCTCTGTTTCGTGCCGCTGGGGATGATGTTGACCTCTGCTGGCGGCTGCAAGACTTGGGCTACACGATTGGCTTCAGCCCAGCAGCGGTGGTATGGCACTTTCGCCGTAATACAGTAGCTGCGTATCTTAAGCAGCAGCGGGGCTATGGAAAAGCAGAGGCTCTGGTTTATTTTAAGCACCCCTACCGCTTTAATCTTCTAGGACAGCCTCGGTGGCTGGGGAGGATCTACGGTGACCTCTCCTCCTCTCTTTGCTTTGGTCAGCCAGTGATCTACTCCGGGGTTTTTGGTCGCGGTCTATTTCAAACCCTTTATCAGCCTCCCGCCTCCCTCATCTCTTACCTCCCCCTCACACTGGAGTGGAATGTGGCGGCCATCGTCCTGTTTGTGTCTGCGCTTTTGTCTGCTGGTTCCCCGTGGGTGGGTGTGGCAATGTTCCTCGCCTCTTGTGGCTGGTGTGTGGCTGGTGCCCTACGGGCGCGGATTGAGCCCCGTTTCCAGGGAGTGGGTGCCCGCCTGCTTGTTGCTGTGCTGATCTACCTAGGCCCTCTTGTACGCAGTCTAGAGCGCTACAAGTGGTGGATACGAGGACTCACCGAGGTGGAGCCTATAGAGTTTGATCAGCCGTGAAGCCGATTTTCTATGACTATCACAGTCTGCCTTTACGCAAAGACCCTCTACTATCCCACGGGCGGCGGTCATCTGTGGATCTATCTAAACTGGGCCCTCGGGCTGCGTGCTCTCGGCTGCGAAGAAGACGCGGGTGAACTTTACTCGAACGACAAACGAACCGGCTTGTTGCCATTCCTGGATCTGCCACGGCGCACGACCCAGCCGCTGGAGCTAGCGATCCTCTTGGGGGAGTATGACCAAGACGAGCGAGTGATGCTGCTCGAAAGGGGCTGGCGCTTACGCGATGCCCCAGAGGTCGCGGCCACTCCTTGGGACTACCAGCGCTACATTCAGGACTCCTACGGCGAGTTTAGCTGTGTAAAGCCGTCCTATATTCGTCTCGAGACCGCTTGGATCAGCGATCGCACCCTCTGCTACCTGGCTAGTGGTAAGCCAGCGACTTTGATGCGCAGAAGGTCGTTGGACGTGTACTGGAGCAGGTATTGCTCTGAGAAGGCAGAGAGTTTATTTCAATCCCTAATCGGGATTTAGACCACGGGTAACATTAAATTATACACCAATTTACGCATAAATCTAATGACTGAAAAACTAACCGAGGTAGAAACTATAAAGTTTGAGCGGCCAGTGCACAGAGCGCAGATTTCCTGGCGCGAACGGGCTTTTTTCCTATGCTATTGGACAGAGGCAGGTCTGGAGAAGGAGAGCCTTCTTCAGGGGGTGATAGATTTTCTCCTGCTGCACAAGTACTTCATCGTCATTGATCAGGGGTGGAGCGACTGGGATCTCGAGATCTACCGGGGGCTCTGGTCAAGGGTTCAGGTTAAGATGTGTACTGAAAATCACGGGGGCGGTAAGAGACTCATGAGGGTGCGGTGTGCACTGAGAATGTCACGGTTGGCTACTATGGCTCTGAGTGGGTATTCTCTTCTTACAGTTGTAGTAATAGTTATGGGAATGCCACAGGTGGTTACAGCCACGTTTGTAGTATACGCGCTCAACGCCGCTGTCATCCTGTATCAGAACTTCCGCCTAGGGCGTATTCTCTACCAAGTACTGGAGCTCGTGGCCAAAAGAATGTACATGCTGCCGACACAGGCCGCCTCCACGAGGTCTACCCCTGGAAGAGCAATAGTAGAGGCATAATGACCACCGCCAACTACACTATCGATTTAAATATCTACAGACGGTTGCTGCGCCAGGCACAGCCCTACTGGTTCCACATTGCGGGTACCTTCCTGCTCGACCTGCTGTCAACTCCCCTGGCCCTGCTTACCCCGCTGCCGCTAAAGATCGCTGTTGACAACGTCATCGGCTCTCAGCCGCTCCCTAGCTTCTTAAACGCGCTGCTACCGGCGGCCGTCACGGGTTCCAACACCGTTTTGCTGGTGTTCGCTGCCAGCCTGCTGGTGGCCATTCCCCTGCTAAGCCAGCTCGTAGGGCTTGGGAGTTCTTTACTGCGAACGTACACAGCACAAAACATGGTTGTGGAGTTCCGAGCTCGCCTCTTGCGCCAGGCTCAATGCGTCTCACTTTCTTACCACGATATCAGGGGCACATCCGACTCCACGTACCGCATCCAATACGATGCACCTGCCATCCAATGGGTCACGATTGACGGCGTCATACCCTTATTCATTACAGGTTTCACGCTCGTCGGAATGATCTATATCACTGTGCGGATTGACTGGCAGCTAGCTCTGGTTGCACTAGCGGTTTCACCCATTCTCTTCGTAGTCACACGGGCCTATAGTGGGCGCTTGCGCAGCCAGTGGCTCGATTATCAACAGTTCGACAGCTCGGCCATGTCAGTGGTACAGGAGGTACTGGCGACACTCCGTGTCGTGAAGGCTTTTGGTCGGGAGGATCACGAAAAGGACCGTTTCGTCCGCAACTCTAGCAAAGCCATTTGGGTACTTATCCGCGTAGTGTTGATTCAAAGTTTTGTCAGCTCCCTTGTCAGCCTGACTACTGCTACGGGAACAGCTGTCGTTCTTTTCATGGGCGTGCGACATGTCCAGACAGGGGTTTTGACTCTGGGCGAACTGCTCCTAGTAAATTCCTACATTGCGCAGCTATATGGACCCCTGCAATCTATCGGCAATCAAGTAACAGGCCTGCAGCGTTCACTGGCTAGTGCCGAGCGGGCCTTCTCCCTCCTCGATGAGCCACCAGATGTCATTGAGCCCAAGCATGCAAGACCGATCTCTCGTGCCTCGGGCACCGTGGCCTTCCGCAACGTTTCCTTCGCCTTCAACCAAGACCACCCAGTCCTGCAGGACATCTCCTTCGAGGTGACGGCAGGGACCCGTGTGGGCATAGCCGGGAGGACGGGAGCGGGCAAGACGACGCTGGTGAACCTGCTGATGCGTTTCTTCGACCCCACTAGCGGCCAGATTCTACTCGACGGCGTCGATCTGCGTGACTACAAGCTAGCTGATCTGCGTAACCAATTCGCTATAGTCCTGCAGGAGCCTGTGCTTTTCTCGACCACCATTGGCGAGAACATCGCCTACGCCCGCCCCAGTGCCAACGAAGACGATATTATAGCAGCGGCGAAAGCGGCCAACGCCCACGAGTTCATCTCTAGACTTCCTCAAGGCTACAAAACTCAGGTCGGCGAGCGCGGTATGAGCCTTTCAGGTGGAGAACGTCAGCGGATCTCGCTTGCCCGTGCTTTCCTCAAGGACGCCCCCATCCTCATCCTCGATGAGCCCACCAGTTCCGTCGATACGAGAACCGAAGCCGCGATCATGAAAGCTATGGAACGCCTAATGCAAGGACGCACCACCTTTATGATCGCCCACCGTCTCAGCACACTGGAGACTTGTGATATGAGGATGGAGCTCGAAGACGGACGACTAGTTAAGTGGGTAACTGCTTAGGCTAAAACAAGTTCAAGAGTCTTAAGATCTGCACTAGTTAGGTAGCAGCCAATGTCTTCAACGCTTCGCATCATTGTCACAGGGCTAGTGGGCCTGTATCCAGTCGGCGGGGTAGCGTGGGATTATTTGCAGTATGTAATCGGCCTAGCGCGGTTGGGACACGATGTCTATTATTACGAAGATACATGGATCTGGCCGTATCATCCGCTCGAGAAACAGTACACGTCGCAGGGCAGCTATTCGGCGAAATACATCAGTGATTTCTGGGAGCGGTACGCCCCGGAGCTGGGGAGGCGGTGGCATTACCTGCACTTGCACGAGACAAGCTTCGGTATGGATCGAGCCGCATTCGACGAGGTAGCGCGGACTGCCGATATTTTCCTCAACGTCAGTGGGGCGTGCATGTTTCCCGATCACCTCTCGTCGTGGTGTGTGAAGATCTTCCTCGACACCGATCCGGGCTACAACCAGATCATGCTTAGTGAGCGGTTCGTGTGGTCAGAGAACGTGGAGCGGTGGTGCGCGAGCGTGGCGGCCCACGATCAGCACTTCACCTATGCCGAGAACATCCACGGCGCGGAGTGCCTCATTCCAAAGATAGATTTTGAGTGGAAGACGACGCGGATGCCAGTTGTGATGAATTTGTGGGAGCCTCAAGCGCGAGTGCGATCGCTCGAGACGGCACCGTGGACGACGGTCATGACTTGGAACGCTTTCAAAGGAAAACTTGTTTATCAGGGCGTGGAGTATAAGAGCAAGGGGAGTGAGTTTGAGAAATTGATTGAGTTGCCCCAGCGCACCGGCGTACCGCTCCGGGTGGCGGTGGGTGGCGTGAATGCGCCACTAATGCGGTTAGCGAGCGAGGGCTGGAAAGTAGTGGACGGGCCGAGTGTGACTTTGACTCCGGGTCGGTATCAGGAGTTCATCGCCGGGTCGCGCGGCGAGATTTCACCGGCCAAGCACGTGTATGTTGCGATGTGCAGCGGCTGGTTCAGTTGCCGTTCCGCCTGCTACCTGGCCGCTGGCCGTCCTGTAGTCGTTCAGGATACCGGCTTCCCCGCCATCCTTCCGGTCGGGGAGGGCATCTTGCCGTTCACTACGGTGGAGGAAGCTGTTGCTGCAATCGATGAGGTCGAAGCCAACTATGCCTGGCATGCGAAGGCGGCAGGTGCGATCGCCCAGGAGTATTTCGACTCAGACAAGGTTCTCAGCCGACTGCTCGCTGAGGCTGTGAGTAGTGATGACTAGCCCACATTTTAGGATCAATGGCACATCCGGGACGCGTTCCAAGACGGTTAGCCGCCTGCGCATCATCGTGCTCGGCTACATCGTGCGCGGACCTCTGGGTGGCATGGCCTGGAGCGATTTGCACTACCTCATGGGTCTTGTGCAGCTCGGACATGACGTCTATTTCGTCGAGGACAGTGACGACTACCCCTCGTGCTACGACCCAGTTAGAGGGATCACGGATACCGATCCAACATACGGGCTGCAATTTGCGACAAGCATCTTCGAAAGATTCGGACTGGGCGATCGCTGGGCATACTACGATGCTCACACATCGCGCTGGCTCGGGCCGTGCGCCAACCATATCCTCGGCATCTGCGCGACTGCGGATCTCCTGCTCAACCTCGCTGGCGTTAACCCCCTGCGTCCTTGGCTGATGGAAATTCCAGTGCGGGCGCTTGTTGACAAAGATCCAGTCTTCACGCAAATCCGGCACCTTAGCGAGGATGCAGCAAGAAATCGGGCGTTGCAACACACAGCATTCTTCTCATTCGGTGAAAACATCGGCCTCAGCCGGTCTACCATTCCCAAGGACGGGCTACCCTGGCAAGCCACACGCCATCCGATCTTCTTAGACGCCTGGTCAGTGATGCCAGGGCTGGAGCAAGGAAAGTTTACGACTGTCATGCTATGGGATAGCTATCCGGCGCGCGAATACAATGGGCGTCGCTACGGCATGAAGTCGGACTCATTTGGGGCTTACATCGACCTCCCACAAAAGGCCGGGCCCATCTTTGATCTAGCAGTAGGTAGCCCAATGGTACCACGCGCACTGCTTTGCAGCAAGGGCTGGGCATTACGCGACCCCCGTGAGCCGACGCGTGATCCTTGGACGTATCAGGGCTACATCCAGCAGTCCAAGGCAGAGTTCAGCGTGGCCAAACACGGCTATGTGGTCAGCCGCAGCGGCTGGTTCAGTGAGCGCAGCGCTTCCTACCTCGCAAGTGGCCGCCCTGTGCTTATCCAGGAAACCGGCTTTTCCGACTGGTTACAGACCGGAGCCGGAGTTATTTCATTCAACACTCCTGAGGAAGCACTCGCCGGAATCGAAGAGATTAACAGCCGCTACGAGTTCCACTGTCAGGCGGCCAGAGCCATTGCCCAAGAGTATTTCGACTCGCGCCAAGTGCTGCTCCGTCTGCTCGAGGACGCAATCAACCCTACCCCAACTCCTGATCGCTTAATTTGAGAACTATTCCGGATGACTACGTCTGCCTTCCCCCTGATTAGCGTCATTATCTGCACATACAACCGGCACGAAAGCCTCGAACGGGCGGTTGACTCCGTTTGGCTGCAAGACGTGAAAGACTTCGAAGTCATCATCATTGATGATGGCAGTGACTCCCCTGTGAAACTTCCGCCCCACCAGCAAGATAGAGTTCATCTGATCCGAACCGAGCATCGTGGTGTAGGATCTGCTCGCTCTGAGGGCTTGAACACTGCCCGAGGGACGTTCGTTGCCTACTGCGATGATGACGATGAATGGAAACAGAACCACCTGAGCACTCTCCTGAAGTACCTGATGGAAAACCCGGACGTCAGTCTGGTGTACGCTGACTCTGAATGGGTGCAAGAAGGAGCATCGCCATCAGTCGCTTACTCATTCGACTATGACGGTACCCTTCTGGCCTGTGGAAATTACATCTTCGCAAGTGACGTGATGCATCGAGTCAGTGCCGCACGGGATGTGGGAGGCTTTGACTCGTCGCTGCAAGCATATGAAGACTGGGATCTATGGCTTCGAATCAGCCAAGCGCATGTACTCCGGCATATTCCGACCGTCTTAGGGTGCCATCACTGGCATCACGACTGTGTGACGGCGACCAATCCCTGGCAAGAATGGGAACGAGTCTATCAAAATCACCAGCACAGATTGGCCAAAGCAGGTGCTGCTGCCCAACACGATCTGAACCTAGGCACTGCTCGAATTGCTCCTTTTGATCGCAACACCTGGCAGCAGGGACGCAAGGAACTCATCTGGCACTCGATACTTCGTCCTAATGAAGGCTATGGCTCTGTCGGGCGTCAGCTGCTTAAAGCTATTGCACGTCAGGGGGTTGATATCATAATTGCGCCTACGAGGAACCAAGCAGTACGCGGCTTCGAACGCTTTTATCAACCCCTAAAAGACTGGGGCAGACTTGGCTTCTATTACCACTACGCAGTTTCTCCCAGCGTGCTCAAGTGCGATCGCATCATCAACTATTACATGTGGGAGTCTACCTTGGTTCCCAAACAGCATGTTGAGGAAATCAACAGAGCTGTGAGATTACAGTATGTCCCCTGCCAGCAAAATCTGGAGAGCTTCACGGAATGTGGCGTCCGCATCCCTATTAAAGTTCTCCACCATGCAGTCGATGCACAACAGTTTCCGATTCTTAGCCGATGCCACTCAGAGACCTTCACCTTTGGAACTTTCGGCGACCTCAGTCCAAGGAAGGGAATTGACGTGCTGCTGCGTGCGTTCCAGGACGAATTTTCCCCTAGAGAGCCGGTACGCCTTCTGATCAAGAGTACCTCACAAACCATAGCATATAAGATAAACCATCCACATATAACACTCGTTTCAGGCTTTATGAACCAAGAGTCGTTATTAAAGTTTTTGCAGGAAATGGATGCCTTCGTTCTGCCCTCCCGTGGAGAGGGATTCGGCCTTTGCGGTCTCGAGGCCATGTCCACGGGGTTGCCAGTGATCGCGACAAATTGGAGTGGTCCTTCCGAGTACCTAGATCCTGAAGATAGCTTGCCGCTGGCGTATAGCCTTGTGGACGCACAGGGGATCGAATCAAACCACGTTCGCTACTTTGGTCTCTGGGCGGAGCCGGATTATGAACACCTTCGATACCTCATGCGGTGGCTGTACGAGCACCCCCAAGAGGCTGCTTCGAAGGGGCAAAAAGCAGCAAAACGGGTTCACGAGAGGTGGACATGGGAGCGGATAGCAAAACAGATGTGCGACGATCTTGACGCGATCGCCAGTGGATGATCCAGGAGTACAAGAAAAGGATTCAAATTAGTTTATGTCTGAAGCAAAGGTTACCGTCGCAATTCCAACTTACAACCGGGCGGGGTTACTAAAGGTCTGTATCGAGAGCGTTTTAGCGCAGGACTACCCAGACTTGCGCGTAGTAGTGCTGGACAACGCCTCATCAGACGACACTGAGGCGCTCGTACGCTCATTCGCCGAACGGGACGAGCGGGTTACCTACATTAGGCACGAGACCAATATTGGTATACTGAGAAATTGGAACCGCGCCCTCGAAGTGAACTCAAGCCCCTACCTGAGCATCTTGCCAGACGACGATGTGATGCTCCCTAGCTTCATCCGCGAATCTGTCCAAGCGTTGGATCAGCATCCGGGCTCAGGGTTCTCGCTGACGTTGGCCAGTTTCATCGACATCAATGGTATACCACTGGATCTAAAACAAGATCCTGGCGACATGCCAGATGGCGTCATCGACGGTCTGGATTACATCGACCTGTGCCTCGCTTGGCGTGGTTGCTCCATATATCCCGCGAGCGTTGTGATGAGGAGTGCCGCGCTTGCGGTAGTCGGCCCGTTCGACAGCCCACACGCTTGGCACACGATGGATACGAACCTGTCCTTACGTCTAGCGGCGCGCTTCGACATCGTCTTCCTGCGGAGGGAGCTAGTCCAGACGCGCATCCACCCCGGACAGGAATCAGACATCCACTGGCGCTCCGGCAAAGGAACCGGACCGTTTGGCGTGATGGCAGAGTTCATCGACGCGATCGCTTACCTCCTGAAGTCTGATCGCGCTCAGGATGCGTCGTATCGTGCGCTGCTCGCAGAGCGACTGCTGGCTTTGAATGCACGACAAAGTGAGTCGATACACCACCTAGTGCCGAACCTCTATTGGACCTGGACCCAACGGCTGCAGATGGCGACACAGGAGGTTGAGGCGCTGATCCCAGCGGGGGACACCTTCATTCTGGTCGATCAGAATGAGTGGGGAGGCGAGGCCGTCGCGGGTCGCCACGCCGTCCCTTTCCTCGAACGAGATGGGCAATATTGGGGACCACCACTGGATGACGAAACCGCGATCCGGGAACTCGAGCGGTTGCGCCAAGCCGGAGCGAACTTTATCGTCTTTGGGTGGCCAGCCTTCTGGTGGCTCTATCACTACGCCGAGCTGAACCGCTACCTCCACTCGGAGTTCCGCTGCCTCCTGAAGAACAGCCGCTTGGTCGTGTTCGGCCTGCAATCGTAAAAATTGATAGCGAACAGCTATTTCAAAACAGACATATAGTTGATGCGCCACTGACCGTCTTGGCGAACCAAACCATATCTGACTCGCAGCTTTTGATTATAAGAGGAATCCTGGTTTAGCTCACCGTCTTCATAAAGCTGAGCTACTTCATTTACGGTGGCTTCTACCTGAGCCTGATTCGGAGTGGCCTGACTTGTCTGCACAGAGTCGATATTTAGGCTGTGTTTGTACTGCCTGTATAGGTTATCTGCCTTGTTTTTCTGGGCTAGTCCCTGCCATTGAGACAAAGCTGGCTCAACTAAAATCTGCTTTAATCTATCAACGGCGTGCTCTGAACCAAAAGCTGCGGCTTTCGTAGAAAGCCAGGTCTGAATTACTTCTTTAGCCGTTTCCTGGGTGAGGAGCGGATTCTGGACTACTACTGGTTTGGTGCTAGGGGGTGGGGGGGATGG
>CAXUIG010000042.1:24483-32736 GCA_964250845.1 uncultured bacterium | reverse complement strand
GGGACAGAGGGACAGAGGGGCAGAGGGACAGAGGGACAGAGGGGGAGGGGCACTTCTGGATGGTTTGCATGAGTTTACTTTAGCTAGAAATAGAGAGAGGTAACAGTAAAATTACTGAAAAAGTAGTGACTTTAATTTAAGGAGATGAAAAAATTAAGAGGGACTGGTTTTGGATAAGTAAAACGCTGTGGTTTCTACATCAAAATACTGGCAACTCGTTAAGTTAGATTCGGCTGGCTCGCGTCGGGTGGAAACAATGATCGCCGCTAAGACCTATTTCCAAAACCAATTTCCTGAATGGACTAAACAGGTTAACGTTTCTGATGCAACGCTTGTGCGCCAACTTTGGCAGCAAATGCGACAGGGTGAAGAAGATCATATCGATAATCGCTTTTTAGCTGAGAGTTGTTTACGCTGCTATATCTCGCACCAAATCGATCAAGCGTGCCTGGACTTGGGAGCTAAGTTTGGCAGTCGCAACGGTTTCACTTATGAGGACTTATTACCTTTTGTCTTGGATGATGAGGGGCGATGCTCCGCAAAAGTCGCTTCGCGAACGCTCCGATCAAATTCTGTTCACGTTCCTTATCGTTCTCTGGCGATGACCATCTTGCAAACGTTTGACCCGGCGAAGGGAACGCTCAACACATGGGTAAAACGCTATGTTCGGCAACATCCAGAACTCAAGCGCTTTTTGTTACAGCATGGTGTTTATATAGTCAGCGATTGGGCGCTACTGAACGATACAACCTCGAAGCGATTACAACAAATTTTATCTCGGGTGTATCAATTAACACAATTAGAAAATCAGCAAGCCTGCGAACTTATGCAAAGCTTTCATGCGGTCTATCGTGAAGACCGTCTGCAACAGCGCATGGCGAGGACGAAACAACCCTGTCAGCCACCAACGACTGACCAGTTAGTTCGCATCGCCGATGACCTAAAAGCTCGAAGCAGTCGCACGCTCAGCCCTGAAGCTATCTTGCGGCAGTTACAGGCGATCGCTACCAAACTGCGGCAATATCGGATTTCAGCGCAAGGAGGATTGGTTCTTGGCGTTTCCTTCGATCAACCTGAGATTCAACCGTTCGTAGACCGCGCACAGCCATCTGAGGATGATGAAGAAAAAATCGACTTTCTTAAATACTATCAAAATCAATTTATTCAATGTTTAGATGGGGCGATTTCCGAAGTGATTGGGGATGCTATTTATAAGCTTCAACGCCAGCGGTTATCGGTGGAGGAGTTATTTATCACCGCCTTAGATTTTTTTCATTGCAAAGGTCAGTCGATGACCCAAATAGCGCCGCAAATTGGATTGAAAAAACAGTATGAAGTGTCCCGGTTATTAAAACTTAATGATTTGCGTGCCGATATCCGTCAGCGGTTGCTCGTGCTCTTACGCTCGCGCATTGTTGATCGCGCCAAGCTGTATGCTGACGCCGAACGCTTACAAAGCTTAGATCGGCAGGTGGAATTGATTCTGGATGAACAAATTATGGGCATCATCCAGGAAGCAGAATCCGAGGCAAAAAATCCGATTCGCAATCAACCCCTACGCGGTCTACTAGCACGTCGCCTCTGCCGTTATCTTGAGAGGAGGAAAACTAGCTCATGATCGATCAACCTGCATCAATACCAGATTTGACACACCTGCTAGATTGGAAATCGCTCAATGCTACGCGAACCGAGCTATTACCAGAGCAATTACAACGGGCTGCGCGTCTGAGTCAATCAATTCGTTTTCCGGATCAACGCTGGCAAGTCTACCTGGCTGCGTTAGCTGCATTGGGATTTGAGCAATGGCTCAGGGATCGCGCCCCAGATTTGAGAGTACAAAGCGTTGGCGCTTCGATTTGGCAACCATCCTATGCGAATTTGATCGCAGCGGTGTGTAATTTCCACGTCGGTGACTTCAAACTCTGCATCGGGACTTATAGTAGCCTAAACGACAACCAAGTTAGCTTTCCAAGTGCGGTTTTCGACATCCCTGATTTCGCGGCTCATTTCTATGTAGTGCTCGAGGTTGAGGAGGAGCAACAGCAGGTTGCGGTATCTGGTTTCTTAAACTATGAGCAGTACTGTCGATATCAACAGATCGCACAGATCCAAACAGAAGGAGATTGGACATACACGCTACCCCTAACCTGGTTTAATCCCAACCCCAACGCGCTACTGCTAAATCTCCGCTGCCTAGAACCAGATGCCATCGTTTTACCCACAACTGCGTCCGCGCAACAATTGAGCGACGAAGCAGTGCGGCAAAAATTGCTTTCGCTGCAATCCCAACTCCCGACTCAGCCGCTTTGGGAATTGCTGACTCTGGAAGAGGGCAAGACGTTGTTGAGGAACCTCGATCTGGTGAACTGGGTTTACGAATTAACTTTCCCACGGTTTCAACCCCTGATCAATGTCGGTTTGTGGTTACGCAATCAGCTCGATCCGGTAGCTCAAGAATTGGGATGGATGCTAATGCCATCGCTGACACCGTCTGAGCTGCGTTCGTCGTCAGAAGAATTTGATCAGATTCGAGCAGCATTGGAACACGAAGGCGTCCATATTCCTCCAACAGCGCGAGGAGCTTACCGCGAATTGCGCCTGCGACAGGGAAGTTTGCGGCTCTATGCGGTGATGTGGGTGCTATCGTCAGAATTAGATTGTCGGGAATGGATGTTACTTATTGCCTTGAGTCCACTACAATCGCAAATGCCAATGCACCTCAAGTTGGAGGTCAGAGATGAAACACAGCAACTATTTGAACAATCTCAGGATGACTCGAATCAGGGCATACTCTACGCTCAAGTTATTGGTAATTGGGGCGAACGATTTTGGGTGAAGGTGATTGTCGATTTGGATGCTGTTTTTGAAATTCCGCCTTTTAGTTTTGAGCTTGAAAGAAACTCTTAAGAAGTAAATCCTGATAAATCAACTTAGAAGATTTTAAAGTAACTCAAAACTACGGGTTTATTTGATGCGTGCTGATAAATAATAGCTATATGAAACTTCATTCCTATCTTTTTCACCTTAAAGTTCAAAAAATTGAGCAAATTTGTCTGTTTGAGTTGTCTTGGGGGCAAGGACAAAACCTGACGGTGCAAGTCAATTATCCAGCTGCTCTAACTCAGCTTTACGAAGAATGGCAACGGGCATACTTGAGCTTTTATCAGTCGGAACATATGCGGGGACGGACGGTTGGTGGTGGGATTGCGACTTTAACTGTGGACTGGCATGCGGAACTTGTCAAAGCGGAAACGAAGTTGACGTATGAGTTTCATCGCTGGTTACGCAGTGCCGAATTGTACGAAATTCGGGCTACTATTTCTCAGGCAAGTCAGGAACTTGTCAAGGCGAATCCCGAAACAACCGAGGCAGTGCAAGTCTTTCTCACCTGTAAGCCGATTGAGTTAGACCGTTTTCCTTGGGAATCTGGGGAATTTGGCACAGATGCCACTACTGGAACAATTCGGATTATTCGCGCTCCCTTAAATATTTCCACAGCAAGCGGGATTGAGTATAAAAAAACACATAAGGGACGGGTTCGCATTCTAGCGATTTTGGGCGACGATACAGGGTTGAATTTTGAAGCAGATCGGGAGGCAGTGCGATCGCTGCTGGGAATTGCCGATGTACAGTTTGTTGGTTGGCAACCGGAGCAAACAAAAGAGCTAGCAATCGGGCAAATTACCGATGCGATCGGATCGGAGCCAGGCTGGGATGTGCTATTTTTTGCCGGACACAGCAACGAAACCCAGATGACGGGGGGTGAGTTGCGGATTGCTCCTGGCGTATCGATTTCGATTATAGAGATTAGACCGCAGTTAATGGCGGCGAAAAAGCGCGGACTTCAAGTTGCCATTTTCAACTCCTGTAGCGGGTTGAGTATCGCAGATGCTTTAATTGATATTGGTTTTAGTCAAGTTGTGGTGATGCGCGAACCGATCCACAACCGCGTCGCGCAGGAATTTTTGGTGCGATTTCTGCAAGGGTTGGCGAAACACCTGGATGTGTACGAGTCGATGATGGTAGCGCGTCAATTTCTGCGGATGGAAAAGAGCCACACCTACCCCTCTGCCTACCTGGTGCCTTCACTGTTTTGCCATCCGGGAGCTACCCTATTTCGCATTCCCCCGTTTCACTGGCGGCAGCGCTTGCGTCAGAGTTTACCGACTCGAATTGAGGCGATCGCACTATGTGGGAGTATTGCCCTCAGTTGCATTCCCTCCGTTGCCGGACTACTGCTAGACGGGCGCACATTCGTCCAGTCGATTTACCGCGACTTAACTGTCCAAGTGCCGTCAGAGTCAGCCCCCCCAGTTGCGCTTGTGCAAATTGATACCGAATCGATTTATCGTAGTGGCATTTCCGAGCTGAATCCGATTAACCGGAGCTATTTAGCAAAGTTAATCGAACGCTTACAAAAATTAAATGCCTCCGTAGTTGGCCTTGATATACTGCTTGATACACCCCAGGTAGCACCCCCATCTGGAGACAAAGATTTAGTCAAAGCCGTGCGGCGAGCAGTTGATCAGAATATGTGGTTGATTTTTGCTGCGATTCTGGAATCGAATCGTGAGTTGGGCGTAAGTAACAATACGGCGATTGCAAGTAAGAATTGGACACTGCAAGGATATATCGATGTAGTTGACCCTCACTTTGTTGAAATCCCGCTCCCAGATCAAGATTGTCGCCAAGCTTGCCCAATCGCCTATTTAATGTCGCTTGTGCAGACATCTCGCTCCTCACTCGCTGAACTACCAAAGCCCCATACCAGGCACCTCACCAACTTACGCACGCAACTGCTTGATGCGATTGAGCAAAAAGCCCCGAAAATCGGTGATTTACCGGCTCCGTTAAACTGGCAACCGCCGTTTGGGTTACAACCTGTGGTAGATTTCTCCCTTCCCCCCGACTACGTCTACCAGCGAATTCCCGCCTGGAAATTGCTCGAAGATGCGGATGCTAACAAATTTTCACTGCTTTCTAAGCAAGTCGTACTGATTGCGGTAGGAAGCGACGATCGCCTGGGGATCGCACCTGGACAACCGGATCGCTTGTCTGTACCTGCGGCGATGAGCTATTGGACGCAGCAACCTTGGCTGACGGGGGGTGAATCGTTAGCGTACATGACTCATCATTTGCTCAGGCGACACTTTGTTATCCCCATCCCGGACGCTTGGATGATTGGAGTTGCAGTCATCCTCGGCAAAGTCACCATGTTGGTAATCAAACGCCAGCAGTCTCCCTGGAGTCCAGCCCGTCGCCTGCAAATCATCGCTCGTTCGATTGGTGCCACCGTGGTTTATGGCTGCGTTGGGCTACAGCTTTATATTTCGGCTGCAGTTTTGCTCCCCTGGCTTTTGCCATCGTTAGTATTTTTGGCTTACGTTCTACCCGCCACGCAGAAAAAACATGTTTAATCTCCAACGTCGTAAGTTTTTGTTTAGCTATGCAATTATCCCCTTAGTCATCAGTAACTACCGCATCGCCCCAGTCACTGAATCTCTTCAGCTGGTCGCTCAGAATGCATTTACAGCTTGGATCAGCTCATTTTGGCAGCGGCGTCCCAGTCACCGTTTAGGCGCACGCAGCGGCATCTGCTCTATCGCACCTGGTTTAATTGAAACATACGTTGTCTGGCACGACCGCCCACTGTTTGTCTGGCTTGGCGAAGGCGCTCAGATCCGCGTCCGCGATCGCGAAAGTCAAGCCGTGCTGTGGACGCAATCTCTCAAAGCCACAGAGCGACAAATCGCCTACGGCGGTAAAGAATCCCTGCAACCGGGTAAGCTCTATCAATGGCAATTGTTGGGAATCGAGTCTTTAAGCTCTGATCGCAACCACTGGACAACATTTAAGCTGATGCCTACAAGCGATCGCGACAAAATTAAAGCAGATTTACAAACTTTAGAGCAAAAACTACGAGCGACTGGAGCTGACCAAGAAGAGATTGGGCTAAAAAAAGCGGACTACTTTCTGAATTACAAAATTAAACACGAAATCGATAAAAATGAAGAGCTGAATGCTTGGTCAGATGCTTTGCAAACCCTCTACGAGGTTGAGAATCCATCTCCCTCTTTTATTGAGCAACGGCAAGCGTATGTGGCGAATTTTTGCACCAAGCAACCTACCGCGACAACTCGTAATTTTATATAATGTGCGTTGCCCAAGAGTGAAGCTATGTCTATTGAAACCAAAGCTGAGCAAGAAGCGCTACAAGATCTGCCGGGGGAAATTTGGTCACCGCCTAGCCCACCGACTGACTTGATATTTGATGATGGAGAACCATTGGAAACGAATCGTCACCGGATTGCGATGAATGTCCTGCTCCGCTCGTTAAAACACGGTTGGACGCAAGGACAGGATATTTTCGTGGGTGGAAATATGTTTGTCTACTACAGTGCAATGCAAGTTCGCAACCGAGATTTTAGAGGTCCTGATTTTTTTGTGGTGTTAGGAGTAGATAGCAATCCAGAGCGCCAGGGATGGGTGTTATGGGAAGAAGGAGGACGCTACCCGGATGTGATCGTAGAGCTGCTCTCTAGTAGTACGGATAAAGGGATTAAGAAAAAGCTCTACGAGCAGGTATTCAAGACGCGAGACTACTTTGTGTTCGATCCGTTTGCTGTCAATTCGTTAGCAGGTTGGCATTTGGATTTGGACCGGGGCTATCAAGATTTGTCACCGGATGAGAGAGGATGGTTATGGTGTCAATCATTGGAGCTGTGGTTAGGTATTTGGCAAGGCACAGTTGAGGATGATACAACCCAATGGTTGCGGTTTTATGATCCGGTGGGAAATCTGATCTTACTGCCGGAGGAAGCTGAACGACAACGAGCTGACTCGGCACAACAGCAGGCTTTATCAGCTCAATCTAAGGCTGAGCGACTGGCAGCTCGTTTGCGGGAGCTTGGAGTTGATCCAGATGCTGTATGAGCAGCTACAATCCGCTACCCGAAATTAAAGTCATTCCCCTGACTTCCAACCTTGATAAAATATTGATTCCAAAGGGGGTTGATCGCTGGCACCACCTCACATGGCAATGCGTGTTTAATTTATGACGATAAAACCAGGTTGGATACAACTGCTGATGGTCAGCAGCGTTTTGATCCTAAGCGGTACACCTGCGTGCGCCCAAATTACCCCCGATCGCACCCTTGGGGCAGAAAGCTCCCGCCTCACACCTAACGTTCAAATTAAGGGGGCATCGGCTGAGAGCATCGACGGCGGTGCCCAACGCGGAAGCAACCTGTTCCATAGTTTCAGTCAGTTCAATGTCCTTACTGGTCAAAGAGTATATTTTGTCAATCCCAATGGGGTACAAAATATTCTGACGCGGGTTACAGGGAAATCAGCCTCGTATATTCTGGGGACGTTGGGTGTCTTTGGTAATGCAAATCTGTTTTTGCTCAATCCCAACGGCATTTTGTTTGGGCAGAATGCGCGATTGGATCTAGGCGGGTCGTTTGTCGGCACAACAGCAAACGCGATTCGCTTTGGCGAGCAGGGCATTTTCAGCGCCACTGTGCCCGAAGCACCGCCGTTGCTGACGGTTAATCCTTCGGCGTTGTTGTTTAATCAGCTACATCCAGAGGCAATTACCAACCAGTCTCAGGCACGGGCTGGGATCAGCCCTGCTGGTCAAAATGTTACAGGTTTAAGAGTACCAGACACTCAGAGTTTGCTGCTTGTTGGTGGAAATATCAACGTTGATGGTGGCGGACTTAGGGCTTACGGCGGCAACATTGAGTTAGCAGGGTTAGCTGCACCAGGTAATGTTAGCCTCAATGTGGCAGGTAATAATCTCAGTTTAGCACTCCCCGATGGTGTAGAACGAGCAGATGTATCTCTGAGCAATCAGGCTCAAGCCAACGTCCGAGGTGCTGGTGGCGGTAGGATCAAGATTCAGGCTCGCAATGTCAATATGGCGGAAGACAGTGGACTGCGAGCAGGAATTGATACAGGTTTGGGTACGCCAAATAGTCTGGGCGGAAATATTGAAATTAATGCCACAGGGGCAACAACACTGAGTTATAGTACCATTAGCAATGTGGTGCAACAAAGAGCGTTTGGTAAAGCTGGTGACATTAATATCAAATCCGGCTCCGTTACACTACGTGATGGTAATGTACTTACTACCACTACCTATGGGCAGGGAGATGCAGGTAGCATTTTTATTCAATCCGGCTCCTTTACCCTACGTGATGATGCTCAACTGAGTGCCAGTACCTTTGGGCAGGGAAATGCAGGTAGCGT
>CAXUIG010000042.1:0-24383 GCA_964250845.1 uncultured bacterium | reverse complement strand
ATGCAGGTAGCGTATTTATTCAGGCATCAGATGCAGCTTCCCTTGCAGGTACTACCATCTTCAGTAACGTTGAAAGCGGGGGCGTGGGTAAGGGAGGTAACATTAATATCCAAGCGGGGGCATTTACCCTCTCTGATGGTGCTCAAATACAAACCGCTGTAAATTCAGATTTTGAAACGCTGCCTGGTGGACGTGGCAATGCAGGTAATGTCAATGTTGATGTCAGGGGAGCAGTCAGCATCACTGGCAGGAAAGGTGGAATTCCCAGTGCGATTCTTAGCTCAGTGGGAACGGGAGCAACAGGCAATGGTGGTGATATTAAGATCAAATCCGGCTCCTTTGACATGAGCGATGATGCTCGGCTAAATACTACCACCCTCGGACAGGGCAACGCTGGTAGCGTGTTTATACAAGCGTCTGATGCTGTTTCCCTCGCTAATGCCTACATTTTCACCCCCACTAAAGCAGCACCAGGAACCATAGCTAATGGTGGTGCTATCAATATTCAAGCAAGAAACCTCTCTTTAACTAAAGGCTCTAGTTTGTTCGCCAGCACCGGTGGACAGGGAAATGCTGGAAATATTTCACTACAGGTAGCTGACTCCGTCTCCCTATCGAGTAAAAGCACTATTTTCAGCGCTATGGCGTCAGGAGCAGTGGGTAACGGTGGCAACATAGACGTTCAAGCTGGATCACTTTCTTTAACCGATGAGTCTTCAATTTCTGCTAGTAACATTCTTGGTAAGGGTAATGCTGGCAATATTTCAATAAATACAGTGAATAATGTCTCCATCAACGGTGGTGCCTTCGTCAGCTCTGCCACTGGTGGGCAGGGAAATGCAGGAAAGGTCGCAATTCGGGCAGGAGGCGCGGTTTCAATTGCCGGACGCGGTGAAAACACACCTAGCTCAGTGTATAACACAGTGGTAGATTCAGGGGTTGGTAATGGCGGAGATATTGAGATTCACTCGCGTAGTTTCTCCTTGTCTGACGGTGCTGAATTGTCAACTACAACATTAGGCAAAGGTGATGCCGGAAATGTCCAGATCAATGCAAGTAACGATATTACTTTCACAAGTGGCGGTCAAATCACAGCTGAAACTCTTGGACAAGGGAATGCTGGCAATGTCACATTGACTGCTGGGAGTGCTGCCTCCTTTGATGGAGTTGGTGCTAATGGTCGTAGAAGCGGAATATTCACCAACGTGGGAGCAGACTCAGGTTTGGTTGGTAAAGGTCAGGGTGGGAACATTAGCATCACTGCCCCTAATCTTTCTATCACCAATTTTACGGCAGTCTCTTCTAGTAGTCAAGGACAGGGCAATGCCGGAGATATTACCATCAATTCTGGTTCTGTCCGGCTAGATAACCGGGGGACTATTGCCGCATTAACTAATTCTGGTAATGGTGGAAATATTAACTTAACCGCCGCAGATTTTTTATTGTTGCGTCGCAACAGCAGTATTTCCACAACGGCGGGCTTGACTCAATCTGGAGGAGATGGTGGTAACATCACCATCCATACACCCTTCATTGTCGCTCTTCCCCAAGAAAACAGCCATATCAGCGCCAATGCATACACCGGCAAAGGTGGTAACGTCAGTATCAGCGCCCAAGGTATCTTCGGCACTCAGACGCGATCGCAGCCAACGCTCTCAAGCGACATCACTGCCAGTTCTCAACTCGGCGTCCAAGGACAGATAGCTATCACCCAACCAGAAGTTCAACCCACTCAAGGACTCGTAGAATTACCTGGAATAGTACTCGATGCCAGTAACCAAATTGCCCAAACCTGTCCCAAAGGCACTGCGGCTCGTCCCTTGGGTGAGTTTGTCGTCAGCGGACGCGGCAGTTTACCTCCCAACCCGATGGAACCATTGGCAGGCACACCTAACCTGAGTCCATTGGCAACGCTCGCTCAATCTCGTGCTAGTGCGCAGCCAATCATTTCTCCAACACCCGAAACAACTCTCTCTGCTGCCCCGCCTGCACTTGTCGAAGCCCAAGGTTGGATCAAAGATAGCTTAGGTAGGATTGTCTTGGTTGCCTCTGCACCCGAAGTAACGCCGTCTACTCGCCCAACGGCAACAGTCTGTCCGGCACCCAGACCATAATAACTCGGAGTAGTGCTGCTATGAAACGCATTCAACGACGCTATAAACGCTTCGTTCGCTTTGTTATGCCGATCGCGATCGCGACCTTAGTGTGTATTATATCACCTGTATTGGCTCAAACTTCAGTAACTTCCAGGTTGATTGCCCAAACCCAATCTGCACAATTGCTGGAACAGCAAGCGCGATCGCGTTATAGTGCCAATCAATTTTCTGAGGCAGCAACGCTGTTTCAACAAGCAGCCCAATCTTATCAAGTTGCCAAAGATCCGCTCCGCCAAGCGCTCAGTCTCAGCAATTTGTCACTTTGCTATCAACAACTGGGAGAGTGGAATCATGCCAGCAACGCGATCGCTTCCTCTCTGGCGCTCTTGGCAGCAACCACAGCAACTCCAGACAAATCAATCGCACTGGCGCAAGCCCTCGATATCCAAGCCGGATTACTCCTGGCACGCGGACAAGCCGATGCGGCGCTAAAATCCTGGGAACGCGCGGCAGAGCTTTACACCCAGCAGGGCAAACTAAACCGGGCACTCACAAGCCAAATTAACCAGGCGCAAGCTTTACAAAATTTAGGATTATATCGACGCGCGATCGCACTCCTGGACACGGCGTTAAAGTTGCCGCAGCGTTCTACTGCCAATGCACAACAGGTGCAAACCCTGCTTCATACCGTTCCTGACTCTCCCGAAACCGCAACCGCGCTTCGGACTTTGGGAGATTCGCTGCGGGTGACTGGCAACCTCACAATAGCACACCTCATTTTAGAGCACAGCCTGGCGATCGCCAACAAGTTGCAATTACCAGATGCTCTAGCACTGGCTCAACTCAGCCTTGGTAACACTGAGCGTGCTCAAGCTCATCCCGAAGCTGCCCTGAAGTTCTATCAACAGGCGGCAACTGCTGTTTCTCCTACTCTGCGGGTGCAAGCACAAGTCAATCAACTCAGCTTACTCGTCGATACCAATCAGCAGTCTTGGGCTCAATCCCTCCTGGCACAGGTGCAACAACAAATCTCGGCATTACCTCCCAACCGTGCGGCAATTGAGGCACGGGTGAATCTTGCCCAGTCGATGATGCGGATGGAACAACCAAAAGCGGCATCTTCACCGCGTGCGATCGCGCAACTACTTGCAGTTGCACTACAACAAGCTAAAGACTTAGGAGATTCGCACACTCTCGCCTACGCCTTGGGTAGCCTGGGGAGCGTGTACGAAAAAAACCAGCAGTGGTCAGAAGCGGAAAATTTGACTGAGCAAGCACTCGAATTGGCACAACAAACCAATGCAGCGGATATCGCCTATCGCTGGCAGTGGCAGTTGGGACGGGTGCTCAAAGCCCAAGACAAAACTACAGAGGCGATCGCAGCTTATAAAGAAGCAGTCGCTACAATTAAATCGCTCCGAGCAGATTTGGCGGCGGCAAGTCCAGATGTGCAGTTTTCCTTCCGCGATGCCGTCGAGCCAATTCACCGCCAACTCGTCGGGCTGCTGGTTCAATCCCATCAACCCGATGACCTTAAAGCGGCGCGGGATGTAATTGAAGCGTTGCAATTGGTTGAACTCGATAACTTCTTCCGGGAAGCGTGTCTTAATGCCAACCCAGCACAGATAGAGCAGGTGGATCAACACGCAGCGGTGATTTATCCCATCCTTTTAGAAGACCAGCTTGCCATTATTACCAGCTTACCACCATCCACGAGCCAAAAGCAAACAAAGCCACGCAATTTACGCTACTACAAAACCACCGTCAGCCGAGAACAGGTTGAACGTCTGGTATCGACGCTACGAGAAGACCTCGAACAACCCAACCTTCTAGAACTGACGCTGCCCGAGCTGCAACAATTATACAATTGGCTCATCCGTCCAATAGCCGCAGAACTTGCCGCCAGCCAAGTAAAAACCTTGGTTTTTGTTTTAGATGGGGCGTTGCGAAATATTCCAATGGCAGCGCTGCACGATGGTCAAAATTTCCTCGTGGAACAGTACAGCATTGCCTTGACACCCGGACTGCAACTTTTATCTGGGCGATCGCTCAAGCAAGAAAAATTGGGTGTATTGGTGGCTGGACTCGATGCTGCGCGTCCTCCGGCGTTTTCGGCGCTGCCCTATGTCAAGACTGAGGTGAACAAAATTCAATCTGAGCTTCCAAGCCTTGTTATCTTCAACCAAAAGTTTACCAATTCAGCGTTTCAAACTAAAGTCGCTGACGTCTCCTTACCAATTGTCCATCTTGCAACGCATGGTCAATTTAGTTCGCGCTCAGATGAGACTTTTATTCTGACTTGGGATGGGAAAATCAAAGTCAATCAACTCAGCAGCGTCCTGCAAACAATCGAACTATCGCGGAACAACTCGCTCGAACTCCTCGTGCTGAGTGCGTGTGAAACTGCGGCGGGCGATAATCGTTCGGCGTTGGGATTAGCCGGGGTTGCCGTGCGTTCCGGCGCTCGCAGTACTGTGGCAACGCTGTGGCGCGTCAATGATGAAGCTTCGGCGACGCTTATGGGTAAATTTTATGACGAATTAGCGCAACTAAGTAAAACAGGTATCTCGAAGGCAGAAGCCCTCCGTCGTGCCCAACTTGCCATCTTACGCAACCCCAACTATCGACAACAACCCTATTTCTGGGCGGCGTATGTGCTAATTGGCAACTGGACTTAACGCCAGCCCTTGCATGAGCTTTTGGCACTCAGCACTACCTGATAAGTAGCTGAAGGTTTAACTGAACCTTGTATTTTATTTTACCTACCTTAAACGCCATGGCTGAAGCCGAATTAGAACCAGCTCAGTTTGTTCCTCTAGCACAAATTCAGTTGAGGAAGCTGGAGCAACCGCGTCGGTATTTTAACCCTGAAGCCTTAGAGAACCTAACTGCATCAATCCGACAGCACGGGATTCTGCAACCGCTACTTGTACGACCGCTCTCAGATGTGACAGTAGGATATGAACTAGTAGCAGGGGAACGGCGATTCCGAGCCGCTCAGGCAGCAGGACTTTTGACAGTACCCGTAGTCATACGGCACTTAAGCGATATCGAAGCAGCAACTCTGGCACTGGTGGAAAACCTCCAGCGTGAAGACCTCAAAGCGATCGAAGAAACAGAGGGCATCCTGGAGCTGCTAGCAATGCATCTACATCTGACGCCAGAGGCAACGATATCCCTGCTCAATCGAATGGCAAAAGAAGTCAAGAGGCAAACAGCGCCAAGGGTTTTGAGTCAAGCTGAAATTGAAATCACTACTGTGTTTGAATCATTAGGTCGTATGAGCTGGGAATCTTTTGTTACTAGCCGTCTGCCCTTGCTCAACTTGCCCCATGACTTACAGCAAGCGATTCAAACTCAAGGGCTGGATTACACCAAAGCAATTGCGCTTTCTCGGCTCAAAGACGACAAACAACGCTCCATTCTCCTGCAGCAGGTGCTTGTAGCAGACTGGTCAGTTCGCCGCATTCAAGCACATATCAAAAAGTTGCGCCACTCTGAACCACCAACACCGAGCTGCGGGTTATCCCCTACCACGGATGACAAATTACCAGCTCAGGAGCCACTATACAAACATCTGAATTTGTTAAATCAGATAGAAAGTTTTTCCAGAAATTTAGTGGACTTGCTTAAAATCCACCGCCAGCCTATTTTTGACGCCAAAAAGCAAAGCCGATTGGAAGCACTTATAGTCGAATTGAATCAAATCCTAACAGAAGAATGCTAGCAGTGCATTAAGAGAATTGTAAACCCAAAGAAAGAAAACTCTATTTAGCAGTTATGACCATTGGTCGCGAATTTCTTTGGCAAGAGTGCTTTTCTGCCAGGTGGGTAAGATAAAGAAGTATTGGCTCAATGAGTATCACCAATGACTTCAACTCTGCTGAAATTCCCTCGTCTCAATACCCCCACGCTGCACCAGCTGCCCAATGGCCTGATCATAGTAGCAGAGCAGATGCCGGTAGAAGCAGTTAACCTCAGCTTGTGGGCAAATGTTGGCTCAGCGGTTGAATCGGACGCCATTAACGGCATGGCTCACTTTTTAGAGCACATGGTCTTTAAGGGAACTGAGCGGCTCGGTAACGGTGAGTTTGAGCGTCGGATTGAGGAGCGGGGCGCTGTTACCAATGCCGCCACCAGCCAAGATTATACCCAATACTACATCACAACTGCCCCCAAAGATTTTGCCCAACTGGCACCGCTGCAAATCGATGTGGTTCTCAATGCTAGTATTCCCGACGAGGCATTTGAACGAGAGCGATTGGTAGTCTTGGAAGAAATTCGCCGCTCGGAAGATAATCCTCGCCGTCGCACCTTTCAACGGGCAATGCAGACGGCTTTTGACCAGTTGCCTTATCGGCGTCCGGTTCTAGGGTCAGTTGAGGTAATTTCACAGCTCAAACCTCAGCAGATGCGCGATTTCCATGCGACTTGGTATCAACCAAATTGCTTAACAGCGGTGGCAGTAGGCAACCTGCCGGTAGAGGAATTAATCCAGATTGTGGCAGATGGATTTGGGGCTGCGCCTGGTGTTAGTGCTCAGGGTTTAACGGTTAGTGATCCACCAACCCCCACTCCTGAATTACCCTTCACCGAAATTGTCCGTCAGGAGTTTGTTGATGATAGCCTCCAGCAAGCACGGCTAGTAATGGTTTGGCGGGTGCCAGGGTTGACTAAGCTGCATCATACTTATGCATTGGATGTTGTGGCGGCAATTTTGGGGCATGGTCGCACGTCGCGCCTGGTGCAAGAACTCCGGGAGGAGCGGGGGCAAGTCTCGAATATTTCTGTTAGCAATATGACCCACCGCCTTCAAGGGACGTTTTATATTTCAGCGACTCTGCCGGTGGAAAATTTGGCGACAGTGGAAGCCGCGATCGCACAACACATCCGCACCATCCAGACACAACCTGTTACAGAGGCAGAGATCGCGCGTGTCCGCACTCAAGTCGCGAACCGATTTATTTTTGGGAATGAAACACCGAGCGATCGCGCCGGTTTGTATGGCTACTACCAGTCAATGGTGGGAGACCTGGAACCAGCCTTTAACTACCCAGCTTACATTCATACCCTCGAACCCCTTGACTTGAGCTGCGCTGCCCAGCAGTATTTATCTGACGACGCCTACGGTGTCGTTGTCCTCAAGCCAACTAACACATAAATATGTGGACACATATTTCCCATCATATAACAAAGGTAACAGAAAAAGAGGTTTCTGTCAATAACCGCCGCTCTGTCAGTGGCGGCTGTATCAACCAAGGATATGCCGTCAGCGGCGACACTGACACCTACTTTGTCAAGCTCAACCAAGCTTCCCTTGTTGCCATGTTTGAGGCTGAGGCACTGGGCTTAAAGCAAATGCTGGAAACGGCTACTATCCGCGTCCCAAAACCAATTTGCTGGGGTACAGCAGCTGGGTCAGCCTATTTAGTCTTGGAGTGGCTTGAATTGGGGCGTGGAGATACCAACTCCTGGGAGGAGATGGGACGGCAACTGGCAGCAATGCACTCCAATAGCCGCAGCAAAGGTTTTGGCTGGGAACAAAACAACAATATTGGTTCCACACCACAAATCAATAGCCCGACAGCGGACTGGGCAGAATTCTATGCTAAACACCGACTGGGTGAGCAATTCCAACGGGCTTTGCGGCGCGGGGGTCATTTTCCCCAGCAGGAACGGTTACTAGCGGCTATCCCCCAGTTGCTAGCGGATCATCAGCCTCAACCCTCGCTGGTACACGGCGATTTGTGGGGGGGCAATGCAGCTTGTACAGTACTGGGAGAACCAGTAATTTTTGACCCAGCAGTGTATTTTGGCGATCGCGAAGTCGATATCGCCATGACTGAACTGTTTGGCGGTTTCCCCGCTGCCTTTTATCGCGGCTATAACGAGGCGTTTCCCTTAGAGCCCGGCTACTCGCGGCGGAAAACGCTCTACAACCTATACCACATTCTTAACCACTTCAACTTATTCGGCGGCGGTTATGGAGCACAGGCGAATCGAATGATTGAACAGATTTTAGGTGATTAATCATGGTTGTAGTCCCACGACCTGCCCAGAGGTGTTATTTTTGGGCATTAGTCCGAACACAAGGATTAAAGAAGAATGCCTGCTGCCACTCAATATGCAAAAAGTCATGGTTGCGACCATGACTTTTTGCTCTTGTACTTGACTGAGATTGATTTCTATGATTGAAATCAAACACCCACTTATCAAGCTAGAGCATAAAGCCAGATGAAATTCAAATTTATTTCCCTGATAGCAGGAGCAGTTGCGATCGCTTTTCTAGCTACACCTTTGGGCGCCAAAGCTCAGGATACTAGTTCTGGGCCTAGTCCAGGAGTAACTCAACCGACACAGCATCATTCTCCTTATGCTGATCTTAATCTGACTCAACAACAACAAGACCAATTAGCTCAGATTAAGAGTGATACCCACTCCCGAATCAATCAGGTTTTAACTTCAGACCAGCAGAACCAGCTTCAGGCAGCTATTCAAGCTGGACAAAAGCGAGGAGAAGCTTTCAAGAGCTTGAACCTGTCCCAGGAGCAGATGACTCAAATCAAGCAGATTTGGCAGTCGTCGAGACAGCAGATGAGAGCGGTCTTAACACCAGAACAACAGCAGCAACTTCGAGCCAAAGCCCAACAATGGCACCAAGAGCGGCAACAAGTTCCCGCTCAGCAGCAAAACCAATAGACACAGAGTCTTTTGAGTCCTCAGCTACTTACGTAGACCGCTTGAACTAATATCAGCCAGGTGCCTAAACCAGGGCAAACGCATCCATAAATTATATGCGTTTGCCCTGGGAGGGGGAGGAAGATGATTATCTGAATAGAGTCAATACTGGAAAGTGAATATTTATCTTCTAAGCAGCGTTTTGAGGGCAATGGTTATTGTCCTACTCCTAATTAGTTCAATAACGACCTGCAAGTCAACTCAAGCGCAGGAAACAGATGCTACTAGAGAACAAATGTCTAGCGATGGCTCTGGGGAGTTACTTTATCAGGGACGGTCACAAACATACTATTTTTACACCCCAAGGTCTTATCAGCCAGACCGTCCGATGCCATTAGTGCTAGCGTTTCATGGCAGTCGCGGCAGTGGTCGTTCACTTGCCAGTGTTACCCGTTTCAATCAACTAGCAGAGCAAAAAGGGTTTATTGTCGTTTATCCAGATGGAATTGACCATCGCTGGAACCAGGTAAAGCATTATTCTTCCTCACAGGTAGATGTGAATAATGTTTCCTTTATAGTGACATTGATCGATCATCTTCAGCAGATCAGAAACATTGATAGCCGTAGAATCTACGCTACAGGCTTTTCCAGTGGTGCGATCTTGACCCAAACCCTGGCCTGTAACCTATCTGATCGGATTGCTGCATTTGCCTCTGTCGCTGGCACTCTCCCGGCGAACGTCGCATCTAGTTGCAAGCCTAAAGCTCCTGTCTCGGTGCTAATGATAAATGGCACGGGCGATGAGTCTGTGCCTTATCTAGGTGGCAAAGTAGACGCTGTCAGAGAGGTTATTTCTGTACCTAAAACAGCAGAGCAATGGGTGCAGCATAACGGTTGTGCCTCAAATGCAAATTCCAACGATAGCAGCCAGGTTAAAATCTCTCGCTATTCAGGTTGTCGTGGTGGCTCAGAGGTGATGCTTGTGACTGTCAAAGGTAGCGGACACTCCTGGCCTGGTAGTGCCTCTGAAGACGTGAAAGAGGTTCAGGGCAACGTCAATGGGATTAACGCCACTCAGGTGATCTGGGATTTTTTCCAACGCCACGCTTTGCCCTAAAAATGCTCTGGTTTTCAGGAGGGCTAATAACCAGAGTGAGCGTTTTCATCTTGAACGACTAAAACTGAGCAGGGAGCATGATGAATCACATGATTGCTAACACTGCCTAGCAGAACTTCTTGCAAAACATTGTGCCCCTTGCGCCCTATAACAATTAAATCTGCCCCCCAATCGCGGGCTAAATCACAAATCTGGGGTCCTGGATTCCCCACATTATCATTAAATTTTGTAGACACTCCCTGAGCTATTGCATTCTGACAGTACTTTTGCAGCCATTCTCGGTCTTGCTCAACTTCCTTTTGTAGCTGTTCTTGCTGAAGCTGGATGAGTTGTAAATCTCCCCAGGAAAATAGACTGCTTCCGGTGGTGGGATAAAAACCTGCTCCGGCTAAAGGATCGGAGATTGGGGGTATAGCCCCTGCTACACTTGCTTCTCTGTGGCAGTGGAAAACCATGAGCTTGGCTCCCTCTTTTTTAGCTAGATCTAGAGCTTGCTCAAACACCTCTTGTGTCACGGGTGGACGGTCTATGGCAACCAGGATTTTCTTGTAGCCCATAGTTCACTCCTGTCTAAATCTAAGCTGCTATACTCGTATTTACAATTTTGCCACCTTCAAGCAGGAAATTTTCCGATTTCGGGGATGCCTTCCGACTTTGGCTGAGTGCGCCTCTTTAAAAACAGGTATTTATTTATACAATAAACCCGATCGCTCCAAAGGGGCGATCGGTTAAGTAGCAACTATTCAGACTGTTTCCTGGCGCGATTGGCACGCGCCTCAGCGCTCGCCATCACCTCGTCCATATGCTCGAGCATCTCGCCAGGGAAATTTTCTAAAACCCTGGTAGAGAGGGAAATCCGGCCTTTCCCTTCCTCCAGGTCAATAATTACAGCTTTGATTGACTGACCCAACTGAAACAGTGATGGGAGAGATTCGATATAGTTTTGGCTCACCTGCTTGATGTGGAGCAAGCCGCTGACGCCTTCCAAATCAACGAAGACACCAAAAGGCTTGATGCCAGTAATTTTGCCTTCCACCAGCTGACCTGGTTCCAGCTGGCTGAAACTGGCGGAGCGAGTCGCCAAGCGATTGGAAAGCACGAGTTTGTTGTTGTTCGGATCAACTTCCAAAAAGCTGGCGCTCAGGGTTTCGCCTTTGAGCGCTTCTAGGTTGTCTCGCTCAACCAAGTGCGATCGCGGAATAAACCCCCGCAACCCCTGAACATCAACTGTGACACCCCCCTTATTCACACCATTGACTCGCACTTGCACCGATTGACCACTTTCGAGCATTTCAGCCAGCCGTTCCCAAATAAACTTGATTTCCAACTGGCGGCGTGAAACTGTCACCTGACCGTCTGCATCCTGCTCTCGAATAATCAGGAAGTCGTGATCCTCCTGCAACGGCAGCACCTCAGATAGATCACTTACCGGTTTGAGAGCCGCCTCTGTGAGCGGGAGAAAAGCTGCGGACTTGCCACCAATATCGACATACGCGCCACCACTTTCATATTGGAACACCTTGCCACGCACCACCTGTCCCTTTTGAAACTGGTAGTCGTGTTGTTCCAGGGCTTTAGCAAAATCATCCATAGAAAAGGACGAACTGGCTGCTTGAGTTGAGATCGATTCGGAATTCATATCAATTGGCGGTTGATTTCAGGACGGCTCAGCCCTCCGCAGCCTGGCTCGCCAACTCGCTTTCAAACAGCTGTTTCACCTGCTTCCAGGCATCGGCAGCGGCTTCAGGATTGTAGCTAGCGCGACGGTCGCAGAAAAAGCCGTGGTCTGCTCTATCGTAGCGAAATATACGATGGGGGATGTGGTTTTGGTCTAACTCCGCCTCTATCTGAGCTATCTGTTCAGCTGGAATGCTGGTGTCTTCCATGCCAAAAAAGGCGTAGATATTGCCGCCGATTTCTGGTGTCCGAGTGATGGTGGGAGAGCCGCCGCCGGGAGTCCGGGTGGCAACGCCAGCACCGTAGAAAGAAGCAGTGGCTTTGATATCAGGCAGGGTAGCAGCAAGGTAAGCAACATGACCGCCAAAGCAGAAGCCAATGCAGCCAATGGCATCTTTCTTAACTTGGGGCAGCTGGAGGTAGTCGATTGTCGCCTGGATATCGCCAACGAGTTCTGATGCCTTGGTTTGTTGCGCGTAGTTCCTGCCAATTTCAAGGTCTTGGGGGGTGTAGCCGGTTTCAAAACCAGGAGCTTGGCGTTGAAACAGGGCTGGTGCGATCGCTACATAACCTTCCTTAGCAATCCGCTCCGTCACTTCCCGAATATGGGTGTTAACGCCAAAAATCTCCTGTAACACTACAATAGCTGGGTAAGAACCCTCACCAGTAGGGTAGGCAAGATAAGCAGCAATTTGCAGTTCGCCGTTGGGAACTTTAACGTCAGTGGTATGAATTTCTCTGTTTGCCATGGTGATTTATATCTTGTCGTGCGATGCTGAAATAAGCGCTTAGCCTATAAAGACAGAGCCCATCCGCCAATCATTATGAATGACGAGCGTGTCATCCCCTGAGAAATTTCATTTTTAGCGCCTTGATTCCCTAAATAAAATACCTGATAAATGGCGCGAGAGCGGGGGATTGCCGCTCTCGCGCCTTGGAGATTTGGTTATGGTTCAGTTTAGTATCCAGCCTGAGAGTGAAATTCCCGCTTCAACCCAGCTGTTTAATCAAATCCTGTTTGCGATCGCTTCCCGGCAATTTCCTCCCGGACACCGGCTACCCAGTACCCGAGCGCTGGCGATGCAGACTGGTCTGCATCGCAATACCATCAGCAAGGTGTACCGGCAGCTGGAGGAAACCGGACTCGTGGAAGCGCAAGCAGGGTCAGGCATCTACGTCCGCCCCCAAAGCCAAGGGGGGCCTCCGATTAATACCCCGATCCTGGAACAATATCCCCAAGCCTACAAAATTGTGCAACAAAGTCTGAATGAGCTGCTTCATCAGGGGTGTTCGCTCAATCAGATCAAGGAGCTGTTCTTAGCTGAAATCGACTGGCGACTGGGCTCTAGTGCGCAGGTACTGGTTACGGTTCCGGCTGATGACATTGGTGCTGGAAAGTTAATAGTTCGTGAACTCGAACAAGCGCTGGGGATACCAGTGCAACTGGTGCCGATGGAGGAGCTGAATACAGTCCTGAATCAAACGCCTTCTGGTACAGTAGTGACGCAACGCTATTTCATTAAGCCAGCAGAGGCGATCGCGGCACCTAAATCGGTTCGAGTCATTCCTGTTGACATCTACGACTACGCCCAAGAAATCCAGCTGATCAAAAAATTACCAAAAGACAGTTGTGTTGGCATAGTCAGTCTCAGCTCTGGCATCCTACGGGCGGCAGAAGTCATCACCCACAGCCTCCGTGGGGATGAACTGCTTGTGATGACTGCCCAGTCAGGAGAGATTTACAAACTGAATGCGATTGTGAATAGGGCCCAACTAATTATTAGCGATCAGGCGAGTTTTTCCACGGTAGAAGCAGCTGTTCAAGCCGCGAGAGAAGACATTATTCGTCCACCCCAGCTGATTCGCAGCGAGAACTATATCGACACCAAGTCGATTAACCTGCTTAAGCGGGAGCTGGGATTAGGTTGATAAATCCAAGAACTCGCGCACCCGCTGCAGATAGGCAGCGGGGTCTTCCAACATCGGGAAGTGAGCAGTATTAGGAATCAGGGCAAACTCAACTTTTTCGTTCATTGCTGCTGCCTGACGCCCCATTTCGGCTGGAATAATTTTGTCGTACTCTCCGGCAACTAAGAGCGTAGGCACCTTTAACAAGGCAAACTCCTGCGGCATCATCTCAGCTGCGTGCTTACTCACCGAGGTAAAAATAGTGCCTAAAGCGGCTTCATAATCCGCTACCAGAAAATCCTGCAAGAAAGCACGACGCTCGCTAGCTGGTATCGGGCGATGCAAAAATCGCGCCATAAATACCTGGTCAATAAACGGGAGCTTACCTAGCCATTTGGGACGAAATTTGACCGCGTAGCCACCAAACTTATAAAATGCCGCAAAAGCTTTTTCGTCGTACTCAAATATGCCAGTACAGGTCAAAATTGCTCGTTGTACCCGCTGTGGGTAGCGGTTGAGAAACACCGTGGCAATAGACGCACCCATCGAATGGGCATTTAGATCAACCCGCTCCAGTTCCAAGCCATCTAGCAACGCTGCCAGGTCTTGAGCATACTCATCTAGTTCATAGGTCAACTCGGCGTATGCCATCGGTTGTGACGGCAACTGCGAGTCAGCCACCGAGGCAGTAGCGTTGGGTTTGGGTGAGCTGGCGATGCCGCCAGACCGCCCAAATCCTCGCATGTCATATAGGAGACAATCAAACTCCTTCGAGAGCGCCAGAGCTGTACTTTGCCAATATCGAGCTGAACCAGCCCAGCCATGGAGAAATAGCATCACCGGCTTTTTCCCAGAAGTAGCCGGTGTCCGAATCCACTCGTAGTAATGCTGAACGCCGCGAACCAGAATGTAAGGCATTTTGGGGAGAGTAATCAGTGCTGATTAGGCGGATTCCGGCTTAGGTAGTGACGAAGGATGTACGAGGAGTTCGGCGGTTGAGCGTTTTTCTACCATTTCCGGCGTCACTGTGCAACGAGTCACATCCTTACGAGACGGCAACTCGTACATTACCTCCAGCATCAGTTCTTCCACAATTCCACGTAGCGCCCTGGCACCTGTTTTCCGCCGGTAGGCTTCTTGAGCGATCGCCCTCAACGCCTCCGGCTTAAACTCCAGCTGCACACTATCCATCTTCAGCAGCTTCTGGTACTGCTTCACCAGCGCACTACGCGGTTCAGTCAGAATTGCCATCAGCGCTTCCTCATCTAGCGGGTCTACCACCGCTACCATCGGCACGCGACCAATGAACTCTGGAATCATGCCAAATTTCACCAGATCATCCGGCTCCAAGCTCCTGAGAACATCTGCCGTGCGTTTCTCCTTTGAGATCCCTTCACCCGGTTGAATAAAGCCAATTGACTTTTTGCCAATCCGCTGCTCAACTACCTTGTCTAGCCCGACGAACGCACCCCCGCAGATGAACAAGATATTGCTTGTATCAATCTGAATACAGTCCTGATAGGGATGCTTGCGTCCTCCTTGGGGCGGGACATTGGCAATTGTCCCCTCCAACATTTTCAGCAGGGCTTGCTGCACACCCTCGCCGGAAACGTCCCTTGTAATCGAAGGGTTTTCGCTCTTACGGGCAATCTTGTCAATTTCATCGATGTAGATAATCCCCCGCTGCGCCTCCTCGACATCTAGGTCTGCCACCTGGAGCAGACGCAGCAATATATTCTCTACATCTTCTCCCACGTACCCAGCCTCTGTGAGCGTTGTCGCATCCGCCACAGCAAAGGGTACCTCTAGGATTTTTGCTAGGGTTTGCGCCAATAGGGTCTTGCCACAACCTGTGGGACCAATCAGGAGGATATTGGACTTTTGCAGCTCTACTGCGTCATCCTGCCCGGCTTTGCCACTGCTGGTCTTAGACTGAGCTATGCTTAGCCGCTTGTAGTGGTTATAAACCGCCACTGAGAGTACTTTTTTGGCCTCGTCTTGACCAATGACGTGAGCGTCTAGATGCTTTTTAATCTCTTGCGGCTTCGGCATTTGATTAAACGAGAGACTGCCAGAACGGGTGCGCCGCTTTTGAGGAGTTTCTGACCGTGGTTGCGGTTGTGACCCAGCGGCATTCGAGTCCAGTAACTCCTCATCTAAAATTTCATTACACAAGTCAACGCACTCATCGCAGATATAGACTCCCGGCCCGGCAATTAACTTGCGTACCTGCTCTTGAGACTTGCCGCAAAACGAACATTTTAAATGGGAGTCGTACTTAGACATACCTGCCTCTTAATTCAGTGTAGTGACCGCAACGCCAGCCTTGGGGAGATTTTGCCGGGAGATGACTTGATCAATCAAGCCGTAATCTTTTGCCTCATCTGCTGACATGAAGAAGTCGCGTTCGGTATCGGCTTCAATTCTCTCCAATGGCTTACCCGTATGATGAGCTAGTAACTCGTTTAGCCTACGTTTATGATAGAGAATTTCTTTGGCTTGAATCTCGATATCCACCGCCTGTCCCTGAGCGCCACCGAGCGGTTGGTGAATCATGATCCGGGCACTCGGTAGAGACATCCGCTTACCGGGTGCCCCTGCTGTCAGCAAAAACGCTCCCATACTAGCAGCTAATCCAAAACAAATGGTAACAACATTTGGGCGAATCTGCTGCATCGTGTCATAAATGGCCATCCCCGCTGTTACGGAGCCACCCGGAGAATTGATGTACAGTTGGATGTCCTTTTCTGGGTCTTCGGCGTCTAGGAACAACAGCTGAGCGACAATTGAGTCGGCAACAGTGTCATCTACCGGAGTTCCCAGAAATACAATTCGCTCTCTCAGTAACCGAGAGAAAATGTCGAAGGCTCGTTCCCCCATCCCCGATTGTTCCACGACCATCGGGACAATGTTCTTTGGGCTAACGGAGTTAATTTCTAGGGGATTCAAACTAGTGATTGGGTAATTCGAATACTGGGATCCAAGCATAAGACTAAGCTAGGTATGATTTTAACGTAACGCGGTGCAGCCACTGCCTGTTTAGAAGCAATAGGGAGCACTGTATCTCGCTATCTTTCAACTATTATGCCTTATATGTTTTGTCAGTGCGAAAAGCGCACGGGTGTAGGGTTGCATGTTGAACCCCACACCCCGTTCTTTGCCCTAATTATTCCCCACCAGCTGGTTCTGAGTCTGGTTGGGAAGTCGAGGTTTCAGCGAGGTCAGACGCTTGGGTAACTGTAGTTGTTTCTGAGTGAGTGTCAGGCTCGGGCGGATTCACAGCAGCTTCGTCGGTTACAACTTCATAGTTCGTCTCAAGCGTGACTTCAGACGCTTGGGCAACATCTGCAGCAGGCTCTTGCTGCGTTTGGGGATCAGCCGCATTCAGAGAACCTTCTGGTAGAAGTTCAATCGTGGCGTGTTCTTCCAGCCAGTTCATGATTTTTTCGGTCAGCAGTTCTTCTTCGACTACCTGTTGTAGCCGCTCTAGGTCAATGTCTTTACCCTCATACTGTGCCCTCACCTCTTTGACCCGTGCTTCAAGCTCTACCGGTTCAACCTGGAGCGATTCGCGTTTAGCCACTTCCAGAAGTGCCAGCGTTCGCTTGAGATTCTCCATCGCTTCCGGTCGCGATCGCTCTCGAAACTGTGGAATATTTTCCTGCGTAAACAGCTTTTTCACGTCAACCCCCTGCCTAGTGAGCGTCACCGCTGTTTGGGTTAGCAGTGCGTCCACCTCTTGTGAAATCAAAGTTTCTGGCAACTCAATTTCTATATGCTTGAGCAGTTCATCTGAGAGCACTTGCCGCACATTCGCTTTCGTTTTGCGCTCAGCCTCTGCTTTAAATCTGGATTCCAGGGAAGAGCGCAATTCTTCCAGAGTTTCGAACTCGCTGACTTCTTGCGCGAAGTCGTCATTAAGTTCCGGTAGCTCTTTTTCCTTTAGCTCTTTGAGCGTAATCGTGAACAAAGCCGAGCTACCTGCTACATCTTTTTGGGGATATTCTTCTGGAAACTTGACTGGGACTTCTTTTGTCTCCCCTGGATTCATTCCGACAATGCCATCTACGAAGCCTTCAATAAACCGCCCTGCCTGCAACTCCACTTGAAAATCTGTCGCCGTCGCGCCGGGAATTTCTTCAGGTTCCACCGACTCTGAGCCCTCAGGTTGCACCAGATGGCCTTTAAAATCCACCACTGCGACATCGCCTAACTGGGCTGAGCGTCCTTCTATTGGAATCAACGTTGCCCTCTCTGTACGGTTTTCCTCCAGGACTGCTTCAACTTGACTAGGATTGTACTTAACTTCCTCCGCCTGGACAATCATGCCGCTGTACTCAGCCAGATTTACTTCTGGCTGCACATCCACTGCCGCTGAAAATGTCAGGGGTTTCCCCGGCTCATACTGGTTCACTAAGTCTTCAAACGAGGATTTTAGCTCGGGTGTGCCAATCGCCGCGATTGTTTCCTGCTTGAGAGCTTGCTGGATGCCATCTTGAATGACTTCTTCCACAGCTGCTGCCTTGAGCCGCCCTATACCCATTCTCTGTAGCAATATCTGGCGAGGCACCTTGCCTTTGCGAAACCCAGGAATATTTGCAGCGCGTGCGAAGTTTTGAATCACCTGCTCGTATGCCTGCTTGGACTTTTCGGGTGGAATTTCTATGGACAGGCCAATCTGACTGGCGGGGAGTTTTTCCTGGGTGACTTTCATCGAATGTTTTCCTCCTTGAAGACCCCTGCTATAGCGATGAGCGGCATAAAATTGAAAAGGGCGAGGCCCAGATGCAATTTTCCGAGTGAAGCGCTCAAGGGGGGAGGAAAGGCAGGGAAATGTCTAAGGTGTCTCATGAGAAAATCTGGTAATGGAAATAAAGCCGTGCGTCTCAAAGTGGCTATCCTGTTAGCATTTTGACAAAAACAGCCGTCTATGGGTTCACTCTCGGTTTTGGGAAGAGCGCGGTGGGAGCATCCATTCTGCAACGTGCTCCGTATTTCCCCAATGCTCTCTCCCCCAATGGTACATCCCATAGAAGGTATGTGGGCGCGTCGAAATGCCCCTGTTCGATCCAATTTACAGCAAAAAGTTTAACCGCATGCCAGTTCCTCCCAGAGGTTTGACACCGTGATATTCTGCCCTTAGGCAACCAGCGCTGATTGCCTGAGGGCAAAAACCTCGCTCCGGTTGCTCTGAGCCGCCACTCATTTTCCGGCAAAGGGCAAGACCGGAGCGTGGATTGAGCAGGGAGAAGTGTTAACTTCGTTTAAAATATAATCATCAATATGGCTAAAAATGCCAAATTCCTGATAAAGATAATTATATACCTCTGTTTAGCCAATAAATCGCTCAATTGCTTAAAATGGTGTCAGATTAAATCTGAATATCTGGGTAAAATTTGACGATTACAATAATAAGAGTAGTGAATGAATTGTATAAAAAGCTGTAAAAAAAGATGCGAGCCGAGAATTTAAGTGGAGGAGGGAAGTTTGACGAAATCTTATCGTGTTGCCATTTTGGGAGCGACAGGTGCAGTCGGCACCGAGTTGCTGGAATTACTAGAGCGCCGGAAATTTCCCCTGGCTGAGTTGAAGCTGTTGGCATCACCGCGCAGTGCGGGGCGGACTCTGCCGTTTCAAGGTGAAAACCTGCCAGTGGAGCCAGTGGGCGATCGCTCTTTTGACAAAGTAGATCTGGTTCTAGCTTCAGCTGGAGGTTCTACATCCATTGCTTGGGCACCTATTGCCGTAGAAGCGGGCGCAGTGGTGATTGATAACTCCAGTGCCTTTCGCCTCGATCCGGAAGTTCCTTTGGTGGTGCCAGAAGTAAATCCCGCCGCCGTTCGCACTCACCGAGGCATTATTGCAAATCCCAACTGTACTACGATTTTGATGACGTTGGCAGTCTGGCCTCTGCATCAAGTCAGAGCGGTAAAACGCATCGTTGCAGCAACATACCAATCTGCGAGTGGGGCAGGTGCTTTGGCGATGGAGGAACTCATTGCCCAAGCGCAAGCCGTGTTAAAAGGAGAACCACCAGCAACGTCCGTTTTTCCTTATCCGTTGGCATTCAATTTGTTCCCGCATAACTCACCTTTGAACCAGATGGGGTACTGTGAGGAAGAAATGAAAATGGTGAACGAGACGCGCAAAATATTTGGCACCCAAAATCTGAGAATTACGGCAACATGTGTTCGGGTTCCCGTCCTGCGGGCGCACTCGGAAGCGATTAACTTAGAATTTGAGACACCATTGAGTGTGGATGAAGCGAGGGAGATTCTAAGTAAAGCTCCCGGTGTAAAACTGGTGGAAGACTGGAAGGGAAATCATTTTCCGATGCCAATCGAAGCCACAGGCCAGGATGAAGTTTTAGTGGGTCGAATCCGTCAGGATATTTCTCATCCTTGTGGGTTGGAACTTTGGCTGTGTGGAGACCAAATCCGTAAAGGAGCGGCGTTGAATGCGGTGCAAATAGCAGAGTTGTTGGTAGCAAAAAATCTGCTCCAACCGTCTCTTGCATATGTTTCTAGTTAATGGAAGACAATACAAAAACAGGCGGTAGAGGAGTTAGGCGAGGGTGGGAGATTTTGGACGGGTGATAACCGCTATGATTACGCCGTTTAAGGCAGACGGGAGTGTGGATTTCGCGCTCGCGGAGCAGCTGGCAGCTCATTTGGCTTCACAGGGTACAGATACCTTAGTAGTCTGTGGGACAACAGGGGAATCGCCTACGCTCAGTTGGGAGGAGGAGTACGAATTATTTCAAGTAGTGCGTCATGCAGTCAGCTCTTTAGCAAAGGTAATAGCAGGGACAGGTTCAAATTCAACCCAAGAAGCGATCGCAGCCACCCAAAAAGCCGCTAAAATAGGACTAGATGGATCATTACAAGTAGTTCCCTATTACAACAAGCCGCCGCAAGCCGGACTCTACGAACACTTTAAAGCCATCGCCCTTGCCTGCCCTGACCTACCCCTAGTGCTATACAACGTACCGGGTCGTACTGGTCAGAACATGGAGCCAGAAACCGTTGCCCGTTTAGCTGAAGTTCCTAACATTGTGGCGATTAAGGAGGCGAGTGGGAATTTAGACCAGGCAAGTGAAATTCGCCGCTTAACCCCACCGGAATTTAAGCTCTACTCTGGTGATGACTCCCTCACCCTTCCCTTGTTAGCCGTTGGGGGTTGGGGTGTGGTAAGTGTGGCAAGTCATCTGGTGGGAACTAAACTCCAGCAGATGATCCAAGCTTTTACAACGGGTCAAATCGAGGTTGCCACCCAAATTCACCTCAAACTGTTCCCGTTGTTTAAAGCCTTGTTTGCGACCACAAATCCGATTCCAGTTAAAACCGCGCTCAAACTCAAAGGCTGGGATGTTGGCTCTAGTCGGTTGCCGCTTGGCGATGCCCCAGAGTCGGTGAGTCAAACCTTAAAGGCAGTTCTCACAGAGCTAGCTTTACTGTGAGCTGCAATTTTTTGAATAACTAAATATTCAGGCGGGCATGAAAAGAAGTATACGAGCCCTGTATTGACTCGGAGACTCGGAGACTCCTTTTCTATAAATGCTTGAGTCTAGAGGCAATTTTAAGTAAACACCTGATTAAAATTCAGCGATAGTACTGGACTAATACTACAAATTCCGCTTGGTTTCAACAGTAGTGACGAATAAGAACTATTCAAGGAGACAAATGAGTAAAAACGAATCATCAGCCGCCCTAAAAATTATTCCACTGGGTGGATTGCATGAAATTGGCAAGAATACATGCGTGTTCGAGTACCTAGACGAAATCGTACTCTTAGACGCGGGGCTGGCTTTTCCCACGGATGGGATGCACGGGGTGAATATTGTCCTGCCCGATATGACCTATCTGCGGGAGAATCGCCACAAGATCAAAGGTATGATAGTCACCCACGGTCATGAAGACCATATAGGTGGAATTCCGTTTCACCTCAAGCAGCTTGATATTCCAGTTATCTATGGTCCGCGTCTGGCAATGGCAATGCTGGAAGGGAAATTGGTAGAGGCGGGGGTACGCGATCGCACCGAATTGAGAACAGTTCGTCCCCGCGACGTTGTGCGGATTGGCTCGGGGTTTTTCGCGGAATTTATTCGTAACACCCACTCAATTGCCGATAGCTTCACAGTGGCGCTGCACACCCCAGTTGGGGTAGTAATCCACACGGGTGATTTTAAGGTTGACCACACGCCGATTGATGGAGAGTTTTTTGATTTCCAGAGGCTGGCAGAACACGGCGAAAAGGGTGTGCTTTGCCTGATTAGCGACTCAACTAACTCAGAAATACCAGGGCATACGCCATCTGAACGCTCGGTTTATCCCAATCTCGACCGCATCTTCAGTCAAGCGCGTGGACGGCTGCTAGTAACGACATTTGCTTCTTCAGTGCATCGGATCAACATGATTTTGGATTTGGCGAAGAAGCAAAATCGCGTGGTGTCAGTGGTGGGGCGCTCGATGCTGAATGTGATTGCCCATGCCCGCAATCTCGGCTATATCAAGTGCGAGGATAATCTGCTTCAGCCTTTGCAGGCGATCCGCAACCTGCCGGATGAGAGAGTCCTGATTCTGACTACTGGTTCTCAAGGAGAGCCGATGTCGGCGATGACTCGCATTTCCAATGGCGAACATGCCCACCTCAGAATCCGCGAGGGGGATACGGTAGTGTTCTCGGCTAACCCAATTCCGGGCAATACAATCGCTGTAGTGAACACCATTGATCGGTTAATGATGCAGGGTGCTAAGGTGATATATGGCCGTGATAAGGGAATTCACGTATCCGGTCACGGTTGCCAAGAAGACCAAAAGCTGATGATTGGCTTGACGAAGCCTAAGTTCTTCTTGCCGGTTCACGGGGAGCATCGGATGTTGATTCAGCACGCCCAGACAGCTCAGAGTATGGGTATACCAGCTGAAAATATGGTAATCATCAAAAATGGTGATGTGGTGCAAGTGTCTGAGGAGGGTATCCGCGTCGCTGGCAAAGTCCCAGCTGGGATTGAACTGGTAGATACGTCCGGCTCGGGAATGGTGAGCGGGAAGGTTCTCAAGGAGCGGCAGCAGATGGCAGAGGAGGGCATTGTCACCGTAGCGGCTGCGGTTGATTGGAATGGCAAGCTGATGGCTAAGCCTGAGATCCACCTGCGAGGTGTAGTAACGTCGATGGAGCGATCGCTGCTACAAAAGTGGGTACAAGAAAGACTTGAAGAAGTCCTGAGCGATCGCTTTGCGGAATTTGCCCCATCCTTTGATGGGGAACAAGTGGAGTTAGACTGGGCTGGACTCCAAGTACAACTCGAGCGCGAACTCCAGCGATCGCTACGACGCGAACTGCACTCTCACCCATCAGTCACCTTATTGATGCAAACGCCAGACGAACCGGTTAAATCTGCGGGAAGACGCCGCCGTACTGCCGCCCAAGTTGCGTCCTAATAATTAGCTAGATAGTTCCTTTAGGGGTGGAATCAAGATTCCACCCCTAATTTTTTTGCACCAACCAAGGGAGGCGCTCCTGCTCGTTCCCAGGTTCTACCTGGGAATGCAGGTGGCGAGGCTCTGCCTCGTTTACGATTGAAGGCGAAAGACCTGATGCACTCTGGACAAGTGATGGTTTCTAAACAGGAGGCAGAGCCTCTAAAGTGCGGTGACTAGGCTGAGCCTAGTCACCAGTACCAGTCTGCTCGTTCCCAGGTTCTACCTGGGAATGCTCCTATGCTCGTTCCCAGGTTCTACCTGGGAATGCAGGTGGCGAGGCTCTGCCTCGTTTACGATTGAAGGCGAAAGACCTGATGCACTCTGGACAAGTGATGGTTTCTAAACAGGAGGCAGAGCCTCTAAAGTGCGGTGACTAGGCTGAGCCTAGTCACCAGTACCCAGTACACCAGGATTTTTAGGAGTGCTGGCTAGATGCGGCAAGCCCTGCAAGCTGAGCCGCCCGATTCACAATGGTTAGCGCTGCTAAATTGGTAAATGCTTGCGTGGATTTACTCAAAGCAGGGCTTTTACCTGACTAAAGTTCAGTAATGTTCCTCACTGCTTTTGCTGGAGATTTTAGTCAGAATAATAGCAACTCTACAGCAATAAAGCGGGAGGAAAATCCTCACCACTTTTTGCCAAAACGTTTGAAGCTGGGGTAGAGCTAAGCTTTAAATCTGAGGAAACTGTAGTATTGCCTACAAACTGCTTGAAGAATGAAATTCATGCATTCACTCCATGCTGCTTATACATCACCTGCTCGTTGCCCGAGTGCTACTTCACTAAAGCTTTAAATAGGTAAAGTTGGGAACAAAATAGCCTCACCTGCCTGAGAAAAAACTAGATTGTTAAGTTAAGTTAAGGTAAGTTACAATGTTTGCGGCCCAAGTACCTTAAGTGAGCAAAACCTTCCACCAAATTCAAGACAGCATTATTTCGATAAAACGTGTTGAGACGTTGTAAATGCTCTGTAGACAGTTCCATCAACCTCGTTGAGACAGAGGAGTGAACAATGAACGTAGCCGACTATACAGTACAAAATCTTTCCCTTGCAAGCTGGGTGTGGATTAAGCAAGAGGATGCCTCTATCCATACCACAAAAACTCTAGGGCATCCCTCCCCAAAAGCTGGCGTTGATATTCTCCAACCGCTGCGCCAGTGGTTAGACAAAATCGAAGTCCACGAGCCGAAACTGGCTCATCGCTTGTGCAAAGTTATTCCTGCCCAGTGTCCCTTTGAGCGCGATGTTAAATTCTGCGGTCACACACTGTTTCATATCCCACCGCTGTGCAAACTCAACCCCGTCTACGAAGAAATCGTTGGGTTACGCTTCCGAGCGTTGTGTTATCTAGCCGATGAATGTGGTGAGGATGTGACGCCCTACTGCTGAAGAAGGCGAAGAGGGGGGTGTGGGGTGTGGGG
>CAXUIG010000041.1:0-33330 GCA_964250845.1 uncultured bacterium | reverse complement strand
CATTAACTCAATACTTTTGAGTCATTTTGTCATGCGTTAGTCTAAACTCCAGTGAAACAGAAGGAGCGGTTTAGAGCAGAAATAGAAATGGAAAATAACCAAAAGGGAGTCAAGAGTCAGGAGTCTCCAAGTCAGCATGGCTCCTGAACAAGTGGCAGATGACTTAATTTATTTATGGTGTTCTTCTCACTCCGAGACTCCTTTCCCCTGACTCCTCTTCATTCAAGGCTTGGCGTAACACCTCTTTTAGTTCTTCGGTCTCCAAGGGTTTAAGCACGCATTTGAAAACCCTACCGCTGTTGAGCGCTTCCACTATGTCTGGCGCATCGGTATAGCCCGCTAAAATAATCCGAATTATATTCGGATACTGAATTGCTGTGAGGCGAAATAACTCTGTACCTTTCATCAAAGGCATAAGCTGATCGGAGATAATCACTGCTATATCTTCCTCACTTGCCAGCATCTCCAGTGCAGCGTGCCCTGAGAGTGCCGGAAGCACCGTATACTCTCGACGGAGGGTACGGTAAAGCAGATCTAGGTTATTTTGTTCATCATCTACGACCAGGATTTTCGGCTTAGTCTCTTGGGATTTCATACACCATTTTCCTGCTTATCCGCTATCCTCATGATGCCCTACCTATCAAAGAAGGAAGGCATTAGGAGTCAGGAGGCAGTAATCGCGTTCTTGAGGCTTTGGCAAAAATCACCAATTGCTTGCAATCCCTGCTGTGGTGTTCCATCTGCCAAGCGTTTCACAAAGGCACTGCCCACAATTACCGCATCAGCGCCCCAGTCTTTCGCCTGACGAGCTTGTTCAGCCTGGGAAATGCCAAAGCCAATCCCAATCGGTTTATCAGTTACCCGCCGCATCTGTTGCAGTAAGTCTTGCACTCGCGTTTCCAGCCCAGAGCGTATTCCAGTGACTCCCGTGACACTCACCAGATAAATGAATCCTTGAGATTGAGACGCGATCGCCGAAATCCGTTCAGCAGAACTTGTAGGAGCCACCAACAACGTCACGTCTATTCCACACTCAGCTGCCGGGCGCAGCAATTCTGACGCTTCCTCGAGCGGTAAGTCAGGCACCACCAGCCCCGCCACTCCAGCAGCAGTTAGCTGTTTTAAGAACGGCTCGACACCCCGGTTCAAAATCGGGTTGTAGTAGGTGAAGAGAATGATCGGCGATCGCAGCGTCGGGCTGACAGCCTCTACCATTTCCAGCACTTGATCCAATCGCGTTCCCCGTTGCAGGGCGCGGGTTGCTGCCGCTTGAATCACCGGTCCATCTGCCAGGGGGTCTGAGTAGGGTACGCCCAGTTCAATTAAATCTGCACCACTGTGATCCAGAACCCGCAATGCCGCCTCTGTTGTCTCCAAGTCTGGATCGCCAGCGGTAATAAATGGAATTAGGGCGCACTGGGAGCGAGCCTGCAGGGACTTAAAGCAATGGGAAATCGAAGTCATGCTCACAATCTACACCTGCGATCGCTCCTGTTCAATTTCCGCTTGAATTTTCGCCAGTTCTTCCTCCGTTAGTTGCTCTAGGCGCTTCTGAAAGAATGCTTCGTCATAATCTCGCCGCTGCTGGTTATAGGTCATCTTTTGCCCTACAGCCCTGAAAGCATAAGTCACCAGCCAGCCTATCAACCCACCAACCAACAACAGCTGGCTCCAGACGCCCGCCTCCAGACTATCTAACCCAGCCACCTGCAGGATCACATACGCCAGTCCACCGGCGGCAAAAACGCCCAAACCAATGCCGAGAACGTCAATCCTTCGCATAGCGAGCTATAACCTATATATATTTATACCTCGAGCTGTCGCCGCTGGGGTCGAAAATTCACAAACGGGCCAAGCAGTAACAGACCTGGAAAGAAAAAGAATACCAGGAAGTACATGAAGGCGCGCTCAAACGAGCTAGCCACGTACCATCGCTGTTTCAGGTAGAACAACACTGCCAAGGGAACTGCTAAGAGGTAAGCTCCAGCCAAAATCAGATACAGTAGCGCCAAAAACATAATTGTTTCTAGAATTGGAAAAAAATTAGCGATCGCCCTTAAAACAAGGCAATTTATTTGCCGTATTCAGCTCATCTGCCTTCCCTGTGAGAGAGGCATCATCAGCCTAGTTTATTCTACTGCTTGCGTAAGAGCAAGGGGAGCGATCACTTTTTCACAGCTACAGTTACTTGACACTCCCACTGCTGTCAATGTTAATATAAGTAGCTGGGTTATGATTGCATAACAGCGACGACCCAGACCGAACCCAAAAGGGGGGCATGGCGGAATGGCAGACGCTACGGACTTAGGTAACTGAGCCTTGACAGAGAAATTTGTCAAGTGACTGCTCTCAAATTCAGGGAAACCTAAATCTGGCAACAGACAAGGCAATCCTGAGCCAAGCCGAAGTCACAAATTCGGAAGGTGCAGAGGCCCGACGGGAGCTACCCTAACGTCAAGACGAGGGTAAAGGGAGGGTCCAATTCTCAAAGCTTTTGGGTTTTACCCATGAGGCAGTAGTGAAAGCTGCGGGAGAATGAAAATCCGTTGACCTTAGAAAGTCGTGAGGGTTCAAGTCCCTCTGCCCCCATCTCAAAATCCTTGCTAGAATGCTTATAAAGCGGTTCTAACTAGGATTTTTTTGGGGATTATTTAACGTATCGCCAGAACTCTATTAAAGCTTTGATAGGCAGGGGTGAAACTACCTCTAGGGGGTGATATTGACGGTAAAAGGCTTCTAGGGTATAAACGTTTAACCGCTTTCGCTTCTAGTAAACCATATGCCTACAAAGCCTACTGGGAGAAATACTACACCCCTTAGAGTACCTACTGAATATAAGGAAGAGTTCCAAGAAGCCTTAGAACAAATAAAACAAACAAAGCTACCACCACTACCACCACACATAACTAAATCTATAGTACGTGCTTCTTTGCGGCGCGACCTTAAGCTTACTGAAGCAGGAAAACAAAGGCTAGTAGCCGCTTTGGAGCCTTGGAAACAAAAAGCAGTTAAGCGTTTGGGTAGGTTGGGCGCAAGAACACAGATCCAAAAATTTTACGGAGATGAATTGGCTTCCTTACTTTTACCGTTTCCTCCGGTTTCTGGGTATTGGTGGCAGGTGCTGGGGGTTAGTGTTGATTCACCAGCTAATACAGTAAAAGCCGCATATAAAAAATTAGCGACGGAATGGCACCCCGACTACAATCAAGATTGTATATCTGTAGCAACAGAAATTATGAAAGCGGTTAATCGGGCCTGGGAAGAATTTAAAGCATCATCAAAATCTCTGTTTTAACAACTTGACTACAGTGGGCCCATCTCAGAACTTAGCGGGGCTAGCGGTAGGGGTCTAACCAGCAAGCTGTTCAACAAAAGCAACAGCCAGACCGCTTTCTCGTGACCTTGGTGTATTCTAATACGATCTCAAAATAGACCTGAAGACCGATGCAGCCTTTAGTTATATGTTTCTACTATGACAGTACGATAAGTGACCGAGACTGCACACAAAAGGTAAGACTACATATTAGTATATCAGTATAAAAATTTCAGGGGCGAGATTAATATGGAAGACAGCTCTTAGTTGCCGGATGGCAGCGACCCTGATGTTTGGTCGTTTGATTTGCCATATTAACCAGGGACATACCTGGTTGACTGACAAAATTGTAACCACCTATGTGCTCGCCCTTGACAGGGTTAATGTCAGTATTTAGGTTAAATTTTGTTTAAAACGAGACAATGATACCTGAAAAAGGTTAAAATTTTTTCAAAACAATATTTACAAAAACAATCGTTTGACGGACTAAACGCTTAATACGTATAGGTAGACGCAAGTGCTTGTTTTCTAGAAGTGCTAGTTTTAGCTCATCTGTGTGTTCTGCTCAAATTAGTATGTTTAGGCTTCTAAATGGCGCTCGGGCAGCCAGCTAGCGGCTATAGGAATATTTCGTGATTTTCCGTGTAAAAGCGATTAATCCCAAACGGCAACAGCCGCGCTTTAAGTTTTTGTAAAGGAGTAAATATATGTATAAAAAAGATGATACCTCCTCAGGGGGAACTAAACTTTTAGAAGTAAAACCAGTCTTATTCGATCAGCGATTACTGGGCAAATTTACAAGCACTTCTGGAGCAGAGGTTATTCCTCAGCGTCCAGATTTGGGTCCTGCTCCTGTGTCGTTTATGCAGCAGCGGCTGTGGTTCCTCGACCAGTTACAGCCCGGTAGTTCTGCTTATAACATTTATGAAGTGGTTCATCTGACAGGCCTACTCGACAGGGTCGCCCTGGAGCAGAGCCTGAACGAGATCGTGAAGCGCCACGAAGTCTTACGAACCACGATCCCGACCAGGGATAGTCAACCTGCCCAGGCGATCGCCCCGGAGATGACCCTGGAGCTACGGGTGGTGGATCTCCAAGCGATGCCTGATCTGGAGCGAGTTCCCGAGGCCCGGCGGCTAGCTAGAGTTGAAGTCCAACAGCCGTTTGACCTGGCCCAAGGCCCACTGCTGCGGGTGGCGCTGATACAGCTGGCCCAGAAAGAGCAGGTATTAGTGCTAACGATGCACCAAATCATCTGTGACCGTTGGTCAAAGATGGTGTTCTTTAAGGAGGTGGCAACTCTCTACACCGCTTTTTCCACCGGGAAGCCCTCGCCGCTGGCCGAGCTACCGATTCAGTACGCCGACTTTACACTCTGGCAGCGGCAGTGGCTGGAGAGTGAGGTAGGGGCGACGAAACTTGCCTACTGGAAACAGCAACTCGCCAGTGCCCCTGCGATGCTGGAGCTACCAACCGACCGACCGCGGCCACCTGTGCAAACATTCCGGGGCGCACGTCAATCGCTGGTAATTTCAAGGCCCCTGTCTCAGGCACTGTTGGCGTTGAGTCAGCGGGAAAATGTCACCCTGTTCATGACAATGCTTGCAGCCTTCAAGACGTTGCTCTACCGCTACACAGGTCAAGATGATATCTTGGTCGGCTCGCCGATTGCCAACCGCAAAATGGAAGAGGTCTGGGGACTGATCGGGTTGTTTGTGAATACCCTAGTCTTGCGTACCAACTTGGCAGGCGACCCGACCTTTCGGGAGGTGCTGCGGCAGGTGAAGCAGGTGACCCAGGAAGCTTATATCAATCAAGACATACCCTTTGAAAAGCTGGTGGAAGAACTGGCCCCACGCCACCTGAGCCACACCCCTCTGTTCCAGGTCATGTTCATCTGCGAACAAGAACCCCTTAAACCACAGCAGTTTTCGGATCTCTTGCCTACCCGGTGGGACTGTGAGGGGGAGGCGAAGTTTGATTTGACCTTAGCAATCGAAGCAGGAGAATTCGGCCTGCGTGGAACGCTTGAGTACAACAGCGACCTGTTCGAAGCTGCCACGATTACCCGGATGCTAGGGCATTGGCAAACACTGCTGGAGGCGATCGCTGCCGATCCAGATCAACGCCTGTCGCTTTTGCCCCTACTGAGGGTGGCTGAGCAGGAGCAAATTTTGTCAGCGTGGAATAGTACCGCCAGCGACAAGCCATCCTCGCGCTCCATAGTGGATCTGTTCGAAGCACAGGTCGCCAAGCATCCAGGAGCGACAGCGTTCAAAAGCAACGGCGAAGAACTGAGCTACCAGGAACTAAACCGGCGCGCCAATCAAATAGCCCATTACCTGCAAACCCTAGGGGTTGGTCCTGAGGTAGTCGTGGGCATCTGCCTGGAGCGATCGCTCGACCTTGCCGTCAGTTTGTTAGGGGTGCTGAAGGCGGGGGGAGTTTATCTACCCTTAGATCCGAGCTATCCGCAGTCGCGCCTGGCTTTTATGTTCGAGAACGCCCAGGCAGCAGTGCTGGTAACGCAAAAGCACCTGGCAGCGCTTTTGCCCACCGCTAATGTACGGGTAGTGTGCTTAGATGCAGACGGTGATGAGATCGCGCGGCACCAGGCCAACCCCATCAGCCCTGGCATCACCCCATCTCATCTGGCCTATATTATCTACACGTCCGGCTCGACTGGCAAGCCCAAGGGTGTTGGGGTCGAGCATCGGCAATTGCTCAATCGTTTCGCCTGGATGTGGAAAGAGTATCCATTCGAGCCAGGTGAGGTCTGCTGCCAAAATACAGCATTGAACTTTGTCGACTCTCTGTGGGAGTTGCTCGGACCCCTGCTCCAAGGTGTTCCAATCGTCATCATCCCGCAACGTGTGCTGCAAGAACCCCAGGCGCTGGTGCAGGTGCTGGCCGCTCACCGGGTCACCCGCATTTGGGTTGTGCCTTCATTGCTGCGCCTGCTACTGGACACTTACCCCGATCTACAGCAGCAGCTCTTGGCCCTCAAGTTCTGGGCGGTGGGCGGCGAAGCCCTTAGTGTGGATCTGCTTCAACGCTTTGGGCAATTGATGCCACACAGCAGACTCTACAATCTCTATGGAACCTCGGAAGTCTGGGACGCCACCTGCTACACCTCCAGCGATCTCGACGATGAGTTGTGGCACGTACCGATTGGCCGACCGATCAGCAATGTGCAGGTCTACGTCCTCAGTCCTTACCTACAGCCTATGCCAATCGGGGCACCCGGCGAGCTGTATATTGGTGGGATCGGTCTGGGCCGGGGCTACCTCAATCAACCTGCCCTGACTACGGAAAAGTTCATTCCAAACCCCTTCAGCCAAGAGCCAGGCGCGCGGTTGTACAAGACCGGAGACCTGGCCCGCTATTTGCCGGATGGCAACGTTGAGTATTTAGGCCGGATCGACCATCAGGTGAAAATCAGGGGCTTCCGCATCGAGCCTGGGGAGATCGAGACTGCCTTACACCAGCACCCAGGAGTGCAGCAGGCCGTAGTCATGGTTCGGGAGGATGTATCGGTAGAGAAATGCCTGGTAGCCTATGTAGTCTTACAACTGCAGCCTGCACCAACAGTAGGCGAGTTACGCCGCTTCCTGTTGGAGCTGCTGCCTGAGTACATGGTGCCTTCTGCCTTTGTGTTCCTGCACGCTCTGCCCCTCACACCCAACGGTAAGGTAGATCGCCGGGCGCTACCCACACCGAACCACCTCAGACCCGAGTTGGAACTTGCCTTCGTGGCTCCCCGAGATGCCTTGGAAACCCAGCTGACCACGATTTGGGAAGAGGTTTTAGGCATCCAGCCTATTGGCGTGAAAGATAACTTCTTTGAGATGGGGGGACACTCACTGCTGGCTGTGCGTCTGTTTGCCCAAATTGAGAAGATATTCTGCAAAAATCTTCCCCTGGCTACCCTCTTTCAAGCACCAACTGTCGAGCAACAAGCGAACATTCTTCTCCACGCAGAATGGTCAGCACACACCAAACCGCTGGTAAAAATTCAGTCAGGTGATTCTCAACCGCCTTTGTTCAGCATACATGGTGGTTATAGCAGTGTCTTAATGTTCTACAATTTGGCCCGATATTTGGGTGACAAGCAACCAGTCTACGGGCTACAACCACAGGGGCTGGATGGACAACAAATTCCCCACACTCGGATTGAGGATATGGCGGCTGACTATATCAGGGAAATACGTACTGTCCAGCCACAGGGACCTTATTTTCTGGGCGGCTTCTCTATGGGGGGTAAGGTGGCTTACGAGATGGCTCAACAGCTGCACGCACAAGGCCAGAAAGTGGCGATGCTGGTCTTGTTTGATACTCCCGGTCCGGGGTGGCTCAGACCCTTACCAGTCGCTGCTCGGGTCTCGATACATTTGGGGAACTTATTACGACTTAAACCGAAAGAGAAATTAACCTATATACAGAAGAAGTTGAACCGCAGGTTTTATTCAGATCACAAGCAGCCCTTGCCGAAAGTTCACTACATATCCCCTTTACAAGAGGCTCACGAACAGGCGGACGAAGATTATGTACCTCAAGTGTATCCGGGTCGGGCAATCCTCTTCCGAGCCATTGATCCGTTTGAAGGATGGTTAGATTGGTGCTCGGTTGACCCCGAATTGGGCTGGGGTAAGCTGGTGGCTGGAGGGTTAGAGGTTCACGAGGTTCCTGGAAATCACATGAGTATGTTCACCGAACCCTATATACGAGTCCTAGCCGAAAAGTTGAGGGCTTGCTTGGATTCGGCACTGGCGGCTGATTAAAACAAGTGTAGATGTGGGGCGGTGTGAATCTCTCTAGAGTTAGATAACAAGAGGTTGGAAGTGACAGTAAGAATGTGACCTTTGCTAGAGGCAGCGATCGCACTTTCCTTCGTATTGTTGACCAAGGTTGGCTAATTATTAGCCAACCTTGACAATAACGCCAACTCGTTCCGCCTAGCTGTTTGGCTAACTGGAGCATGACACGCTGCGGCAGACGGTGATGTGTCCTTGGCTACACATGGAAACTGTTAAGCGAAACACTTGGCTGGCTCGAAGTTGAAAGGAGGAATTTGTGAACAGGTTGACGGCTTTATTCAAAAAACTGCGACTGCGTCAGATTTTGACCATTTTTTTAGCAGGCGTGTTGCTGATTGTCAGCACTGCTTGTAGTGGTGCCACTACTCAAGGCGCAAATCCAGAAAATCCGGCAGTGCAAGCTGGCGGTGGAAACAACCCATACAAGTCGGGTGGTGGAGACACTTACACCAACTTGAAGATGTCCACTGACCCTAAAGTCAATACTACAAAAGCCAAGTCTCAGGGTGACCAAGCTAACAAAGAGCGGTTCCAACAGCTGATTGCTATAGACAAAGATTCTGAGATGCTTTACCCCGGTGCTGAGACTCCAGCAGGTAGAGCCGAAAAGCAAGCAGAATTACCAATAATAACCCCGGAAGACTTCCGGCAACCTGAACCCGGTGGGCTAAATCAGCGCGATCCTGCTTTAAAAGAGCGATTGGAAAACCGAATCGACAAGGTTAAGGAGGCGTTTAAAGATGCCTCGGAATTTACGAAAGAAAAGGCAGATGAGGCTGGGGAAAGACCTGAATTTCAGAGCAATCCCGCCTTACATAAATAAAAATTAGTTTTTTGCCCCAATTACTGTAAATTTTGAAGGGGGCAACCTTTTCCTTTGTCACTAACAAGCGATTTCAGGCTTGTAAGCAAGTTGGCGACGTAGGGGCGAAGAAAGTTGGTCGCCCCTACTTGCCGCCATCGTGTGACACTTTGTAGTTCACATTTAACTAATTCAAACTAGGGCATGGAGTATTGCTATGAACAGACTCATTGCTGCGCTTAAAAGGATTCGACTGGGCCAAGTCTTAACGGCTTTTCTGGCAGGTGTTTTATTATTTGTTAGCACGGCTTGCAGCAGTGGTAAAGTGCAAGCAGAAACACCTAATCGTAGACCCGAAGTTCCTGCTGGATTGCAAGCAGTGCCAGGGAAGAAGAATCCTAGACCTGAAGTCCCTGATGAGGCTGTGACTAATACCTTCTCGAAAGGTGGGATGAATGATTTCAGTGATGTAGATCCTAGAATCAACACGTCGCCTGCCTCAGAAAAAGCAAAAGCCCTTGTGGACAATGCTGAAAAGAACGTGATTGACCAGACGAGCAACCTGGGAGAAAATACCAAGCGTATCCTTGACAAGAAGGCTGAGAATGCTGAAGATTTTGGCGAGAATCTGAAGCGAAGTACCGAAGAAACGAAGGCAAAAGCTCAGGGTGCAGCTGAGGATGTCGCAAAGGAAACAAAGCAGACAGCTGAAGATGCCAAAAACGCTACTCGGGATGCGGCTAGAGACTTGACTAAAGGTATTAACCAGACAGCAGAGGATGTGAAGCAAACCGTTAAGGCGAACACTCCTGATCCTGAAGACTTAACCAGGGGTGCCAAGCAGGCGGCTAAGAATGTCAAGGATAATACTGCTTCGGCAGCCACAGACGTAGTTGACAAAGCTCAGCGCACAGCAGAAAACACTTCTGATGCTTTCCAAGATAAGGTGAATCAAGCTCTCAAGACTACGCAGAAAACCTTATATAAAGCGGGTGATGCCGCTGGTGATGCTGCTGATTAATTTAGCCTAGAAGAGCGATCGCCCCCGCCATACTGCTTGCAGTTGGCGTTGTCGTCGTCCGGTTCGTCACCTGAAGACTGAAGTTCATGCAAGATCAGATGAGTTTGAGTCTAACGGCTGCAAACTTGCCTGATCTTTTTTGGTTGGCAGCTGAGCGGATGCATCGCCCAGAGAATTTTGTTGCAGATACCAGGTGTGTAGCGCTAGCCGGTGGACTTCGCGCCAGGAGAGGTTGTGTTGTCGCGCTAAGTGTGCGCAATCTTCATATTCTGGCTGGACGTTGGTGATCAGCGTGAATGCCTTCTCGCTACGCTCGAGCGCCCTTTGTTCGTCTTTTCCCATCCAGGCAACCTTCACTCGCACTGCACCATATTCGGTTTCAACTTGTTGAATTTCACGCTGTAAAATAGCACGTTGCTGGGTGGAGCGACGAATTCCCAAAGTACTGGTTTCCCGAAATACAACCGCCTCACAACTGAGCAAATTCTCCTGATGGCAAATAACTGTGAGCAAAATCCCTGGACGGGACTTTTTCATCCCAATTGGCTGGGTAAAGACATCCACAGCACCGGCAGCGAATAACGCCTCAAACACATAACCAATCGCTTGAGGACTCAAGTCATCGATTTGCGTTTCTAATACCGAAATCGTTTCCAGGCAGGGGCTGGTATCACCAGGATAAATTGATTGTAACCCCTGACCCCTGCTCCCTGACCCCTGACCCCTAACTTCACCCAGCCAAAGTCGCAAGATGTTGGGAATCGGTAAATCACGGGAACCAGCTCCCAGTCCCACCCGCTGGAGGGTCATCGCTGGTGGGGAACCAAAATTGGTAGCAAGGGTAGTTGCGATCGCAGCCCCGGTTGGCGTTACCAGTTCCCGTTCAATGCCATTACTGTAGACCGGACAGCCGCGCATTTCCCACAATTTCAACACTGCAGGTACTGGTACCGCCAGACAGCCATGCGCCGCCTGAATCGTGCCGCCGCCAGTCGGTAGCGCCGAGCAGTAGAGTTGCTCAATCCCCAACCAATCCAACCCAAGGCTGGTGCCGACGATATCCACAATGGCATCTACAGCACCCACTTCATGGAAGTGAACCATTCCTGGGGGAATGCCATGCACCGCCCCTTCTGCTTCTGCCAGTTGCCGGAATACCGCCAGACTCCAAGATTCTGCCCGTGGCGGCAACCCAGCTGCTATAATCAGGCGTTCTATTTCTGGCAGGTGGCGTCCGTGGTTGTGCCTATGACCATCGTCATGGTCAGCTAATAAATCCACATGGACTTTAGTCGCCAGCTGACCGTTGCGGTGGACGGCTTCTGCCCGCAGCTGGTACTCATGCTCAAGCGAGAGCGCTTTGAGTTTTTCAATTAGGTACTCCAAGGGAACACCGGCATCGACGAGTGCTCCCAGGCACATATCACCGGCAATGCCAGTCGGACATTCAAGATACGCTAGCTTTGTCATAGGAGAAGGAGTCCCACAAAAGTAAGTCATATAACAGCATTGGAAAGTCAGAAGTCAGAAATCTCCTTCGTCAGAATGAAGAAGGAGCGATCGCAGCCAGAACCAAAGAAAACCAAGAATTTTATCCTGAACGCGAGTTCTGCGGACGGGACACCCCTGTGCGGCAAAAGCTCTCAAAAGGCGATTTCTGCAGACGGCTTTCTGCCACGCAGCTTTCATCTCCTCCTGAACGACAGTTCTGCGGACGGGACACCCCTTCCCAGCTTTCATCTCCTCCTGACTCCTTTTGGAATTTTTTATGGCGACGATTTACACAGTTCATCCCGATACTCCCCAAGTCCGTAGAATAGAAGAGATTAGAGACGCGCTACGGTATGGTGCAGTGATGCTCTACCCTACGGATACAGTTTATGCGATTGGTTGTGATTTGACTGTGAAGTCGGCACTCGAACGAGTGCGGCAGATTAAGCAGCTATCAAATGAGAAGCCACTGACTTTTCTGTGTCCCTCTCTTTCTAATGTAGCGACCTATGCCTGGGTGAGTGACACAGCCTATCGGATTATGAAGCGGTTGGTTCCGGGACCGTACACTTTCATTCTGCCTGCTACGAAGTTTGTGCCGCGACTGGTTCAGTCTCCTAAGCGCAAAACCACTGGTATTCGGGTGCCGCATCATACTGTGAGTTTGGCTCTGTTGGAAGCATTGGGCAATCCGATTATTTCTACATCGGCGCACCTTCCTCAAGATCACAAAGATACGAAGCTCTCGCTGGAAACAGAAATGAACATCTCGCGGGTGGAACTGTTTGATCGTTTGGACAAGTTGGTAGATGTGATTGTAGACAATGGCGAGGAACCTGGAGATCAGGTTTCGACGATTCTGGACTTGACAGGAGAGGAACCCGTGATTGTGAGACGGGGTCTAGGGTGGGAGGAAGCCGCTGCTTGGAGTTATTCCCAGCCCTGATTTGATTTCAATCCCTGAAAGGGATTTATTCAGTAGTTCTACGCCCCCTAGAATACATTTTAGCATTTTACAATTAAAGTTAACATAATGAAAACTTGGCCCCGATGCCTTTGGTCGCTACCGACTGTTGTCTAAAGCAGCAATTTGCACTCAGCGATAAAAAGGCTTCTCGTGGCAATCTGTTAGAGCTATTAGACGAACGTACTTTCGTTCAGAGGCGGTTATGGCTGTCAATGTTGCCCAGAGTTCTGCTTCACCCCAACTTTTGAAGCAAGTCTTCCAGACCATTAATGCACAAAGTTGTCCCCGGTCTTTCAACTTCCATATGCATACTGTCCACTCTGATGGCAGATTTCAGCCGGAAGAGTTGATCCAGCAGGCGCTCGCCCAAGGTCTTAAGGGGCTTGCGATCACAGATCACCACACCCTTGGCGGCTACCAAGTTGCCCAGCGCTGGCTAGAAAACTGGAAGTTGAGCAACCCCCGTTCGGCTCATAGCGCCCCTCACTTCTGGAGTGGTGTTGAAATCAACGCCGGGCTTCTGGGAATCGAAGTCCACATCCTGGGTTATGCCTTCGTGCCAGCACACCCAGTGCTGGCACCCTATCTCCAAAGACAACCTGCCATCGGCAACGATTATCAGGCAGCAAACGTGATTGCCGCCATTCATCAAGCTGGGGGACTGGCGGTATTAGCTCACCCGGCTCGTTACAAGCGATCGCATTTCGAACTGATCCCAGCTGCCGCTCAAGTGGGTATCGACGGCGTTGAAACCTACTACGCCTACAACAACCCCAACCCCTGGCGACCCAGCCCCGTAGAAACCCAACAGATACAACAACTGGCTGCTATTTACGGCTTGTTGAATACCTGTGGCACTGATACCCATGGTCTCAGCTTGCTTCAGCGCCTCTAATACCAACTTGCGTTCTGGTTAAAATCCCGACGCTAACCGTCGCGGTATAGCGCGGGAGGATGTCAACAACGCATTTACCTTCGTAGGGGCAGGTAAGAGTGCCTGCCCCTATATTAGTTTTGAGCGATTGATTGTAAAGCTATTTAAAAAAAAATGAGAACTGCTTATCTTAAAGCCCCACTGTGCATCGTCATCAGGGTGATAACGCCAACGCTCGTCAGCACTAGCAGAACTCCCATAGAGATCGACTGGCCCAAATGCCTTGGAGATTTTGAAATTTTCATTGCTGAGTTTTTTGATCAGGATATTATTAAACTTATCAGTATGATTACGCCCGTGACCTAAATATGAAAATAACTTAAATAAATGTAAAGTTTCTTAAGAAATTCAAGAGGATGAACTTCAGTTATTGACAAAAAAGAGGACTCTTGGGACAAGAGTCCTTTTTCAACTTCAGTTCTCAGTTCTACTTAGCCAAGCCGTGTTCGAGAGCGAATCGAACCAACTCAGTACGGCTATTTGTGCCAGTTTTGCTAAACAAGCGACTGACGTACTTTTCCACATTGCGGACGCTGGTTTCTAAACGACGGGCAATTTCTTTGTTCATCAGCCCTTGCGCTACCAAGTCCAAAACACTCTGTTCTCTGGGCGTCAAGTCGATTTTAATTGGCGCAGGGGTTTGAGCGATCCCACTGCGCTGAGTTAACAGCGCCTTAATTTGAGCAATCTGATTGGCAAGATCAGCAAGATCAGGCGTCTCACCGTCCTCGCCCACAGGAGGAGCGGCGGCGCCACGGCGCTCCAGCAAGTTTTCGACAATTGCCACTAACTCATCTGGATCAAACGGCTTGGGGAGATAGGCATCAGCACCGGCTTGATAGCCTTGGATGCGATCGCTCGTCATGCCTTTAGCAGTTAAAAACACCACTGGCAGAGCCTTGAAGCGGGGGTCTTCCCGCATTTGCTTGAGGAACTGATAGCCATCCACCTGGGGCATCATGACGTCGGAAATCACCAAGTCAGGTAGGTTTTGCTGCATCAACTCCCAGCCCTCACGGGCGTTACTGGCAACTTGAACTTTGAAACCGCTCTCTTGCAGATAATCTTTGACGGCTTCACGCAATCCGGGTTCATCGTCAACCAGTAACAATTGTGCTGACATCTAAGTTTTCCTTGCCGCTAATTTTTTCCAATCTAGCGAAAGTTTGACAAATGTCACTGACTGCTTACTGGTTTGAGCGGTTGATTTGGCGGCGACTGAGCGAAGGAGTTAGTGGCTAAGACAGCGATCGCACGTGCATATTGAGGATCAGACTGAGTTGCAATCAACGCTGGGTTAGCAGCTAGCTGCCGCTGCTGAGCGTCTGTCAAGTCTATCCTGATATCAGGCGCAATCCCCTTGTGGTTAATATCCGTTCCATTTGGCGTGTAGTAATGGGCAATGGTGACCGCCAAGCCGGAACCATCTGAGAGCGAATGAACCGACTGGACTAAGGCTTTTCCAAAGGTTTGACTCCCAACGACCACCGCTCGATGGTTATCCTTAAGGGCACCAGTGAGAATCTCACTGGCACTGGCCGAATTGCCATCCACTAGAACTACCAGTGGCCGTTTGGTCAGCGCGGTACGATCAGCTTTGAGCTGCTCACTGTCTCCTTTCCGGTCTATCGTGCGGACAATCCCACCATTCTCCTGCCACATCCGGTCAATCTCAATACTCGCATCTAACAAACCGCCAGGATCGCCACGCAGATCCAGCACAAAGCCATCGACTTGCTGGCGATTGAGAGCCTGGATTGCCCGACGCATTTGAGCGGGTGCGTTGGCACTGAACTCTTCCAAGCGAATATATCCAATCCGCCTCGAGTTTTCCTGCTTGAGATTGTAACTAACTGTTGACAGTTCAAGTTGAGCGCGTGTCAGCTTCACCTCAAAGTCCCTCTGCCCCTGCCGCCCAATCCGCAGGGAAATAGGTGTACCTGCCTTGCCGCGAATCAGTTTGGAGGCATCCTCCACTTTCAGTCCTTGAGCGGGTTTGCCATCAATTGCTAAAATCTGATCCCCAGCTTTAATCCCAGCTTTGAGGGCGGGCGACTTCTCCAGAGCTTCCACAACGGTGAGCCGCTGGGTTTTTTGGTTCAGTTCCATGCGAATACCAACCCCAGACATTTCTCCAGATGTTTGGTCAGTCAGGGCTTGGTACTGTTTGGGGTCTAGAAAGCGAGTGTAAGGGTCTCCCAGTTTGGCTAAAGTTTCCCGGACGGCAGAGTAAGCCTGTTCGCGAGAGGTGTAGTTTTTGCTTAACAGACTCTGTCTGGTCGCTTGCCAGTCAACGTGATTGAATGTGCCATCAACATACTCGCGGTTAACGAATTGCCAGACTTCATCAACCATGGCTTTGGGACTATCTTTTAGCGCGGCGCGTACAGAGCTACACCAAACTGGGCCAAATAGAGACAAAGTAGCAGTTGTAGCGAGCACTCCACCAAAAAAGGCAACTTGGAGCAGCGAGAAGCGTCTTGAAAATTGGAGCATTGAGATTAGTGCAAGGGGGGTAGTGGGAAGTTTGACAAATGCTGATTCACTCTTAGCCAGAAGCACATGCGCTGAGTGTCCATCCCTACCGATGCTACACTCGGCTAGTCATTTGTTACAGTCTAAATTACGTTTGAATAAAGGCGTTGTTACTCCTAAAATCATTAATTTCATATTACTCATATCGCTGCCTTATGGGGTGTGCAAGAAAGGGGTGTAGGGTGTAGGGTGTAGGGGAAATAACTCCTTTCCCTGTTTCCCTACACCCCATACCCCACACCCCGTTTTGGGTCAACCCAGTTCTAACACTTGCGTGGAGAACGGCTATTGCGTCGAGCCGTTTTTGAGCTGATCGATTTTGGTAATATCAATAGTTTCCAGGCGCGGGCCGAGTTTGGCAACGACCTGGGCGGCGGCATAAGAGGCGATCCGGCCCGACACGTCTAGCGGCAGACCCTGCGACAGGCCGTACAACAGGCCCGCCGCGTACATGTCGCCCGCGCCCGTGGTGTCTACGGCTTTGACGGGGTAGACGGGGATCTCGTACTTACTATCGCCCTGTAAAAGCAGCGACCCCTTCTCGTCCATAGTAATGGCGACGATGTCGGCGTATTGGGCGAGAACCTTGGCCGCTGAGCTCGGATCATCGGTGTCAGTGAGCGCTTGGGCCTCCTGCGCGTTGGCGAAGATGATATCTACGTGCTCCTTGAGCAAGCGTAGAAAGTCATCCTTATGGCGGTGGACACAGAAGGGGTCGGACAGGCTCAGGGCAACTTTGACGCTGGCCTTGTTCGCCTCCTGCATGGCGAACAGAACGGCCTCTTTCTGGTTGTCCGTATCCCACAGGTAGCCAGTGACGTAAAGGTAATTGCTGTTGCGCAAATCCTCCACGTTCACGTCGTCACGGGTCAGGTCGCGCGACAAGCCGAGAAAGGTGCACATAGTGCGCTCTGCGTCAGGCGTGACCAAGATCAGCGAGATGCCCGTGGTTCCGGCGGCAATGCCCAGGTTTGGCTTGACGCCTTGGGCCGCGAGGCCGTCGCGGTAAATGGTGCCGTGCTCGTCGCTCCCGACGCGGCTCGTGTAGCAGGCCCGGCCACCCAGCAGGGCGACGCCGAGCATCGTGTTCGCGCCGCTGCCGCCCGCCTCGGTGTTGACGATGTGCGTGTAGATGCTGGGCACGATCTGTTTCTGCTCGTCCTCGCCGATCAGGGACATGGTGCCCTTGGTCAAGCCCAGGTCTCGGAGGGTTTCGTCTTTGACCTCGGCCTGGATGTCGAACAGGGCGTTGCACATTCCGAAAACGTCGTAGCGCATACGGTGAGAGTCCTTGATGGTGTTATGATTTAAGTGTCAGATGTGGATGGCCAGGTCTCGAAACTTCCTGCATGTCGCGCAACCTACACAACAAGACCTGATTGGTCACAATAACAGAAATAGCCTGTGGATACCAGCCCAAGCTCCTACTTCTGGCACTTTCGCACAGATAAATATATTACTAGTTATATTTGCCTAATTCGCGTACAATACGCGCAAAATCATTTGCCACCTGCTCATTGCCCTATTTTTCTCGCTCCCTCCGGACCTTAATTTTCTGCCACAGCTTAATCGACAAGTCTGTTTGTTCTGGGGTCAGAGACGGCACGAATTCACCCCACAACTGTTTTAACTCGGTCTGAGTACTGTCTTTAGGTTTTAACGACATAGAGCCACACCTCGCAAAAACACACTTACTGGCTATAATATTCGCAAACACGTTCGCCCTGACAGCACCTTTAGGCGTAGAAAGCCGAAATTATATGATTTTTTAAGCATTTAGCTTTTAGCAAGTTATTACTGAAATAAGTTTGTCAAATCATTCCGAATGAAGGTATCAGCGAAGATTAAGTTTTATGACTTATTATTAAAAAGCTAAACAAGTTTACCCAGTGTCCTGTTTTACAGGTATCCACAAACCCCGATTCTTAGGGTTAAAGACAGTACTTTTTCAAAACTCGTGTGCGGAGAGAGCCTGGAGGAAATGATAGTCCTTGGGAGTATCAATGTCTATGGCACCTGCCGGGAAGGGAATACCAAAGACTTGATGGACATGCTTTTTGATTACCTGTTTTGCTCCTTCGCTACCTCTTAGAGTCGTAAGCTCCAAGAAAAAGGATTTGCCAAACAGAGCAGGAACACCTAATGTTCCTGCATATTCTGAAGCAATAATTGGCTTTCCTGTGGAATAATATGCCGTGACCAGCTGATTGAGCATATGGGAAGAGATAAAGGGCTGATCGCAAAGTACAATCACCACTGCGTCCAAATTCTTTTTCGTCACATTCAACGCTTTTATACCAGTGCGAATCGAAGCACTCATCCCCTCGACCCATTCCTGGGTTTCTACGACTTGAACAATAAGTTGACTAATTTCAGGCTTGATTTGCTCGGCATAAGCTCCAAGCACAACTACTATCGGCTGACATCCAGAGGCAATTGCCACCTCTACGGTGTGATGGAGAAAGCTGTGTCCCCCATAAGATAACAGTTGTTTTGGTGTCCCCATTCGGGTAGACGCTCCCGCCGCTAGAATGACGAGGCCAATGGCTGTACTATCAATTGCCGAAGGTGGCTCAGTTTTTATGAACCCAGTTCCTGCCCTAGTGTTCATACACCAACATATTGCCTAAATAAGGCACAGGAGACGGAAGCAGCATTTTCACAAGTTCTAGATCGTGTAAGTAGTTGGGTTCTGTCGCAAAAAGTGAAGATTAATCGATGCCTAGCCTCCAATTTGAGACATCGTGCGAGTGTAGGCACCGGTCGCACCCGATTCCCGTTGCTTGAAGTTAATCTCTGGTTTCAGTGCCAGTAGCTTTAGCACCTGCTCCCGCAATTGAGCTGAGTCAGCACCGCTACGAAGCGCGGTTTTCAAGTCAATTTGATTGCTTTCATTTAAAAGACAAGGCCGCAACCAGCCATCAGCGCAAAGGCGCATCCGGTTACAGCGATCGCAAAAACATTCCGACATCTGACTAATAAATCCCAGTGTGCCTTTGGCTCCAGGAATCTGAAACACATCAGCTGGGCCCTTACCACGCACTTGCGATTCTGTCAAACCCCAACGTGAGCGGATGCGTTGGCGCAACACTGCTGAAGGCACCCAACCCTGGTCGCTGAACAGCTGGGCGTTACCAATCGGCATGAATTCAATAAACCGGACATGCCATTGCCGGGTAATCGTCAAGGCGGCTAGAGCCAAAACTTCGTGGTCATTGACACCTGGAATCACGACTACATTTAGCTTCAGGGGATCAAACCCCACCTGATGGGCAACTTGAATGCCTTCCCAGACTTGCTGCCAGCGAGAACGACCGCGATTGCCGATAATCTGGTCAAAGGTTTCTGGCTCGAGGGAGTCGAGGCTGATATTGATGCGTCGGAGACCGGCGGAGTAGAGGTCTGGCGCCATCCTAGCCAGTTTAAACCCATTAGTGGTCATCGAGAGGTCTTGGGTTTGGGGGAGAGATGCGATCGCGCGTACCAATTCCACCACACCTGGGCGCAATAGTGGTTCACCCCCAGTCAAGCGAAACCGGGTAAATCCGACTGGGATAAACACATCTTGAATCAGGGTAAGCAGTTCTTCATCCGTCAACAATTGCCGCAGGATATAGTCTAGCTCTGTCCCTGACGGCATACAGTACTGACACCGGAAATTGCACTGCTCGACTAAACTAATCCGGAGATAATCTACTTGATTCATGCGCTTTTTTATTAGGTTTACTGAAAGGATGGGTTTGCCCAGCAAGTGGGAACCTGGAGCAGTAAGCGCAATCGCTCCAGGCCACCGGGTTTCGATTAGGCTGTAACTTTGGTTTGGCTCAATTTCTTAATAAAGGTTTTGGCCAGCGCTTCAGAGGAATACGGATTCTGTCCTGTGGTGAGATTGCGATCCTCGACTACATGAGAACCCCAGATCACATCAGCTTTCTCGTAAATAGCTCCCAGCCGCTTTACCTCTAACTCCAGCACGAAGGGTAACATTCCTGCCATTGAAGTAGCCAGTTCTTCATCGTGGGAGAAGCAGGTCATGCGGTAGCCCTCAAACGGCCAGTGACTTTCGGAGTTTCTAAGTGTTAAAAGCGCGCTATGACCGTGGCAAACCGCCGCTATCGGCTTGTCCAACTCGATAGCCCACCTCAAAACTTGGGTCATCGCATTCGACTTCGGCATGTCCTCCATCGCGCCATGCCCGCCACTGATGTAAATACCGTTGTAGGAAGCGACCTGTGCCTTGGTAAAGTCATCCAGGTTCAGGGGTTTCTTAAGATCGGGCAACTCGTTAATAAACTTGACGAACTCTCTGGCCTGGGCGGCATCATCTATCTGTACCCCCACTGGCCTGACGTCCGGCAACAAGTTTGGATCGATGCTGGTTTCATCCACGTTCGGTGTAAGACCGCCTATCGTCGCTAGATCAATTTCATATCCCTCTTGCTTATAGATTTGGTAAGGGATGACGAACTCCTCAGCCCAAAATCCTGAGGCATGCTTTTCTCCATCTAATAAGGTGAGCGTGGCTGAGTTGGTCAGCAGTATAAGAATTTTCATCAGACGAAACACACTCCTTAGTTGTAAATAGGTGCAGTAAGCTGCCTTATTAGCCGAGTTCCCCAACAAGAGCGCAAAAGGCACTTTGGCAAGAGATCCAGTGATTCAACGCAATCAAAGGCTAACTCAGAAAATCAGCATTCATAGTGGCAAGGCAGCGATAATTGTAACTACAAAGCCTTCTGGAGTACTACAAATCCGTTGGCCGGTATTACGACATCAATACGACCGTTACTGCAAGGAATAGTCGCTCCAAAATTCCCGATATTGTTACCCCCGTACAGCTCGGTGTCGCTGTTGAAAATCTCTTTCCAACCGCCATTTCCTAGTTGTGAAGATTCGATTGTATATCCCGATTCAAAGGGATGATTGTTAAGGCTAGCCACGATTAACAACTCCTCACTTGCATCAGAGCGCCTAAAAGCAATTACCCGGTTGGCATCGTGGATATGGATAATATCGATTTCATGGGATCTCAGTCCCGGATGGCTGCGTCGAAACTGGATCAGGTCCTGATAAAACTTGAACATCCGCTGGCCGTTGTTTTGTCGCTCACCCAGCAGATCCTCCCGGTTTTGGATGAAGTCCTCATACCTGTAGGGTTTTTGAGCGCCGATCTCCTCACCCATGAGGAACATAGGGGTGCCAGCCGACAGCATTGCCATGCCGAAAGCGAAGTGGCAGCGAGCCTCGGCTGAGCGGCGGGTTTCGCCAATCAGAGGTGCTGAGTTTACTGCAGCCACGATTGTTCGCCTGGAGTGAATCGTTTTTCCTGCTTCTGTATAGGACGAGTTGCCCGCCTCATCATGGGATTCGTGATACACAACCTTTTTATGACCTGACCATCCGAGTGCGGAGGCGAAGTAATCCATAGCTAAGGGCTGGTCTTGGCCATAACCAGCAGTTGGGATCAATTTGGCATAATCTGATCCTTGCCGCGTATCACCGATTAGATGGTGGTAGAAGTTCGCATACCAAGCCGCATCAAACCCCAGACCTCCGACATCAGGCGACTCGGTTACTTTGTCCCAATCAGAATGATCCTCCGCTGTTAGCATCACAGTCGGTCGGATCAGTTTCAGAGTCCGAGTCCATTCCCTGAGGAACTTAGCGCCAAACATGTTGACATTACCCATCGGCCTGCCATCAGCGTGGAGCACATTGTATGAGTGGATTGAAGTCGTCTGATCAACCCGAAAGCCATCGATGTGGAAATCTTCCATCAGGGCAGCTGCACTGCTAATGAACATCTGCCGCACCATCTGTTCATAGAAGCGTGGAGCGAAACCTGTGGACATGTTGTCAACATATCCCCCACTTCCGTCGCTTAAATTTGGATAATCGGAAGCCTTTCCCTCGTACCAGTAATAGGCGTTCTGTTCTGGAGCATCAGCATCGTAGCACCATTCGGCCCGCTCTCCATCGGGATCATAATGGTTGTACACAACATCTAAGATCACGGCGATGCCGCGACGGTGGCACTCCCGAACAAAATGTTTCAGTTGGTCCCGACCGCCAGCGCTGTATTCGAGGGCAAAGTAGTGAGATGTTTCATACCCCCAATTGACATCATCTCTGAATTCGGACATCGGCAATAATTCGACTGCGTTAACTCCAAGGTCGACTAAATAATTGTCAAGCAGTTCAATAGCATCCTCTAAGTTTCCAGGTCTGTCTTTGCCGTACCCGAGGGCTCCTAAATGGAGTTCGTAGATCACGAGATCCTCAACTCGATTGGGGACAGGTCGATCAGGTGTGAACTCGTTGTTCCAGAACTCCGAGTGCGGCACGAACTCGAGTTCCGGCCACACCTGCTCCTGGAAATTTTTAGCCACCAGTTCTTGATCGATGACTACAGAGCAGCTGACTGAGCCGTCAAGATCCGTGTACGCACCGGAATAGGGAGATCCATGAGGATTCGTCCTACCCTTGCCGTTCTGGCACCGGGAATATAAATCTGTCCGGTAGGCAACCTGTCCGCTGGGTTTCGTAATCCTAAACATGTATGGACTATGGTCGAATTTGGAGAAATCTGCAAGAAGTGAGGACGTTGCCACATCCGTCTGCCAAATCCCGTCCGGTTGGCGAAACATTGGAAACGTCGGACGGGAGGTGTCTATTCCGGCACCATCGTTGGCAATGTAGCCGTTGTGCGGTTGTCCGAACACGACCTCTACATTTTCAGCATTTGGCGCCCAGACTGTGAACTGAATCCCAGGTTGTGGTGTGCCAGGGCGATAGTATTTTTGAGACCCTAGTCGGCGGCAATGGGTGAGATAATATCTCTCTTGCTGAGGCTGAGTTCCATTTCGCAGCTCAAAACTTCGGTAGCGTTCGTTCGAATTACCGTCGTTGATCTCGGTCGGGAGCCCCCAGATGTCATTGCCTGCCGCGCCATCTAGGATCACACCCCACCGAAATTGCCAACCAACTTGAGAGTCATCCAACTCGACCGTCGCTATGAAGCACGGGCAGCCGTCCTCGCCCGTTGTCTGCTGCATCGGTATAGAAGTCCACTGGTTAGAGTAGCTGCCATTTTCATCCCAAGTTCCAGTTAGGCGAGCATTGCGAAAAATGTCTCTTTTCAATCCTGTTAAATACGTAAATTGGACAGGAATTGTAGGCATGATAAAATCCTTTTACCCGTTCTTGCAAAAACTTTTTGAAGGTTACACAACTTTTGCAGGCTGATTACTCCGACCTGCTAAAGAAAGCGTCTAAAGGCGGTGGATTATCCTGATCAACGTAACCCTGGCTGAGTTCAACGATATTGCCATTTGGATCGGCTACCCAGACCGAACGCCATCCCGGAATAAAATCATCAAAGCTTAGTGGTCCTTGGGTGATTTTCGCGTCACTGCCCATCTCGGCCAGCTTAGCGTCGACATTATCGACCTGGAAAGCGAGATGACGCCATGCGGGATAAGGTGGGCCATCCTTGTCAGTCGGCGGGACAGGGGATTCTCCCTGCGCCTGGAAGAGTTCAAGGTACATATCACCCAACTTAATAAAGACGACCTGCTCTTTGCCAAGTGATACGACCCGCGATCGCTTGAAGCCAAAATACTTGGTGTAGAACTTTTCCGTCGCGATCGGGTCTTTGCAACTTATTGCGATATGAGAAAATGTTAGAAAAGCCATTACAAATCTCTCCCTAACGGCATTGAATTAGTTCCGGCCTACGTTTTTATGCATGTAAGCCGTGTGCATCTTTAATCATGTCGGAGACTCTTTCGCCGATCATGACAATGCCCGTGTGACAGTTCCCTGAAGGTACGACAGGCATGACACTGGCGTCAGCAACCCTGAGTCCCTCAACACCATAGACACGTAGCTGGGGATCTACCACCGCCATTTGATCCACGCCCATTTTGCACGACCCTGCTTGGTGATGATAGGAGTCGGCTTTTTGCCTGACAAATGCACGCAGTTGATCGCGATCCTGCACCGAAGGTCCCGGCATCAACTCTTGTTTGACCCAGCTTGAGAAAGCCTTGGTTGCGAATATGTCGCGGGAAATCTTGACGGCTTGGACTAATCTCTCAACGTCAGCTTCAGCACTGAGGTAGTTTGGGTTAACAAGCGGCTGAGCTAGCGGGTCACTGCTTGCCAGCCTGATCCAACCGCGTGACACGGGGCGGACAAGACCGGGCAGGATGCTGATAGCGTTGGGATTGTTCTGACCAATAATGATGTCAAACGGCACATGCACAAAGCCAATCTGAAGGTCTGGTCCGATCCAACCCGGTTCCGACTTACAGAACAAGGCACTTTCTGACAGGTTCTGGTGTGGCGGCGGCAGCGGCTGCGACGTTTCGTAAATTACTCCTGCCAAAACGTGATTGTGAAAGTTTTCGCCCACACCCGGCACATCCGCTACTACAGAAATGCCAAACTCCTTCAATTGAATGGGATTACCGATACCAGAGAGTAGCAACAGCTTAGGAGACTCAAGCGCACCAGCGCAGACGATCACCTCATAGTTGGCATAGGCGGTCTTAATTTCACCATTCTGAGTGTACTCCACGCCCTTACAGCGCTTGCCTGCAAACAGCAACCGAGTGGTTTGCGAGTTCGTACTTAAGGTTATATTGGGTCGCGACAAAGCCGGTTTGAGATAGGCAACTGCCATACTATGACGCAAGCCGTCCTTGATGTTGACATGATGCCAGCCAGCCCCTTCCATGTTCGGACCGTTAAAGTCCTGTGTGTAGGGATAGCCTAGTTCGAGGCAAGCATTAATAAACACCTCAGAGGTAGGATTCGGGTTGTGCAGTTTGGCATTAGCGACGTGAAGTGGACCACCTTTGCCTGCCCACGGGCTCGTGTCATCTTCCTGATCTTCCAATTTCTGGAAGTAGGGCAAAACATCCTGGTAAGACCAGCCGGGACAGCCGTTGTAGGCCCAATTATCGTAATCTGACTGATGCCCCCGGATATGCATCATAATGTACAGGTTACTGCTGCCACCGGGGATCTTGCCGCGCGGCTCATGGGTTACACGGCCTGACAAGCCTGGTTGTGGAACGGTGGTATAGTTCCAGTCTACTTTTGAGCCGAGCAAGCTAGGCCATGCTGATGGGTTATCTACATTCGGGGGAATATTAGGGCCGCCAGCCTCCAAAACCAGCACCTTCACCCCAGGGTTTTCGCTGAGGCGGTTGGCAACAACTGAGCCGCACGTACCACCCCCCACAACAATGAAATCAAATTCATTCATGACAGCCTCCATTGGTGTTACTCAAGAAATTGATCCAGTCTCAGTCCAACTTCTGATTCACAAAGGGGTCAAACGGCCTGGTATCGTGGAAGTTAGCCATGTAGGTGATCTTGCCGTTCTCAACGCGGAAATAGTTGGCGACGTTTGCCTCAATGGGCACACCGCTGGCGTTAGCGGCAGAAATGTGCGAGACGGCGCAACCCGCGTTGCCATCAATCACAATGTTCTTTGGCAGGTTTTGGAACTTGGAATAGCCCTTCTTTATCCCACCGATCGCACCCCGTAAGGGGGCGATCCCCTCGAGATGACCCGCCAACTGTTCGTCTACAACGACGTTGTCATCAAACACCGTTAGCCAGGTATCCCAATCACCTGCATTGGCGGAATCGTAGTATTTCTCGATCACTTCTCTAGTGTTCATATAAACTCCTTTCGTTTTCCTAAACTCAACGCAACTTATCAGTTGCCTAAACATTTACTCAGTCTGCTTGAGTTGTCATCGAGAGCGAAACCCGCCGCGCTCAGCAGCACAGGCAAGGGCTTTCTCGGTGAGCAACCTAGTTAAGTAGGCGCGGTATTCCCCAGAGGCATAGAGATCCCAGCGGAAAGTTAGTCCCTCATTAGCTTGAAGAGCGGCGGCAGCAATGTTATCTACAGTGACTTCTTTGCCCTCCAATATTGTCTCGACCACGCCCAGCCTCCTAGCACGGTCAGTGGCACCAGTGACAGCAACGCAGCATTTATTAATAGCGCCGTTAGGACGGAAAATCTTCGCCGCTACACCACAAACGCTGTAGTAGTTAGCAGGGTGCTTGAACTTGTAGTAGGCACTACCAGTCCCGGCAACATGGGATGGAAAGTCAACTGAGATGATGATCTCACCCTGCTTTAGTACTGTCTTGAGTGAATCGACAAAGAACTGGTCGGCTGCGATCGCGCGCATACCATTCGGACCAATAGTATTGATTGTTGCCTCAAGAGCCAGTGCGACAGCGCTTAGATCGGCAGCAGGGTCGCTAGAGGCCAGATTGCCGCCGATTGTGCCGCAGTTGCGAATCTGGGGGTCACCGATGGTACTAGCCGCCTCAGCTAAGGCATGATAGTTTTCTCTAACGTCTGTATTGGCAGCAATCTCAGCGTAGGTGGTCATTGCACCGATGCGAAGACCGCCGTCTCCCTCACGGTAACCAATGCCTCGCAAACCCTGGATTTTTCGCAAGTCCACCAGCATTGAGGGTAATGCCTGGCGAAGTTTCATTTCTGGCAGCAGAATCTGACCGCCAGCCAGAATCTTGGCACCCTCGTTTGCTTGAAGCAGTTCCACTGCTTCCTCTAGACTCTTGGGTGCGGTGTAGTCGAACTGAGCCGGGATCATAGAAGTTGTTCTCCCCAATACTTCTCGAGTTTCCTCAATGCCTTACATTTGCGGCTAAGGCATCGCGCATTGTACGCCAAACCTTTTCCGGTGTTATCGGCATGTCAATGTGCTTCACACCGAGATCAGCAAGGGCATTGCAGACAGCGTTGGCGATCGCCGCAGTTGGGCTAATGGCCCCTACTTCGCCAGCCGCCTTTGCGCCTAGCTTGTTGACGGGTGTAGGCGTAACAGTGCGGTCAAGTTCAAAGCTAGGTAAATGGGTAGCCCTTGGCATGGCATACTGCCTGAGGTTGGCGGTTAACAGGTGACCGCTATCGTCGTACACAGCATGCTCTAACAACGCCTGACCAAACCCGTGAGCAATGCCACCGTGGATTTGACCATCAATCACCATTGGGTTGGCCACGTTACCCATGTCATTCACTGCCACGTAACGAACCAACTCGACCTGACCAGTTGCCTCGTCTACCTCAACCTCAGCAATATGTGTGCCAAAAGGATAGTTAAAGTCCGGTGGGTCAAAGAAAGTAGTGATTTCCAGATTGGGTTCCATTCCCGCTGGTATATCCCAGGCATACCAGAGCGTCAGCGCCATTTCCTGTAACGTCTTGACCTGATCAGGTGCCCCTTTGACATACACCTTGCCATTTTCATAGACCACCTCTGACTCCGCTACCTTAAAGATATGGGCAGCGGTCTTGCAGACTTTGTCCTTAATTTTCTGGGCAGCTATCTGAATAGCAGGCGCACAAACACTGAAGGAACGGCTGCCATAGGTACCCTGACCAAAGGGAGTGTTCTTGGTGTCGGAGTGCATAACCTTGACGAGATTGACATCAATGCCAAGCTCTTGGGCAGCAACCTGAGCGAAGGTCGTATCGTGAGACTGTCCATGCGGTTTTGAGCCAATGATGACGCTGACCTCACCTGTTGGGTGAACCCGGACATTAGCGCTCTCCCAAGTACCGCCGAGCATCCCCTCCTTTGCCATGCGAGGTGAGGGGCCAACGCCGCTGACGGCAACGAAGCAACCGATGCCAACGCCGAGACGTTTACCGCGCCCTCGAGCCTCTGCTTTGCGGGCCTCGATGTTGCTATAATCGATCATCTCTAATGCTCTGTCGAGTGTTGGCTCATAGTTGCCAGAGTCATAGAGCCAGCCGAGACCGTTGTCAAAAGGAAACTTGTCTTTTGCAATCAAGTTCTGCCGCCGAACCTCAGCGGGGTCCATACCAATCTCTTGAGCAAACCGATCTACCAAACGTTCAACGAGGAAGGTTGCCTCGGCACGACCAGAGCCCCGGCAGGCCCCCAAGGGAACCGTGTTGGTGAAAGTGGCATAGACCTCGCAGAAGGCTGACTTGATGTCGTAAACGCCCGTGATGCTACGGCCAAGCATGGCAGTGGCAACACCCGGTCCAATGGTGGAAGGGTAGGCACCAAGGTTGGCGTAGCTTGTACAGCGAAGTGCAGTAATTTTGCCATCTTTCGTACCAGCAAGGGTTACATACTGGAACTGATCGCGGCCTTGCACGGTAGAGCGCATCAATCCATTTCGCGTGTCGACCCACTTCACTGGACGACCAAGTTCCTTGGCTAGGTATAGAACGAGCGGCATATCTGGGTAGACATAACCCTTGGTGCCAAAGCTGCCACCGATGTTGGGAGCAATAACGCGCAACTTGTTATAGGGAATGCCCAATATATAAAGAGCGATTAGAAGACGGTGATTGTGATATGACTGCGTGGAAGCCCAAAGGGTGTACTCGTCAGTTCCAGCATCGTATTGGCCAATGGCACCGCGCGGTTCTATGGGGTTGTTGATCATCCGCTGGTTGCGAATAGTTTGAGTAACAACAACTTCGGCGTTTGCAATCGCTTGGTCTGTGGCTTCCTTGTCCCCGCAACTCCAAAGCGCGTTAAGGTTGTTGGGTACTTCATCATGGAGTTGTGGGGCACCCGCTTTGACTGCCTGCTCTGCATCTACAACAACTGGGAGTAGCTCGTAGTCTACACGGATTGCTTCGAGCGCGTCATAGGCCTGGTAGCGGGTTTCGGCAACTACGACGACCACCGGGTCTCCCACAAAACGAACTTTGTCCTTTGCTAGCACACTTCCAGCACCGGGTATTCCCATAGGGTGGGATGGAAAGTGGCTTTCCACACCGCCTGGTATCCAAACGCAGGGAAGGGGCATCATTTTGCCTTCTAAGTCAGCCGCAGCGATCGCACGAACTACACCTGGCATCTTAAGAGCCGCGCTAGTATCAATGCTTTTGATGCGCGCATGCCCGTGTGGACTACGCAAGATCGCCATGTGAAGCATTCCTGGCAGCGCCATGTCAGCAGTGAACTTTGCGTCCCCCCGGAGCATCTCGGGATCTTCTCGCCGCTTGATAGAGGCGCCAAATATTTTCTCACCCATGATCTGCCTACCTTTGTAAACGTTGTTAAACGTTTCAATTTTTTGGTTTGACCTCAGTACACTCACAAATGAGTCTGTGGTTTCAGCTACCTTTAAACACTTGGGCGTAGTCTTTTGCAAACTGGTCAAATGAGTAGGGTTGTTTCTGAGCTACTTCGGCTACCACGTTGGTCACAACCGAGCCGTGGCCTGTACTGAGTACTTCATAGAGTTCGTTGAGCACGTCCGCTACCCACTCTGGTTGCCCCGCCTGCAATATTGCTTGTTTGAAACCTTCTGGTGGCACATCCACGTAGGTCACCTTCTTGCCAATTGCATGGGAAAGTTTCTCGGCAACCTCTGCATAGGACAACGCCTCAGGCCCTGTAATCACGTATGTCTTGCCTTCGTGGCCCGGCTCAGTAAGCACCTTCACCGCCACCGTTGCAATATCCCGGACATCCACCATACTGACTTTGCCGTCTTTCATCGGCAGGTAAAAAACTCCCTGTGTCGCAATAGACTCTGCAAACCCCAGCATGTTCTGTATAAATACGTTCGGTTGCAGATGTGTGAACACCATGCCAGACTCTTCGAGTTGCTTCTGTGTCTTTCCATGCCATCGACCAAGTGTCATCGCCGAGTTCGGATCTGCACCGAGGGCAGAGAACTTCACGACGTGGCTCGTGCCGAGGCGCTTGGCGGCGTCAATGAGATTGCCCTCTAGTTCCACCTGAGATGGGCCAAATGAACACAGCAAAAGGATTTTGTCTACGCCCTTAAGCGCCTGGTTAAGCGTCTCAGGCTTGGCAAGGTCGCCTTGGACGATCTCAACCTTGGGTCCCTTGATCGGTTCTAACTTCTCCGGGTTGCGGGCGAGTGCTCGTACCTGAACACCAGCCAGGGAGAGCTGCTTGACTATTTCGCGTCCGTTCGTCCCAGTTGCACCTGTGATCAAAATCATCAATATTTCCTTTTTTCCTCGAATGATTTACCCTGCTATGGATAGAGCCGGAGCCCTGAGTGAGCCTGCCCCCTTTGTGTCCTGAACGTAGAGCAATGACCTCAGCAAAAATCGAAATTGCTGTTTCTTCCGGGGTGCGGGCGCCAATATCAAGTCCAATCGGCGCGCTGATGCGGAGCAAGTCGCGATCGCACAAGCCTGCTTCCTGGAGTCGCTGAAGTCTGTCTATATGTGTCCGGCGGCTTCCCATTGCACCAATATAGGCGGCATCGGTGCGCACAGCGGCTGTAAGTGCTGGAACGTCAAACTTGGGGTCATGGGTGAGCACTACGATAATTGTGCGCTCGTCAACTTTGGTTTGTGCCAAGTACCGATCCGGCCATTCAACCACCACCTCATCCGCCTCCGGGAATCGCGCCAATGTAGCAAAGCGCGATCGCGCGTCGCAGACTGTGACTCGGTAGCCAAGCACCTTCCCCACTTTGCACAGCCCCTGGGTAAAGTCAATGGCACCGAAGATAATAAGGTGCTGTGGGGGTACAAAGGACTCGATGAAGACTGCAATTTCCCCCTGCCGGACCTCGCCCTTGATGTCATATGAAAGTAGCGATGTGAGTCCTTGGACAAGCAGCCCTTGGGCATCGTGGATAACAGCCTGATCTAGCTCTGGATTGCCTAGGGAGCCAACAACAGGCTGGGACAAGTCTGCTGGAACTCCCATCTTTGCCCCTATACTAGGCCCTTCCACCATTGTGCAGAGTGCAAAGGGCTGCTCAGAACGCAATGCCTTAAAGATTTGATCGAGGTCTCCAGCCACAAAAATGCGATCGCAGTTGAGGCGCTCCACAAAGACGTGAACCGTGCCTCCGCACGTTAGACCAACTGAAAACCCCAGTTCCTCAAATGCTCCGTAGGTGACAATCCGTGGCTTACCGCCTGCAAGTACCTGCATCGCCTCTTCAACGACAGCCCCCTCGACGCAACCGCCGCTAACTGAACCTGCAACCTCCCCTGCATTGTTGACAGCCATCACAGCTCCAGGACCTTTAGGACCTGAGCCCTCGACCTTTACCACAGTAGCGATCGCGACTGTAAGACCCTGACTCAGCCACTGCTCAACATCATCAAGTACGTCTTTCATCGGCTATACGCGATTGACTGTGGTTAGCAAAGGTTCTGACGAATCTGCTTTTTGCATCATCTCAACAGCATGCTGCACCGCCCGGACAACGTTATGGTAGCCAGTGCAGCGGCATAGAGTACCCTCCAGCGAGTTGCGGATCTCAGCCTCGCTAGGATTGGAATTGTGCTGCAGGAGATCAATCAATGACATGATCATGCCCGGTGTACAAAAACCGCACTGCAAACCGTGCATTTCCCAAAATGCCTCCTGCAACAAGTGAAGTTGACCATTCTGGGCTACACCTTCAATGGTGACTAATTCACTGCCATCAGCTTGAACAGCTAGAACTGTGCAGCTCTTCACCGACATTCGGTTGAGCAAAACATTACAGGTGCCGCACTGATTTGTATCACACCCAACTTTCGTACCTGTTAGACCTAAAATATCCCGCAGGAAATCCACAAGAAGCATGCGTGGCTCGACATCTGCGTCATACGGCTTCCCGTTGACTTTGATTGAAACCTGCATGAGCTTTACCCCTCTGTCGCTAAAATTAATAACTGCTGTTCCAGTATTCGTTTGTCGTCTTTAACCCGAAATAATGTACTAAATAACCCCAGTAAAATGATAGGAAATTTTTCCATTTTGCAAACAAAAGGCATCGAAAACTTTCACTTCGCCCCGAGCAGATGTAACAGTTGCTTGTAAAAAAACTGTATCTTCAGTATCATTAAATTTATCTGTTGACTTGACCTGCAAATTACCCAGTTGCTTAAGGTAGTTCCGAAAATAATCCTTAAGAGCTGCACGGCCTTTAACGCTGAAGTCAAATCCCACGAGAACAGCGTTTTCGTTGTAATGATTGTCTATCAAGCCATCCACATCATTGGCAATGATATACTTTAGCTGTTCCTCATAAAACTTTCTACCAGAAGTCATTTCAGAAGTACTTTCCACTTTCTTTGCCTGCTTGAATTCAGTGTGTAATTGCAATCGATAAAACATTTTGTCTTCACTAACCACCATCTTGCTCCTAAAATGGCAGTCACAGCCTTGCTGAACCCTCTGCATACTCCAGAGAATCTACAACGTAGGATTGAATCACCGGCTTTTGAGTTGTGGGCGATCGCTTCACCACCCAGGTTTGATAAGCATCCGAGACAATTCGTTGGCTTTTCGCTGCCGGTGGATTCCAGATGCTGGCTTGCCAGTTGACAACAACTTTAACTTCCACCTGAGTGTTGGAATTCGATGTAGCCTCAACTTTTTTCAGGGTATGTACTTCATCAAAGAAAATACGAGTAACACGCTCGTACCAACCTTTGAAGCCATCAAAGCCATACACCGTGCCCTCAGGAAAGCGCATTTCTAAACCTGCTTCAGCCAGGAAGGGAACATATTCCTCCAACGGCGCGTGAACGTCCAGTTTCAAATACCAATCCGCTGCCAGTTGCTTGATTTCAGACTGGGTTAGCGGCGCTAGGTTACTCACTGCCATTATTTTTATACCTTTTTTTTGTTATTGACCGCACCTGACACCGATCATTTCAGGATGCACATTGGCCTCCAAAACCAGATCGATTAAAAATGGACCCTTGTGTGCTAATGCCTGTTTGATAGCTGGAGCTATCTCTTCAAGTTGCTCAACTCGAACAGCTTCAACCCCCATCGAACGAGCCATCTCATCAAAGCCCAGAAATGGCTTAGACAAATCAAAACTCAGGGGAAGATCATGCTCCGGTATACCCCGCTCCTGCCAGTAAGCCAGAACATTTACCTGCAGCAACCTGTAAGAGCGGTTATTACAGATGACAAACTTGGCATCTACATTGTGACGAGCGGCTGTCCACAGAGCCTGGATTGTATACATGGCAGCACCGTCTCCAATCAACCCAATCACCGTTTTGTCAGGATTGGCAAGTTTGGCACCAATCGCTCCCGGAATCCCTACACCTAGAGAACCACCACGACTGAGGAAGTAGTGCCCTGGTTTGGTTGGAGGTAGATAGCGTCTAATCGCAGGAGAATTGGTGATAGCTTCATCGAAGATAATTGCATCCTCTGGTAAGTGAGCCGCCAGTTCTTTTATGAAGCGAGAGAAGTGCAACGGAACCGCATCCCGAACGTTTTTATCAGCTTCCAACTCACTCTCGCGCTTGGCTGCTTTAGCTTTGGCAGTTTCAGCAGTTCGGGCCGAAGCCGCTTCTTTCTGCTCAGGTGTAATGACTGCTTCAAGCATGGTCGCTAGCGATTCGGGCATGGTTCAAAAACAGCCAATTTTGGGTAACAAAGCAGGCGAAAGCTAGC
>CAXUIG010000040.1:0-33839 GCA_964250845.1 uncultured bacterium | reverse complement strand
TGGGAGACGGCTCCCTCCATTATACTATGGCCATTCTAGCCGACTTGATATAAGTAGCCCTCGTGAATAAGAAGCGTCAAAGCATAACGAACTTCTACCAGGGCAACAGTCATTAGCTTGTAGCCAAATTCTTGAGGTAAATGCAATACAACGACCTCATCCTTTCCTTTCAAAACCCCATCACGGAACCACTCGAACACCTGTCCAACACCATGCATGCCATACCCTGTGAGTTCAGCAGCGTATAAGGCTCCCATGCTAGCAGCACCGATTATGCGGACACCAGCGTTTAGTGCATCAAGCAATTCCTCATGTTTTAAAGCCGGTATAGTGTAGTCGCAACTATCAAAGTAGTACCCATCAAGTAGTATAAGGGTTTTAGGATTCCCATCTATTGCTGCTAAAACGTCTCCTTGTTGAGCAGGAGGACAGATTTGGACTTTTTCTAGTAGCTCCTGCCATGCCTTATTAGGTACTGAAGGAAGAGAAGGTCCCCCAAAGACTATCGTTTTTGGCATACGATTACATATTCTGCGATACAAAGCTAACCGAACCGGCAGAGATAACGTTGTTCACTCTCAGTACCGCCTAAACCTTAACCGAACCGTATTGGTCTAGGTCTAACCAATTAGCCAGCAACTGAACTCGAGCCATTGGTGTAAAGTGAACAAGTCTTGAAAAGGCGAGGTTTATGCTGACCGCTCACTGGTAGTGCGCTCTTTTTCAGTCTCAAAATTCATCCCGCTGACCTAAGGCAGTCTGAGCAGCCATGGCTTGAATGGTGAACAAGGGAACTTCGTAGAAATACTGTCGTTGGAATTGTTCTTCTCGTACACCCGCCAGGAATTGTTCCATCGCCTGGAAACATTCTTGGTCTGAAACTGTTGGCTTGACGTCAGGAGTCGCGCTGATGCTAAAACACCGGTCTTGGAAACTGACTTGAAAGCCTAAATGGGTGAGGGCTTGAAACCCAAGCTGCAACGATTGGTCGCCAATGCCCAGCTTCTGCAGGATTTGAACACGGGTGACGGTTTGACCGGTGCGGCTGAGGTATTTAGCAATACCCACCAGAGCAAGCCAGATTTGGCTGGGTGGGACTGGTTGTGGTTCTGACCATGCGATCGCAAGTTGCTGTTTCAGGTAAAGCGATCGCCGAAACCAAGCTCGTAAATCATCCCAACTGGTGGGACACGCTTGGACTAGAAGTTTCTCCCCCACCTCCTCAGGCTCTCTTCCATGACGCCAGTCGAGAATCGAATCTAGCTGGCTAGAGTTAGTGCTCAAGGGAGGATTCTGGGTACAGGTTCGCACTGCAACTATCCGGATCTCGTAGCGCTCTTTGTAGGTGTTGTAGTCTAGTTCTGCTACGCAATCGCACCGCCCCAGAGGCAATTCATCCTTATAGTGTCCCCACCACACACCGGCAAAGCGGCTCTTGGTGGAGTCATCCCGAATGTCAAACTCCGTTTTGATGTACTGCACCTTTTTCCCCCGCCAATCCTGCTGATTCCGATGCCAAGGATTTTCAAACCAGCAGTTTTGAATCAGGAGTTTCGGGACAGGGTTCCCCATGCCACAGGGTTCGAGCAATTTCAATTCCCGGAACAGATCTTTGCCCAAGTCCCGGACAGTACACACCAGATCTACCTGCACCACCGGCGTTAAGATTCCCCCGCAGTGCTGCCGCAGGCGCTGGTTAATCGCCTCTGTAAACAAAGGGATATTCTCAACTGGCAGGCTTAACCCCGCTGCAAAGGGATGCCCACCAAAGCGATGCAACAGATGTGCCTGGTCTTTCACCAGCTGGTATAAATCCACTTGATTCACAGAACGGGCAGAACCACGCGCTAGAAGCTCCCCTGCTGCTGGCTCACCTACTGCTTCTGTACTTAATAAAATTGTAGGACGACCTGTTTCTTGCGCTACTTGCCCAGCTACTAAACCTAACACTCCTGTGGGCCACTGCGCATCCTCTAGGACGATGACGCTGGTGGTTGATAAGTCTAGCTGAGTCAGCTTTTGTGCCACTTGTTGGGCAACATCTTTCTGCAATGACTTGCGACGGGCGTTTGCCAGTTCCGTATCTTGAGCCAGGTGATTTACACGGTCTAAATCGCGGCTGGTGAGCAACTCAACGCAAAAAGATGCATCGCCTTGAATGCGACTGACGGCATTAATTCTCGGACCAAGACCGAAAGAAATATCTGTGGGGCGATCGCCACTTTTTTGGCATAGTTCCAACAAACGCCCCACCCCAGGACGCCGCCGCGCCGAATCTGGTTGTTTAAACTCCTGTTGCAGTCGTTCAATACCTAGCTGAGCCAAATAGCGACAATCCCCCCACAGCTGCACCAAGTCAGCAATCAAGCCAATGGCTACCAGATCCAATAAATCCTCTAGGGGCTGTTGAGTCAGATTCGGCAGCGTTTGATAAAGAGCTTCTACCAGTTTGTAAGCAACACCCACCCCTGAAAGATGAAACAGCTGATGAACTGTTGGCAAATAGCGGGGGTTGATAATAGCCGTGACTGGTGGCCGCTCTGGGGGCAGAGTATGGTGATCTGTAATAATTATATCTACGCCTAGGCTGTTTGCATACTCAATTTCACTTAAATTTGTGCTGCCAGTGTCGCAGGTAACAATCAGCTTGGTTCCGCGTTCGGCTAAGGCATCAATTCCTCGGCAGTTGAGACCGTGGGATTCTGTCAGCCGATTGGGTATGTAGTAAAATAGCTGAGTATTTTGAGCAAAAAACTGTCCCAAGCCATCCCACAAAACAGCGGTGGCTGTGATGCCGTCGGCGTCGAAGTCTCCCCAAATCGCGACAATTTCACCCGCGTAGCGTGCCAGTTGCAATCGCTCTACCGCCGAGCGCATTTCCTGCCCAAATTCAAATGGACTAGCCGGTTGATACATTTGAGGGTTCACAAACCCCGCCAGCTGTTGTGAGTCTTGAATCCCCCGCTGCCACAATAGTTGGGCGGCATAATGCCCAGTTGTATCAGGTGCGTAGCGTCTCACTGCTTGAACGAACCATTCTGGCGGCGGCTGTGCTGGTGCTAGAACCCATTGCTGCTGTTGCTCAGCCATAAGCTCTCAACCCTAACTCCTGACTTCTTTTTGGTCATAGGGCTACTTCCTGAATATTAGTCAGATTTGGCAGCCAGTCTTTACTAAGGGCATCTTCTCTAGTGTAGCGATCGCGCTCACACCGAACGGCGAATTGACAGGAATCACAGCGTAGGACAGAGTCCTTGCCGTAGGCATCGCTACTTTCCCATACTTGAGGAAATGGCTCTCCCACCTGGTAGCGTTGCAGCCAATCACTCAGTTGGGTTAACAGCCGATGAAGTTTTTGTCCGATTTGCTGGTGCTGGGCGGTGTTGTAAGCAAATTTAAGGCTTTGAGGCTGATCCGCAGACTGGACAAACCAGTAAGTCATGGAAATCTGCTCGGGCAGGTAATCGCTGGTTTCAGCTAACACATAAAGATATAGCAGTGTCTGCCAGCTCTCTTCTAAATAGCGTCGGTTTTGAGGTTTGGGATAAGTTTTCCAATCCAGGATTTGGGCAACCCTTTCATCTGCAATCAACAAGTCATAGACAACCGTTAGCAAATAGTCCTGAACTTGCAGGGTGCGGCAATGTTCACTTTCTCGGAACGTTTGGCTATTTGGATCGGGCGTCAGAATCTCAGGTGCTGCACCAGCAAAAGCCGTCATCCAGCGTTGCATCTGGACATCTTCCTGGACTAGGGATTCAATTGGCAAGCCCAATTCTCGCTGCTGCATCAGCAGGTGAAAGCGACTCCCCCAAGTCTGCCGCTCCTGTTGCTCTAGGCTGGAGGGGGAACTGAGCTGGTCTAAGTAGGTGTGTTGAAACTGACGGGGGCAACGCTCTAGCAAGTTCAGCTGCCCTTGGGAAAGTCGCATGAGGGTGTTAGGTGTCCTGATTTCTGACTTTTGTAAGCACAAACACGCTACCTTGGTTGCCGCGCCCAATTCGGAGGTCGCGATCAAGATAGGTAATATCTAGCCAGCCCTGTTGCTGACGACTGTCTAGATTGATATCAACGGCGACAAATTTTTTACCCGTCTCAATTTGCTCAATCAAATCTGCCGGGGACTGGTAGCCGATTAAGCGTTGCAGACCGAAAATCGACCGCTCAAATTTCACCTGAACTCGACGCTCTGAAAGCGGCTCAAACCGGGCGACAACGCTGACTAATCCTTCAAGATAGGGCAGGCCATAAACCTCAGCAATGTTGTAGAGAGTGGCAGTTCCAGCTCGGATATACTGATAGATTTGTCCCAGCTTGAACAATGGCAGCTGGTCAATCCTCAATATGCCCTTACTACTAGTGTAGAGCAGCCGCCAATTGCCATCGAGTAGATCTATAGCCTCAACCGGACGGGGAGTGGGGTTGCGGTCTTCCAACTGGGCGATCAGCACCAAGATAGCTTGCTGATCTCGCTCAGTGGCCAGTAGGCCGCGGTTTTTCCCGGCGAGCGCATCCATTAGTTCTGCTTTTCCCATTAAACCCCCTTAGATCTATCATATTAGAATTATGACTCGCAGATTACTGAATCCTGACTACTTTTTTAGTGATAGACTATATATATAGAGCTGTTGATTCCAGCTGAATTTCTCTAGGCCTAACACTTCTCTTCGTGAAGAACCTCGCGAGCAGCGAGCCGCTGTGATTCCCTCAAAGCACGAGTCTTCGCTCCTGGACTGGTTGGAGTCAAACGGTCGCCTGATAGCGCGTGACACTCAAGACCCGGCTGAGTTTCTGCTGGAAGAAGAAGATCCAGAAATCTCAGGGCTGATAGATGTTGAGGATGTCACGTATGATATTGATATCGACGACGTGGTAGATTTAGACGAGTAGCCGCCCGTACTTGTAAGGGAGCGGGAAATTTCGTGGACTCTAAATCAGCTTCTGACTGGTCATTCAAACTCTCTGGAACCAGTCTCCTCGTGTTACTGGGTGTAGTGCTAAGCGTAGCAGCACTGATGAGCGATTGGATATCGTTACGTTTACCTTGGCAACGGATATCCTTGTTCCTGCCCTTCGAAGTTTGCGCCTTGGTAACAGCTGGTTTGGGATTCTGGGTGGTGCCGCTCCTTCAGAGGCTAAAAACCGGGCAAGTCATTCGAGACGATGGTCCCCAAACTCATTTGCAAAAGGCAGGCACCCCGACGATGGGCGGGGTATTTTTTGTGCCTGTGGCGGTGGCAGTTGCCCTAGTTTGGTCTGGCTTTGCCCCAGATGTGGTTGCCGTTTCAGCACTCACACTGGGTTACGGTGCGATTGGCTGGCTGGACGATTGCCAGATTCTGCGCCGCCAGTCAAACAACGGCATCTCGCCCCGGATGAAACTGGCGCTGCAAATCGGCTTGGCAGCACTGTTTTGTCTGTGGCTAGCCTGGAGTCAATCGAGCAGGATTACGACAATTGCTTTACCCCAAGGTTTTTCCCTCGCCTTGGGGTTGCTGTTTTGGCCTTTGGCTGTGTTTGTGCTAGTGGCAGAAAGTAACGCCACCAACTTGACGGATGGTGTTGATGGACTGGCAGCTGGAACCAGTGCGATCGCACTATTAGGATTAGGGGTCTTGGTTGCTCCAACGGCAGCTGAGCAGGCACAAAACCAATCCCTACTGATGATTTTCTGCGCTTGTATGAGTGGCAGCTGTTTAGGGTTCCTGGTTCATAACCGCAACCCCGCCCGCGTTTTCATGGGAGATACAGGTTCGCTGGCACTAGGAGGAGCCTTAGCTGCTGTAGCCCTGCTGACTAACACCCTGTGGTCGCTGTTCGTTCTGAGCGGCATCTTTTTTGTGGAAACACTCTCAGTCATGGCGCAGGTGGGCTATTACAAAGCAACCAAAGATCCAGACGGAATTGGCAAGCGCCTGTTCAAAATGGCTCCACTCCACCATCATCTTGAACTTTCTGGGTGGTCAGAAACCAACGTAGTTGCAGCATTTTACGCAATTAGCGGGATTCTGTTCTCAATCAGCCTTTTTTGATTTGTCAGTAAAAGTTATCGAATAAGAGAGTTAGACAAATTAGGAGGCGCAATCGCTATGACACAAGCTGCTCCGAAACTCCTGACATTCGATGATTTTATCGCTCGGTATGGAGATAACGAGCGTTACGAATTGATGGACGGGGAACTCATTGACATGGAACCAACTGGACCTGACGAAGAGGTAGCTGCTTTGGTCCTGCAAAAAGTTAATATCGAGATAGATCGGCTGAGTGTCCGTTGGTTTACACCTACCCGTTGTTTAATTAAACCTCTAGTAACTAAAACAGCTTTCCGTCCTGACGTACTGGTGTTAGACAAAGCTGCGATCGCCAGTGAACCCTTATGGCAAAATGAACCTGTCATCACATTGGGAACTTCCGTCAAACTTGTCGTGGAAGTAGTCAGCACTAACTGGCAAAATGACTACGCACGAAAAGTAGAAGACTATAGCACAATAGGCATCCCGGAGTACTGGATCGTGGATTACTTAGGGTTAGGGGGTCGGGATTATATTGGTAATCCGAAGCAACCAACGATATCAATTTACCTGTTAGCAGCTAGTGGAAATCAGTACCAAAAGCCTGCCCAATTTCGGGGCAGTGAGCGCATTATCTCCCCTACATTCAAGGAGTTACAGCTAACGGCTGAACAGATATTTGCTACTGTTAATTGATGGTCGCGGCGGCAATTTTATGCGTGTTCAGTGAGGATGGTCACGAGCTAGTGAGTGCTGGGGATGACGGACGATTGGTTTTTTGGCCCTTGACCTCCCAAAGCAAATAGGACTTAAGCACTATATACCACAGTGTGCATCAGGGCGGATTAAGTCTCCTGAAAGCGGTGACAGCCGTTAGCCTAGCGTGGAAATACTTAACTTCAATAGTCCATGAGTGCAGAAAATTCAGTAATTTTGCTGATTCAGCCTGGCTGAGGACTAGATAAATTTACAGATAGTTGGAATGATAATGGTCTCTTGACCTGAGGAGCAATTGGTAGAACTGCAGAGGAATTTATTCAAAAAAGCTATGCCTGAATACATCCGGAAAAACCTTGCCAAAAGAAACAAATTACCTAATGCATATTAGGTATTTCGCGTCAATGCTTAAGTCTTAGTGGAATAGAAAGTACTGTCGCGATCGCTGTGAGCAATTGCATGTTTTTGCTAACTCTTAGAAAACCGGGCGCTTATGAGCATATTTCCTGAAACTATATCCTCTGCAAAGAAGCAAGAGAAAAGCCGATCGCGAGCACGATTTTTCAGAGTCTTGCGATTATGTTTAGCGTTGGGCGTAACGAGTGTAGCAGGAACTCTGGCTTGGAAAAACTACTTTGAACTTCAGAGTAGCCAAGCCTTTGTTAACGCTGAAATTGTCGATGTTCGCAATCCGATTGCAGGGAATTTGCTGATCAAAAACCTACAACCTGGCCAGTGGTTAGCAGCAGGCAAGGTGATTGGTCGCGTTAACAATTTGCTGCAAGCTTCGGAAATAGAGGTGAAGCAGCAGGAGTTGAAGTCTCGGATTAAACTCAATCAGCAGCAGTTAGTCGGCGTTAAGCAGCAGCTCGCTGATCGCCGAACTTTATTAGGCCAATTTACCAAAGAAGTCCAGAAAGAACAAAAGCTAGAAGTGGTATTGACAAAACAGCAGGTTCAGGAAGCCCAAAGCCAGCTGAATCAAGCTAAATTTGAAGCCCAATTTGCTCAATCAGATGCCGCTCGTGCTTTAGGATTGGTTCGTGAAGGAGCGGTTACCAAAGCAGCAACAGAACAGACCGTATCGAAGTCAAACCAAGCGTTGGCTGGTGTCGCCAGCCTACAATCGCGTGTAACTCAAGCGGCTCAGCGATTTGAGGCAGCAAAAGCAGGATTGCAGTTAGATGGTTCGCGGACCTTGAGCTATTCAGAAATTCGTCTGCGAGAACTGCAGACAGAGATTACTGATCTGCAGCAGAAATCAGGTGATTTGTTAGTTCAAGCGCAGATGATGAAGATTGAATTACCCAAAGTAAATCAGCAGCTAAAGCTCAACTCATTAGTTGTAATAACGGCCCCAACAACTGGGGCTGTTTGGTCTGTTGACGCCAAGGCAGGAGAATATATTACGGCTACGACCCCAATTCTCAAAATTTTGAATTGTCAAAATCGTTGGGTAGATGCATTTTTCTCAGAGGAGAGTACTAGGAACCTATCTCCTGGGATGCCAGTACAGGTGCAGTTATTAGGTTCTGATAGTCAAGTCTTAAAAGGGACAATCGAGGCCATCAGAGGTGGTTCAGGTCGAGTCAGCACTGGTCAGGATATAGCAGTACCGCCACCAGAGAGCGCACGTCGTCAAGTTACAGTGCGAGTCAAAGTGAAGTGGAATGAAGCTCCTAATTCTGTTCATTTCTGTGATGTGGGACGCAGTGCCAAGGTTGTTTTTGCTAAAAATTGAACATCAGGATATTGGTAGTGGCAAGTTCTAAAACTTCTTGGTTTACTCAGCTCGAGCGAGTACTTTTAGCTCTAGCGCTGAGCGTAGTAGGTATTTGCCTAGTTCAACAACTTAATTGGCTAGATATGATCCCGGAGCTACTTAGCTTCTGGCAGTGGGGGCAAGCAGTTTTTTCTTTGGTTGGAACCTCCCTGAATTCACTGCTCTTACCTAGTACAACTGGGCTAGCAATTACGTTTTTAATCATTCAGCTATTTCCATCTTCTCCTCCTGTATGGGCACGAGCAACCGTCTCAGGAATACTGTTATTGATGGGTCTACGTTACATAGTGTGGCGCTTGTTTGTCACTCTTAACCTAAGTGATCCATTGAATGGCAGCCTTAGTCTACTTTTATTTGCAATAGAAGTCATGGCATTTGTCACCAACTTGGGTTCTATTGTGCAAATGAATTGCACCACTGACCGCTCACCAGAAGCAGACCGGATGTCTGAGGCTGTAATCAAGGGAACCTACTGCCCTTGGGTAGATGTTTTGGTACCTACCTATAACGAACCTGTAGAACTACTGCGGCGTACAATCATCGGTTGTCAGGCGATGGACTACGCATACAAGCGTATTTATCTATTAGATGATCAACGTCGCCCAGCAATGCGATCGCTGGCGGAAGAATTGGGTTGCTTCTACATCAATCGTCCCGACAATCGCCATGCTAAGGCCGGTAATATTAACAATGCCTTGAAACAGATGAGTGGGGAGCTGGTGGTGCTGTTTGATGCTGATTTTATTCCCACCCGTAACTTTCTAACACGCACAGTAGGATTTTTTCAGAATTATCAAGTGGCACTGGTACAAACCCCTCAAACATTCTACAACAGCGATCCGATTGCAAATAACTTGGGTCTAAAAAGTATTGTTTCCAATGAGCAAGACATGTTTTTCCGGGTGCTTCAGCCCGGTCGTGATGCCATAAACGCAACAATTTGCTGCGGTACATCTTTCGTAGTGCGCCGCAAAAATATCGATAAAATTGGAGGGATTCCAACTGAAAGCATCGCTGAAGATTTGCTGACTTCTCTCAAAATCCAGGCAGCTGGCTATCGAGTGTTGTACCTGAATGAAGCACTATCCGCTGGAGCTGCGGCTGAGAATGTTGGCGGCTACATTGACCAACGTTCGCGTTGGGGACAGGGAACTTTGCAGACATTATTTTGTAAAACTAATCCGCTAACAATGCCGGGTTTGAACCTAAGTCAACGCTTCTTTCATGGCTTAGGGCTTCTTTACTGGCCTCTAGCAGGCTTGCAGGTTGTAATTTTACTGATGCCGTTGGCCTATCTGCTGTTAGGGCTTGCACCCCTACAGGTTGAGTTCAATGAAATGCTTGTCTTTTGGTTGCCCTATTATTTAGTGAGTTTGGTAGTGTTTGCTTGGTTAAATGGCCGCACCCGCTCAGTTTTTTGGGCGGATGTTTACACAACCTTAATTTGCTTTCCCTTAGCTGTAATGGTAGTAAAAACATTCATTAGCCCCTTTGGCAAGGGATTTAAGGTAACGCCCAAAGGAATATCTTCTCAAGGCATAAAAGTGAACTGGCACGTTGCTTCTCCTCTATTTGTGGCATTGGCACTATACATGATAGCGGTGGGAATCCATTTGTTTGGATTACAAAGGACTACAAATTCTGATAGCCTGGCTCTTAACCTATTTTGGGGAATATACAATATGTGTGTCTTAGCGCTCACAATCCAAGTAGCGATTGATGTGCCCCAGCAAGTGCTATCGTTAGATTTTCCCCATCAGCTATCCTGTCAATTATGCTTTGGTAACCAGCAATTTGAAGGCATTACAGTTAATTTGTCTGAAAAAAGAACAATGATTAAATTCGCCTCAACCGTCTTGCCTACTCAGCTACCTAATACTGGTTTCCTTCATATTCCAAGCATTAGCTTATCTCATTTACCTGTTGTATTACAAAGCAAAAATTTGGTAGTGGGTACACATGAGGTAAAGCTGGAATTTACAGATTTAGATTTGAAACAAGAGCGGCAGCTAGTAAAATTTCTCTTTTGCCAACCAGGGCAATGGCAAAAAACGCATATTAGTGAAGCTAAATCTCTGTGGTCATTTTTTTCCTCAGTCTTTCGTCTTTATCCCTTAACTGAAACTACTGAAGTTAATAGCCCTGCCTCTAGTACCTCAGCGTATCGCGTTTAATGTTTATGCTCAAACAACTCAAAGGTTTTTCCCAAAACAGATTTATTGCCAAAATGCTCCAAATTAATACTTCATCTAGAAAGTCGGCGAGAAGCTACACGAAAAGAGGTTGGAGAAGCTTGTGGAAAACAATAGTTGCCTTCCTTGTAGGCGCACTTTCTCTAGCCTACCTAGCCCAGCCAGCAGCAAGTAATGGCAGCCCGCTCCTCGGGATCTTCTACGGCGGCAGCGAGGGATTGCAGATCAACCGGGTCCAAGCTCTAGAGAGCTGGCAGGGCAAGAAGCTTGCCGTAGTGCATATTTTCACTAACTGGTGCGACCAAACCACTGTCCTTGACAACCTCTTCAACCAACAGCTGATTGATATTTGGAACAATCACAACGTTCCTATGATCACCTGGGAGCCGTTCTTCTGCGTTTCCTCCCCCAACCCTACTGATGCCCAAGTGCGCGCAGGCACCCCTAGTAATATCTCGGTGCGCGCCGCGAACGGCGAGTTCGATCCTTACCTGTTCAACTGGGCCGACCGTATGAAGCAATTCCTGAGCGGGCCGGATCGTGTCTACAACACACCTGACGACCGCCGCGCCTACATCCGCTTCGCCCACGAGATGAATGGCGACTGGTATCCATGGGGTGCGGCTAAAGGCGGTAGTTCCCCCGCCGATTACGTTCGGATGTGGCAGCGCGTGAAGAGCCTCTTCTACGACAAGGGAATGGATGTGTTCCATGTGCAGTGGGTCTGGTGCCCCGGCCATTACGACATCGGCGGCTATAGTGCTGAGTCGTTCTACCCAGGTGACAAATATGTAGACTGGGTATCGATCAGTGGCTACAATTGGGGAGCAAGTCAGACGTGGTCGAACTGGATGACTCCGGATCAGGTCTGGGGGGATATGATCAGGCGCCTACGCACTATGACGAAAAGACCGCTTTCCATTACCGAGTTCGCCAGTACTACGGCGACAACCTCCGGCCCCAGCGTAGCGGTCAAGTCCCAGTGGATCACCGATGCCTTCAACTACATCCTTGCCCAGAATATTAAGATGGTTGTCTGGTTTAACGATGCTAAAGAGACTGACTGGGCAGTCTTCGGTGGCCCTAGCGGCGACAGCACCTTCTATTACAATGGGAATACCTACAACACTTACACCGCCTACAAGTCAGCTGTTGGCTCGAGCAACTTCATCTCGTCGGACACCGCCAACCCGCGCCTACTGACAGACGCGCAGTTTGGTGGGTGGTAGCTACTGTGGTATACGCACCTGGCTGACCAAGTGAGCGAGTTCTGGCAAAATTAGCTGTTGCATAGCCAGTTGGACAGCGTTGGTCGAACCGGGAAGGGAGAAGACTAACTTACTTTGATAAACACCAGCGATCGCACGAGACGCGATCGCTCGTGAACCAATTTCCTGATAACTCAGAAAGCGAAACAACTCCCCAAATCCGGGCAAGGTTTTTTCCAGTAGGCTCTCAATCGCATCGTAGGTGGTATCCCTTGGCGCGATGCCCGTGCCACCATTGAAAATCACAGCATCCAGATCCGAGCGTCCGAGCATTTCCAGCTGCGCCCGAATCTGTGCCGGTTCATCTTTAAGAATGGTGTACAATCCCACCGCATGAGCAACATCGATCAGTAATTGCTTAATCAACTGACCGCTGCGGTCTGTTTCAGGTGAGCGTGTATCACTAACGGTAATGACAGCACAATTTACTGTCATCCCAGTTCGGTCAGGGTGAGGAAGGTGCGCCATTCCGTTGGAGTTTATCGGTTAGGGGTTGCAGGCAATGGTTGCTAAGCCTGGGATTTGTTGAATTCCAGACCATGCTCCTGAGAATACCGTTCCATGAAACGCATGAACCGATCCCATTCGTCAGTGGATCTCATCAGGTGAGACACTTCTAATGCTTCAGGCTTACCATTGACGAATTTGCCCTTGACTTCGCGGGTTACTATTTCCCCCTCTTCATCAACCATGTACATGCCAGTGATGTCTTCGGTGCTGCTTTCGCTTAATGCCTGGGGATTTTGGAAATAAAACGTCGCCGTGCCGTTGTTGCCATCTCGCGAACGGGTGAGGCGCACATCGGGAATCACTTCTTCGTCGATACCTCTAGCAAACTGGATTTGAGCCATGATGAGTGCGACTAAACTTTTCTAATGGGTAATTTAATATCTTCTCATCATTTAGAACTAACCTGTCCGCTTAGGCGACTAACTATGACACATTTTTTAACCTACCTGGTAGTCTGAGCCAACGTCAAACCTGGTTATTGGACGCTAAACCGGGTGGAGACTGAGCGGGAGAGTTGCCTTGAGATTTGCGATCGCGATCGCCATCGCCCAGTTACGCCAGCATTCCCGACCAGCTCTGCGCATCTTTTTTGCCAAGGTTATGGTTTTGGCTTAACTCTAATCACATATCTTCTACGCGTGAATACTGCTAATAACAGGACTAAAAAGGTTAGTCCTCCAGCCAAGTATAAAGGATGACCATATGTCGTGGGATTAGACTGATGAATCAGCATTCCGGCAATTACAGGTCCAAAAGCATTGGAGATGCTTAAATAAGATGAATTAATACCCATAACAGTCCCTTGTTCTTCTGGCTTAGCATTTAGAGAAATTAGAGTATTGATCGCAGGCTGAACGAGGGAATTAAAAATTGAAAAAAATATAGTGACTCCAAAAAAGTAAGACACTGTTGGCCAAATTGGCATTAGGATAAATGAAACACTTCGGATGAATAATGCCAAAAATAGGATAAAATTTAAATCAAATTTGCGAAGCAAAATCTGTATACCCCAAATCTGCATGACGAATCCAAGCACTCCCAAAACTATAAAAACTAGCGTCAGAGATTGATTATTTTGATGTAATACGTTAATAAAGTATGGCTGAAACGCATAAGTAAAAATGGTAAATGTGGTACCAATAAAGAAATTGATGATTAGCAGAATCCCCACCCGAGGAATAATAAGTCCTTTGATTAAATTTCCTAAACCCAAATCAAAAATATTATGCGCTTTCCCAGTTCTGTTTTTTATTGTTTCAGGTAGGAAAAATATCGTAATCAATAGCGCCCCTAAAGCAATGACACCCGAAGCCAAAAAAGAAGCTCCTAAAGAAATATGCTGTACTAGCAAACTAATGGCTGGACCTAAAATTAAACCCAAACCAAATGATGCTCCAAAAATACCAAATCCCTTGGCTCGATTTTCCCGATTAGTCACATCTGAGATTACTGCCTGGGCTACTGAATTATTTCCCCCAGTGACCCCATCCAGAAAACGAGCTAGAAAGAAAATTGTCGCAGTGTTAGCTGTTCCTGCCATGAAACTTGCTGCCACGGTTCCAGCCAAACTTATAACTAGTAAAGGCTTTCTTCCAAACCGATCTGAAAGTTTACCAATTATAGGAGTAGCAAAAAATTGAGCTATAGAATAAATGGAAAACAAAAAACTAGTCTGAAAATCGCTTAAACCAAATTGTTTCCCATAAATATAAATGGTAGGAATTATAATAGTCAAACTGAGTGAATTAACAAAAGAAATTAAGGCAATAATCCAAAAGCTTCGATTCATTTTGATTGTGAGCAGCGGTTAAATAAGTTTATTAGCCGTATTTTAGCAATTACAACGGTAAGCTTTGTAGCTTATATGTATTCTACACCTGAGCAAACAATAAGTCGAACCGTAAGACAGCTATCAGTGTAACTGCCATCCATCCTCTTAGCGGTGATGCCAATAATTCCAAGCACAACCAATAGATACAAGGGAAAGCTAGCAGGCTAATGATGGCAGGTAAAATTCTAGTTACAGCCAATGAATTACCAAACCAGTGCATCCAAAATGACGCCATTACACTTAAGGGGCGATCGCGCTTGAGAGCATCACGCCCAGTCAATTATCGATTTGCCAACCAAATGCTCTTGGGCACTAGGCAGTGTTGTTCGGATCACACCAATGACGAGATCCGCGTTGCGGACATTGTTATTGGGAGCTGTAATCCAGATGATGCCAGGCGTGATGGCGATGTTATCATTCAGCTGGTACTGGTAGAAACCTTCGACGTGCATTGAAGTGTTTGGATCTGCGCCAATTTGAGTCCTGATAGAACGGCTCACACTAGTTACCTTAGGCTCCAATACAGTTCAGTTAAGGCTTAAGCTGTACTGACAATCCGGAAAGTGGGAGCCTCACCTCGGCATCCAGTTCCCCTATGAACTGGCTTTTTAGAGGAAAACTTTGATACCCTCTTCTTCACAACTCTCTTGGATTACTTCTGTTGACTCTTTCAGTTCAGAAGGCTATTCTGCTTTTATGCAGAGGGCTTTTATGATGAAGAAAGTAGATAAATCTAGGGGATTGAAAAAGGACGCGAGAGTTTCTTCGCACTTCGTGTCTCAAAACAAATATTTCTATCTTTTGGGCGACGGTGGGAGTGGGGCTGCTATACCGGGTGGCAGGAGGCAACTTCTTCTAAAGGCTTCTGCATAAAAGCATAATAGCCTCCTGCCTTTTTTGGTAAAACTTAATTCAGAATTTCTCCAATCAACCAACTGAAAAAAAGGGCAGTTCTTCTGTCTGTAAGCGTTGAAGGGTATTGACCTTAATCAACTCCTCAATCTGCTTGTGGCTGAGGCGGTTCTTTTAGCACGTTCAGTTTGAAACAGTGCCGCCCAGGTAGATAGTGCCAAAAGTCTTTGTCTGCCCCAGAGAAGTTCCCAAGTCGGTTTTGAGCACTGTCGGCAGCAAATTCTGCACATAGTAGATAGTGCGTACTATCTAAGCGCTGATACTCGTACATTTTACCTGAAATCGGGTCTGTCTTGGGGTTATCTAGTGACAGTGAAGCATGCAGGTCAACAGGCTTACCTCGGTTCTGAGATTGCTCAGCTTCCTGATGGAGGCTTAAAGCTATCTTATGGATATCCATTATCCGCTGTTGATCCGCTCTGATTTGCCGTTGTCTGTTGGGCGAACCTAACCACCAGAAACCACCTATCACGCTAATGATAACTACTGCTGTAGCCAGTAGAGCAAACAGCCGGTCAAAGTTTGTTTGGTTCATGATCTCAGAGGTCGCCGCTGCAACCAGCTCAAGTAGTAAACAAGGACGCCACCAGCAATGATCAGCACAATGAGTACTTTGTATGTAAAGCGGGCGGTAAGTTCGCCTCGCAATAGAGAGCTTAGGAAAACAACAAGGGTAATGATGGCAATTAAAGTTGCAATAAATAAAGCTAGATACGTCAACCACCTGCGTACTCCTGATTGATTTTTGTCAGGGTGGGCGGTCAGATCCTTAATCAGCAACCGCATCAGGAGTAGGTAAATCGGAAAGACAACAAGCAGACGAGCCAGGCTAGAGGCTAATGCATAGGCTTGACTACCGTAGGTTCTATTGAGAGGGTCGGCAAGAAGCTGATTAACGATGATCAATCCTACTTGCCCTAAAGCCTGACTCCAGATACCTAACGTTGCAAAGGATAGCAAGTAGAGAAAGGCATCCCTGGCTGATTCACTTGATCGACGTGCTGGCACTGGTACCGGGAGTCCTACAAGGCGTTCATAAACCTGAGAAAAAGCTGATTCAACCTCTTGCTGTGACCAACCACGGCTCCTGAGCAACTGAAAGATGAATTCATCAGAAGCCCCTTTGGTTCGAGCTGCCTCAATAAAGCTGGTCAGAGTTAATAGTGGTTCCGCAGATTGAGATGAGTTAGATCTAGTCACGGCTGCTCATAATAGACCTCTTGCATAAGTCGGTTTCTGGTACGCAACTTGAACACTTATACGTCTATGTTTTGGCATTTATGCAAGAAGTATAATAGACCTCCCTAACCTTTTTGTAACTCAAAGATTTCTGCTTTCAATCCAGGATACCAGACCGCCACAAGTTTTTACAGCTGAGCCAGCGTTTAGGCGGTATTAGGCCCATTGCTGGGCTGGGCAACAAAGAGCGGAAATTGAACATCTGCAGAAATTCAACCCCGCCCAAAGTATTCAATGCCGGTAGAATTCATTTGTACTGGCATTCAGAAGTTCCGTGTTTGCTCGACAACACAGAGAGTAAATTATTACTCAATAAGGGATGTAAGGCACCAGGATCTGTATAGTCGCGGCTCGTTAGCTGCAAAATCGACTCACCAATGCCAAACTCCTGATTCAGATGAGCCTGTAACTGCCTCAGCAAACGCTGCCGTTGGGAGGCATTCAATGATTCCACTATCAGCTCGGCGCACAGCATCACCTGACCCGAAGTAATCGTCCAGATGTGTAGCTTCTCGACGCGCTCAACCCCAGTAAAGGATTTCAGGGTAGCTGTAATCTCAGCCGGATCTATTGAGCGAGGCGCATACTCCATCAAAATCTCGCTAGCTTCCTGAACTAGAGGTATAGCACTCAGACCTGTTAACGCAGCAACCAATAGGCTGGCGGCTGGATCTATCCACAACCAATTCAAGAAGTAAACGCCTAGGGCAGCTATGATCACGCCCACAGAACTGACAGCATCAGCAACTACATGCAGGAAGGCACCCCGCAAGTTGAGGTCATCATGGCTATGCTGATGCAGCAAGGTGATGTTGAGGCTGTTCACTAAAAGACCGATGGCTGCTGTGATTAACATCGGTAGACCCAATACTGGTTCTGGTGCTTGGAATCGAGCAATGGATTCCCAGGTAATCAGGAGTGCGATCGCCAATAAACTGAGGCCATTGACTAACGCTGCCAGAATTTCTACCCGACGATATCCAAACGTAGCCTGACCAGCAGCAGGTCGCTGAGCCAACCAAGTTGCCAGCAGCGTCAGACCCAAGGAAGCTACATCAGAGAGCAGGTGTCCTGCATCTGCCAATAGAGACAAACTGTGGCTCCATAGTCCTGTGCCTAATTCTGCCACAAAAAAGCAAACTAGTAAGCCTAGAGTCATCCAGAGGAGCTGCGTTTTCTGCCGACTCTGAACAACCCCTGCCTTACCGAGATGAGAACCTCCGCAGCAAGGACGAATTTGTGTGGAATGATTGCCAGCAGGCTCGTGAACCGAAAGCATTATTCTATACTCTGCTCAAGAGAGGCTAGATTTTTTATTGGCGTTACGCAAGCGCTTTAGCGCTAAACCTGCACCTAAAAAAGCACCAAACCTCAAGACTTCCAGTCTATCAGAAGGTTCAGGAACAGGAGTTAGAGCAAATGCGTGGTTTTGACCGTTGATCAGGCCAGAGCCTATAATCTGTCCACCATCATTAATGGCAGTGGCAGTGTTTAGTGTCCAACCAGAGTCAGTAGCGATCAGACTTTTGAGGTCAGTTAGGCTGCCATCATTGTAGAGGAAAGCGTGAGACCCTCCAATGCCGGTGTTGTTGCCGATATCAGAAGAGCCGACGATTTGACCAGAATCGTTGATGCCGTAAGCAAAGCTATTAGTGCCACCGAGCGTGCCGAGGTCTTTGGGCGCTCCACCGTTGTAGAGGAAGGCATGGGAGTTGAGTTTCATCCAAATTTTGGCCGCAGTAATATTTAAAGACCAGTGCTTCGACCAGGAAAACCAGCTACGTCAAAGTATCGTGTTTGACCTACTTCTTGGTATTTGAGAATTGTCCTCAAGCCGTTGCTCGCCGGTTGAGATGTTATGGTTCTGGGGGAGAAGGGTACGCTAATAGGCCCTCCCACTAAAGCTTCACTCAGAACGCGACCGACCAAGGTGCCATTGCCGGTGGGAACTGGGGGTTTTAGGCCAAGAACTTGGGCTATCGTCACTGCCACATCCACGTTACTCACCGGAGCCAGGTTAGTGTAACCTGTTTTAAAGTCAGGACCTATGGCTGCCATATAGTTGAAGGTATCAGCCCGGCTAAAAGTTCCGTGCATCCCCTGCCCTTGCCTTAGACTGGTATCAGCGACCTCCACACTACAAGCTACGGGATTGCTACAGCCTGTATTGAAGGAACGAAAGTTAACTGCGATCGCTGGAGTAGGCGTCAGAGCTGAACCCTGCAAATTAATCGCACTCAGGGGTAGTGTGCCTGGAATCGACCCTAAGGCTTGGTCAACAAACAAACCGCTGACGTAATCTTGTTGCAGGAGCAAATTCACGACTCGCCGAGCCAGACTAAGATTATTATTAGAATTGGGCAGATAGATCAAATCTGACCCACCATTAGCTGCAACTACAACATCCGGCTTGTTGGGATTAGTTCCAATCAATCCGTCACCAGACGCAGGGTGAAATATCGTGCCTGAACCTGGTGTAACCGCTTGGTTATTCTGATCAGGATCGTATAAAGGCAGACCCAACCCTTTAGCTATGTCTATGGCTAGGAAGCCTACAGGAAGTAATCCTGGACTTACATCCGTGTAGGATATAGAGGCTGCGTAACTTGTAGCACTCTGCTTACTGATGGTATTAAAACCGTGATCCGCCGTTACAAAAATGTCGGTTGTTGTATCTAGCCCTTGGCTCTTCAATGCAGCGATAATTTGGGCGAGGTTGTTGTCAGCATTTTTAACCGCCGCTATAGACGTAGGACCGTTAATCCCTGGGGTGAGAGAATTGAGGCTGTCTCCTTGGTTGTGTTGAGTGCCGTCTGGGTCTCGTGACCAATACACAATGGCAAAGGGCTTTCCTCGGTTCTTAAACAGGGGGAGAACCGCATTCGTTACGGTATCAGTAAAGTATTGTTGTTGGGTGACGTTAGCAACCTTGGTTCCAGGAGTGGTGTTGCTACCTGAGACACCATTGTCTCCCCGAGTTGGACTTATTGTAGGTAGACCCGCGCTAGCTAACGCAGAAGAGATATCAGAATTAAGTGGAACCCCACCAGTTTTGCCGGTGGTATCATCAATCACAATGGTGGTTGGGGGAGGGACACTTCCTGCAACTCTGTTTCCTTGGGTTACATCTTGAATCAGAACAGGTCCAACCTTCCCGACTGCAGCGGTACTAAACCCTGCTGTACGAGCTGCGGCTAATAGAGTTTCTTCATTTAGGTAGTTGCCGCCAAAATGTTCGTCTAAGTCAGCTAAGACAGCATCATTCTCGACGAAGGGAGTCACACTGTTGCCGCTACTAGGGACAGGAAAACCCGCGTAAATTGTGTTACTGAAGTCACCGTTGTCGCCTAGATAATGCCCCGTGGCGATCGCAGAACCATTGGCGGTGGTGAAGGTAGGGAACAAGGAATGACTATTAGGAAAACGTACCCCTGTTTGACCAACTCCGTAGAGTGTAGGGGTGTCAGTTGGATTCACAGAGCTAGGACGTAAACCATCAGCCACGAAGATAATTGCGTTGCGCGGCGATATTTGTTGAGCAACTGAGCTATTTACTGGAAACAGCCTACTTACTAAGACAACGGCAGCTAACGCACTTATGCAAACAACTAGAAGTCTTTTCCATCGCCTAAACGACAAAATTTCGATGATCCGAGCCGCTACTTGGGCGGCAATGCCCCCTGTGGCCAACCTACTCAGTAACATAGCAAGGATTCCTTCCATTTCATGCTCACACAACCGTACTCCGATTAAATTTTGGATATACAGTTACAACCTGAACATTACTGGTGTGACTTTAAGCAAAGGCTATAGGAGTATTAAGGGAGCATTAAGATAGGGTGTCTTCATCAAAACTTTACATTTAGCCGGAGTGAACGGGCACAAATATAAATTATGGCTATACCGGCCACATGCCTCGCGATCCCTTTTCTCGATTGGAACACAAAAGAGCGATCCCCCCTAGCCGCCTTGGTCAGGAGGGGATAGGGGGGATGGCGCAAAGCTCACGCTTAAGTTGCGATCGCAACTTATTTGATTTAATGGGTCATTTGTTTGGTTGCCCATTCGGTTGCTTTGATCACAGTTGCAGTATAAATCTTTACGCCGTTGTAAGGTTCACACTCTCTGAACTCCTTTGTCATAAAAGGAGTTTGATGTTTATATTCTGATGGAATGAAATGAGCTGTTAATGACTTTCTTGAAAAGCTTGGCTCTAATATTGGTAAAGCACCATGAATTAGTCTCGAATTCCAAAATACAACATCTCCCTTCTTTAAAGCAGGAGCATAAAGTTTATCTTTGAGATTCGCTTCGAAATAGCCGTGCATACTCGACATCCATTCCCAGTGAGTCATATCAGGTCTTTCAACATGACTGTATACGTTTGTAGACTCGGGCACTACATAAAATATGCCTGATCTTTCATCAATATCTTCTAGGGCAATCCAAACAGCAATTGCCTTGCCAGCAGGTTCAGTATCTAAATAATAGGCATCGTGATGCGCTAAGGTTTCTCTACTCACATCAAAAATCAGGCTCTGCATCAAATTCAAAGACTTAGAGCCTGTTATTTGCTTTAAATTATTCTGAATTGCATCACTGCAAAGTATTTCTTTAACAGTCGTGCTAAATTCCGGAAATTTATTGTAGTTGTGAACATCTAAAAAATCCTGCTTAACATATCCAAATTCAGTAACCTCGTTTGGCTCAAATTTATTGGTCATTTGTCGGAAAAAATGTTCTTCTGATGTAACTATCTGTTCTTTATACAAGTCTACTAACTTGTCAACTAAGTCCGTAGAAACTAAATCTTTACAAAGAACATAACCATTTGTTTCATAGTAACTCCGAAGATCCATATTATGTATCCTTTTTTTCAGCAGCTTAAGTTTGAGGGGTTTAAAGTAAATATTACAGGAGGACAGTTGAATGGAGTCTAAGTAAATATATAAAAATGTACAGCTTATGTTTGTTTGATGTATAAGTTTTGAGTAAGCGGTGAGAACTTGACTTCTACTGATACCTTTTCGCTCAGTGCGTACGCGTAATCGCCTTCGACCTTTTCTCCTTACACATTGCTTCATTTCGGCGTAGTTGATGGAGAGTCTGGCGCTCAATCAGCCCCACCCGTTCACGGCTGATGCTGAGGCGAGCACCAATTTGGGCCAGACTAAGCGTTTCCCCATCCATCAAACCAAAGCGCAGGGCCAAAACCTCCCGTTGCTGGGGTGTCAGGTCTGCCATTAGTAGCTCTAATTCCATAGATATAGAAGACTGTATAACGTACTCTTCAGGTGTTGCATCGGTAGCGGCCAACAGCTCTCCCAGTTCAGTATCCTGGTCATCTCCCACGCGTGAATCTAATGAAAGGGGCAGGCGTGCCCGCTCCAGATGCCAAAGCACCTGCTTCAGGGTCCAACCCAGTGCCGCCGCTATTTCGGTTTCCGTGGGGGCGCGTCCCAGCAGTTGAGATAGCTGGCGCTGTGCCTGCTTAATTTTGTTCAGCTTCTTGATGATGTGAATGGGTAACCGGATTATGCGGCTTTTGTTGGTAATGGCGCGGATAATCGCTTGCTTGCACCAACAATAGCCGTAGGTATTAAATTTGTAGCCCCGCATTGGGTCAAATTTTTCCACTGCCCGTATGAGGCCAATCGTGCCTTCCTGGATCAAGTCCAAAAATTCAATGTTGTACTTCTGGTACTTCTTGGCAATGGCAACGACCAGCCGCAGGTTAGCTTCAATCATTTGGCGCTTGGCTCGCTGCCCACGCCCTAAAGTCTCCTTCAACTCAGACTCGCTCAAGTCAACGTGCAACGCCCACTCGTGTGAAGACGGTTCGCCGCCCAGTTTTTTGGTCAGAATCTCCTTGGCTTCGAGCAGCGACATCATCTGCTGTACCTGCTTCCCATAGACAATCTCTTGCTCGCGGGTCAGCAGTGGCACCCTCCTGATTTCGCGCAGATAGGTGCAGACTAGATCATCCATAGTGGCTTACCTCCTCTGGCGCGGTAGTGCAAAAGCGTCGATTTTGAAATATTACCAATCAGGGTAATAAGGAGGCCTGAGCGCCTTGGTCAATGGCTAATTACTTGTCTTCGCCTTTGAAGTTACAGAACAAGAGTGAAAAAATCGAAAAGAAATCGGAAATAAATCGGAAATAAATTGGGAATAACAAAAATCGGGGAGCTTGAGGGAGCAAGGGGGAATAATGTAAAGCTTTGATGAAGACAAGCGGTCTTAAAATTTTCTTAGTACTCCCATAGCCTTTCGTTAACGTTGCTTCCGTATATTGTTAAAAGTTCAGCTAAATTAAGTACAAATACGGATTAGCTAATGAATTTAGAGAGCAGGCCAAACCTCTATCGATTTACTAGAGGGCTCCGCCAGTTAACTAAAGCGCTCCAAAGGATATGGAAGTCGCCGATTTCTGGCTTCATCAAGCGTTTTTACCCTATTGTCTTAGCGGTTTTTTTCTTGACAATAACCGTAAACTCAGCGTCTGCTAAGTTAACGCCAGGCACAGCCACAGCGCGACCGAAGGTGGTTTTGATTTCACTTGACGGTGCGACACCACGGTTGGTCAACGAATACCTCTCCAAGGGTATACTCAGCCAGAATCAGGGTCTGGGGCTGCTCAAAAGACACGGTATTGTAGCGCAGCAGAATGTGACGTGCACCGCATCGCTCACTGCTGCTTGTCATATTGCAATTGGCACTGGTTCTACGGCTGCCCATAACGATATCAACACCAATAGTTTCCACTTGGTTGCCAGTCCATTCGACAATGGAAGGGGTCAGCTGACAACTATCAGCGGCTTTGCTGCTCCCATTGGTGGCTACTCAATTGGAAATAATGGACCGGATGTAAGCCCCACTCCAACTGCTGAGCCGCTTTGGATCGGGCTGCAAAACAGTGGTAAGAAGGTCATTGCTGCCACCTTCCCAGGAGCGGATGGGGCTGATATTACGGTGCCAGGACTCACCAATAGCCCGATCATTCAGCCTTACAGTGAGCGGACAGTGGATTACACAGTGCCGTTCGGGGCTTTGGCGGTGGGCTCTAAGGGCTTCAGCCTGAGTGCAGCGAATTTCAATCCAGCTTCAGATACTACAATCACTCAACTCAATGCGGCAGGCAAGACGTCCTACAGCCAGGTCCTGCAAGCTTCACTAAATGACAAATTTACTGTTGGTGGAGTTGACTACGATATCCAGGTTGCCGCCTTCGATACAAGCAATGATGGCGTAGTCAATTACGATACGCTAGTTTTCTTTGATGCGACACAAGGTATCAAACCTGGACCTTTTAGCCTACCCTCAACTGGCCCCGCCTACGTCAGGGCGAGTGATAAGGCATCTAGCCTGTTCTACCTAGAAGGCAGCTCCAACAAAGCTGGAACCGCATTCTACGTGAGTACCCTTGCCCCCAACCTCTCCACAGTCCACATCGCCCGCTATTCTGCCTATTACATACCGCGAAATGCAGCGGTGCTGGCTGATGTAGATGATATCAATAACAACGTTGGTTTCTGGAAACCTCAAGCCGACTACTACTTCCCTGAGCGACTCGCCTCTGGTCTGGCTGATTTTGCGGACAGTGAACTGGAAGCTATTTATGAAGACCAGGTTGGTACCTTCGTAGACTACCAAACCCGTGTCGCCTTACGAGCAATTAGCCAGAATCCCAATGCGGACTTAGCAATGGTCTACATTGAGCAGCCGGATGGCTCTGAGCACCAGTTTCTGATTACCGATCCGCGCCAAGCTACTAACCCCCGGAACCCAAATTCGATTGGCGCCGGGCAAGACCAAGCAAAAATTGCTCGCTATCAGAGATACGTGCAAACGGCCTACCAGGCAGCGAATAATGCTGTTCAACGAATCATTAATGAAGTCGGCATCGATAGCAAAGGAACCCCTAAGAGCAACATCATTGTCGTTTCTGACCACGGTTTTGATCCGTTCCACACAGCAGTGGATATTAACAACTTCCTGAAGAACACCGGCTTTGATTTAAATAAAGTGCGAGCCGTAACCTCCGGTCCTGCCGCTAATATCTACATCAACTTAAAGGGACGGGAACCAAATGGCACTGTAAGCCCAGAAGAGTATGTCACGCTGCAACAGCGGATTATCCAAGCTCTAAAAGCAGCTTTGGAAACCAACCCGAACTACACACTAGGTAGTGAAAGTGTACCTCTGTTTGACAAGATTTATAGCCGACCTGTGCCCAGTGACCTGAATGACCCATCGTTCGGCTTAGGTACCTCCGAGTTCATCGGTCAGGATGCTGGCGATGTTTTCGCGCTCCTCACCGAGAGCTACAACTTCGATGGCACGCAGGCTCCTCCAGTTCAGCGTTTAGGGGATGCCCCCTCGACCACTCCGGTTCTTTCAGTACCCAACTTCTACGGAGCCCACGGCTACGACCCAACACTACCCAACATGAGCGCTATTTTATACGCTGCTGGGCCGGACATTGGTCGTGGAAACTTAGCCCAGATTCGCAATATTGATGTCGCTCCTACCATCGACCAAATCCTGGGTGTTAAACCCTCCTCGACTGTGGATGGTAACGCCCTTAACCTTGCTAGCACACCAGTAGCCCACTAAGGCTAATCAACGGGCTTGTCAGTTGTCTGACAAGCCCTCGCCCTGATGTTGGCGGGCGCTGGGTCGTTGACTCAGCTAGTTACTCAGCAGTCAGCACTGTTAAATTAGACCTAAAGTTTCAAACAGCTTCCAGATTCTTTTCGCCTGTTCTAATCCGGATGACTTCCTCGACGGAGGAGATGAAAATTTTGCCATCGCCAATTTCACCCGTCCGGGCGGCGGCGATCACTTTGTCCACCACCATATCAACCTGAGTGTCCTCAACCACGATTTCAACCTTAAGTTTTTGCAGAAACTCAACGGTGTATTCAGAACCGCGATAACGTTCGGTCTGACCCTTCTGCCGCCCAAATCCCCGGACTTCTGAAACGGTCATCCCGACGATGCCAGCGTTAACTAACGCGATTTTGACTTCGTCGAGTTTAAAGGGCCGGATAATGGCTTCTACCTTTTTCAAGTTCTCGTCTCCTTAAGTCTATTCTCTTCGTCTATCTATATAGCATGAGAGTTTAACTATCACTCCCACTTGGGGATAATTGTATTAAGCGATACGTTTGATTGGGAAGCGATCGCTCCATTGTAGTCATCTAGCCGTTAGTTAACAATGCGAAAACCAACCGGCTGAACGCAGCCTGTTCGTGTATAAATGCTACTCAGATTCTACAACAGGACGGCAGTTGTGCGGACGGCCCGAGGCCCCGCAGCCTGCCTCCAGAAGGGCAGATTACTCTTGAGTGCCAGGAGTTATGCGCTCAATCACCTCAACCATGCGATCAATCACTAAAAAGAGCTGCTCTTGAGCTGGGGAGGCAGGGGGAGAAAAGAGCCCAAGAGCAGCTGGCGTTCACTCCTCGTCGCGTCCGTGGACTTGGGCAGGCGGGCTAGTTGCCTCAACTGCCGTCAACGGTTCCAGAATTTTGTAGGTGTGGGACGATCCTTTTGGTACTACCCAGGAGTCTCCTGGCTCCAGCAAAACCATCTGACCCTCAATATGCAACTCAGCCCGCCCTTTAATTACATAGCCGACAGTCTCATACTCGCGCTGGGCGGCAGGTTTCGGCTCATCAGGCTGCTCATCCTCCCAGAGGCGCATCGAGACAGTCTTGCCTGACGCGAGATACTTCTGACCCAATTCACCCTTAGGGGAATAGGCGGAGTCTACTTTCTTAACACTTTTGTCACTCATATTGGCTTCTTTGTTGCTCAGATAATGTTACATTCCCGGCACTAATTCCACCTTAATCCAACCAGGCTACCGCTGGTCAAAAGCTTTATAGGCGTCGATCGCTTTTCTCAATACCGATGCCACCAGTTAGACTCTGGACCACCTCAACGTAGTAGCCGCTGCGACAGTAGGAACAGTAGCCGCAGGCACAGGTAGCGCAACCGCTTGCCGTTCTCTCAAACCTATATTGGTTAAGGCTTTCACGTTAAATTAGCGCCATTCCCTCATTATCCACTTATGTAATCAATCTAATTTATACATGAGTTTTTACATAAGACATACATTCTACATTAACCGCTTAATAGCTTATGTGCGACATTTGAATACGTATGCTCAATTTTTAATTATCAATAATAATGAATAATTTCGTAGAACATGACGTGATCGTCATCGGCGGAGGTCCAGCTGGTTCCACGATAGCTGCATTGCTAGCAATGAAAACTCGACGGGTTTTACTACTAGAAAGCGAAAAGTTTCCCCGTTACCACATTGGCGAATCTTTGGTTCCCGGCGTACTGCCAGTGCTAAATGAGTTGCAGGTATTGGACAAAGTGAGAGCGCATGGCTTTGTCAAAAAATCTGGGATCACCTTTGTTTGGGGAAAGAATAGCGAGCTGTGGACCATTCGTTTTGATGAAAAAAGCCCAGCCGCCAAAAAGTATGGTTCTACTTTTCAAGTCATCCGGTCAGAATTTGATAACTTACTGCTGCGCCACGCGGAAAGTCAGGGAGTTGATGTTCGCGAAGAACACAAAGTCATTGATTTCGTATTTGAAGGCGATCGCTGTATCGGAGTTAAGTACAAAACCTCTCAAGGAGAAGTTAAAGAAGCTCGCGCCCGTTATACAGTAGATGCCAGCGGTCAAGCGGCTATGCTCGGAAAGCATTTTGATGCAGTTGATTACGATCCAAAGTTTAAAAGTATAGCAACTTGGGCATACTTTAAAGGGGTCACTCCAGAAACAGGAGAAAGAAACGGTAACATCCTAGTCGAGAGTACTCCTTATGGTTGGCTGTGGGCAATACCCCAGCACGATGGGCGGACAAGTGTTGGTTGGGTTACCTGGGTGACAAAGTACAAGGAGTTGTTAGACAAGAGTATTGATACGCTCTTTGCGAAAGTATTAGATAGCAGTAGCGAAGCTCGTCGTCGCCTTCAGGGAGCGCAACAAGATTCCGAAATTTACTCTACTCGCGATTGGTCTTATCGGTGTCGGCAATTGACTGGACCAGGCTTTTTAATGGTGGGTGACGCTGCTGGCTTTGTTGACCCCCTATTTTCAACTGGTGTCTGGCTTGCCACTAAAGCTGCTAGTCTAGGAGCGCAAACAATAAATGAGTGTCTAGAAAATCCAGCCCAGGAACAGGAATGCATGACAGTTTACGAGGCTAACTACCAGCATTTCCTCAGTCAAATTTTAGATTTTGTTAGCTACTTCTATGACTCATCCCTGGTAAGGGATGAGTACTTCCACAAAGCACAAGAAATTCTTGACCCAGAGAAAAAAGATACTGCTAGAGGTGACTTTATTCAGTTAATCTCTGGGGTTTCTGGATTGCACCGCTTTCTGGAAAGTGGAGGTAAAGCTCCTATTAGTGTCGAGTATCAAAAAGGATGACAAACAAAAGCTCTTACAGCTCTCACCCCTCTCAGGGAGAGAAAAGTATTGTATTCATAGTTACAGGGCGCTAAAATTTAAACTCAGCTTTTAGATAGAGGTTAGGCGAATGGTTTGATTGGTACTAATTTAACTATGCAGACTGAGGTCAGGAAATCTGGTTTGACAGCGATGAGCAAACGGGGAACCTGATCTGACGGTTGGCAATGGGGCAATGTGAAAGCAACGTCGCTCAGCATAGTCAATTCGCTCCTAGGAGCGAACGCCAACCAATAAATCAAATCAGTTTTTTAACCTCAATCGCCAGAAGTCCCGCACTATAACACTCTTAGTAATCCCGATGTGTTTAGTGTCGGGATGAATGGCGAACCGGATCTACTGGGCGATAAATGTCTCATCTATTTGCTGACAAAATAGCTGACCAATATACTGACAAAATAGGCAGATCCTGTCCAAGGAAAACGATATAGTAACTGTGGTGATAGCTACCCGCCAACTGAGAGTAAAAGGTAGACGCAAGTCGGAACCTCCATAGCTTGGGAAGTGCTTTGGGACTACGATAAGTACGCTTTCTACTCTGCCCAAAGGAAACGGCCTATGCAGTCAGATCGCCGGGGATATGTGGATAAAACTACATATCTAGGTAGTGGGCGAAAACCCTGAGAAGGGAGTAACTAGGAATGCCAAATCGTGAGTAATGGTGCGCCAGCACCATACCGTTTACGGTTGGTGTCTGGAGGATGTCACAAACTTAGCTAAAGGAGACACTTCGTGGAGTTCAATAGACGAGATTTTCTGAAGACAGCTTCAATATCAGGTTTGGCTGCTGGGCTGGCAGCTTCAGAAGGTTTCATCCAGCCACTCTTGGCTGCGAACGGCTCCACGGTTCAGGCAGAACAGTCCCCGGCAATAGCTCCGGCAGCAACTCAAAATCAGACTAGAATCGGTGAGATGCTCTACCGGACACTAGGGCGCACAACAGAAAAAGTATCTGTGCTCGGTGTCGGCGGTCATCACATCGGACGGCAGAAAGATGAGCAGGAAAGCATCAGGATAATCCGCAGCGCTATCGATCGCGGCATCAATTTTATGGATAATAGCTGGGATTATCACAATGGGGGGAGCGAAATTCGGATGGGCAAGGCGCTGCGGGACGGCTACCGCCAAAAGGTCTTCGTGATGACCAAGATCGACGGTCGCACCAAGGAGGCCGCTGCTAAGCAGATCGACGAGTCTCTTCAACGCCTGCAGACAGACCATGTGGACCTGATGCAATTTCATGAAGTCATTCGCCTGGAAGACCCGGACCGCATCTTCGCCAAAGGCGGCGCCCTAGAGGCCATGCTGGAAGCGCAAAAGGCGGGCAAGGTTCGCTATATCGGCTTTACGGGACACAAAGATCCTTTTGTTCACCTCAGGATGCTGGAAGTTGCAGCCCAAAATAATTTCCGGTTCGACACGGTGCAGATGCCACTTAACGTCATGGACGCCCATTTTCGGAGTTTCGAGCAAAGAGTTCTGCCCACGCTGGTCAAGGATCAAATCGGTGTGCTGGGCATGAAATCAATGGGCGATCAGATCATTTTGAAGAGTAACACGGTTAAACCAATCGAATGCCTCCACTACGCGATGAACCTGCCAACTTCAACGGTGATTACAGGCATTGACAGCATGCAAATCCTAGACCAGGCGTTAGAGGCGGTGCGCACATTTAAGCCGATGAGTCAAGCACAAGTCGCGGCGCTACTTGAGCGAACCGCCAAAGTGGCTTCAAAAGGTGAGTACGAACTATTCAAGACCAGCAACCGCTTTGACAGTACGGCCAAGAATCCCCAGTGGTTAGGATAATTAGCGCTTATTGTGAAGCTCAAGCTCTTCTAGATCAGAGGCAATCAGTTTGTCAATCAGTTCGGTAACACCAGCGCCACGGCTGCCACTCGTTACCAAATCAGCCTGTTCTTTGACCATAGGCAGGGCATTGGCAACCGCTACTGAGCATTTACATAGCTCGAGGAAGGCTTGGTCGTTCTCGGCGTCACCGACACCAACAGTGTTGTGTGGCGATAACCCCAGTTCGCTCAAGGCAGCGTTAAAACCAACCGCTTTGTTTATACCTGAGGGGAGCACCATCACAGCGCCTTTGTTGAAAATGACTTGCAGATCCAGTCCCAGATCGCGGATAGCTTCAACCACTGTAGTCTCGTGAGGATGCCAGGTGGCAACAATCACCCGTCCGACTGAGAGAGAGTCAACGCCTCGCTCGCGTAGCGTCGTGATAAATTCCTCTGGCGGGCGATCGCCCAGGAGCCTCTGGTCACGGCTAGCGGGACGGTATAGCAGGGCTCCGTTCTCGGCTACAACCACCTCAAAAAGGCTGATGCGAGGGAAAACCTCGATCAGATTGTCCAACTGGCGACCAGTGACCAAAATTAGCTTCCGACCGGACTCCAAAAGACGCTCGAGCGCCGATCCGGTCTTCTCATCCACTCGGCCATCCGTGGCCAGCGTTCCATCATAGTCACAGGCAAGTGCAAGGTAGCGCATGAATTAACATTACAGTTAACACTTTCCACTTTAAACACACTTTTGAGCCAAATTGTTCAACATTTGGATTTTGTCTGCTTAAAATTCCGTAAAAATACTGGCGATTCATCTAGGGCTTGATGACTAGAATGAACACAGTTCAAGATGGCATCATCGCTTTCTACGTCAACTTTATCGTTGGCGTTTTTTTTAAGCCCGGTTTGCAATCGTCTCAACAACTCGCGATCGCAGCGCCTGCTATGGCTCTAATAGCTGCCGCGATCGCGCTCCAGATCGTAAATTACTTTCTCAACACACCAATCAATTGATTTATTAGAATTTCTCAATTTCGCTTGAGACAGAAGTCGGTTAGCTGCATCCCGATCATTGTGCATAAGTGTCAGGAGCTTCTTCTGAAGCTTCCGGCTTGCCTGGTCGATGCGGATGATATTTTCTTTGCTGTTAAAGCTGGTGTTTAAACCAAAGGGAAAAGGTTTTGAGCTTTGTTTAAGAGGTTTCTGGGTCTTTATTTTATACAAAATGGCTCCAGCAGCACTACCACCTACTGCTGCTAAACCTAATATCATCCCGACTCCGCCTATTTTTTCTGTCACCCCCGGAGGGTTGTCACTATCTAAAGTAAAGTTAGAATTTGTGTCGCCAAGTATTGCAGCAGGCAACGGAGCCACTGACTGTTTCACCAATTTGTCGTTCATGGGCAAGAGATTCGTTCCCACTAAGCTTGCCGCAGCACCTATAAACAACAAAGACAAAGAAGTTGCTGACTTTTGCAGGGAAAAATTGCGATACATCGCAGGTTCTCGGTAGTTGAATTTAGTTACACCACTCCTCTTATTTTGATGAATAAATGTGACAGAGCTGTGTCAGCTATATTGCCAAAATGTTGTAAAAAACACATGATATGAGCTATAATACTATCTAAAAGGAGTTCAGCCATGAGCCAAACGGTAACTGACGGGGTACGCTGGACTACTACAGACATAGACCTCCTACCCGAGAACGAGGGCACGCGCTACGAGATTGTGGATGGAGAGTTGTTTATGACGAGAGCGCCTCACTGGAGGCATCAGGAAACCTGTGGTAACATCTACCTGGAGTTGAAAAACTGGTCACGAGCTAGTGGCTTGGGGCGGGCGACCATCAATCCTGGCATTCTGTTTACAGACACCGACAATGTAATACCAGATGTGGTTTGGGCTAGCAGTGAACGATTAGCCGTTCTGCTAGACGAGGCGGGACATCTGACAGGAGCACCAGAGTTAGTGGTGGAGGTGTTATCGCCTGGTACAGAGAATGAACGCCGAGATCGAGAAGCTAAACTCAAACTTTACTCCTCACGGGGGGTACAGGAGTATTGGATTGCCGATTGGCGCTTGCAACAAGTTGCGGTCTACCGACGCGAAAGTGCCACACTGGGATTGATGGCAACGCTGCTGAATGATGATCCACTGCGATCGCCTCTGTTGCCTGGTTTTAATTGCCCTATAGCTCGGTTTTTTGGGTAAAATAGGGGCGACTCAGCCTCCGAAAGCAGCTTTCCTCAACAGCGGCAGGCACAGCGCCACCAACAGCAATATTCTGATCGGGAATCGAGTTATGGCTCAATCCGAAGTAACTGATAAGATCAACATTATTTATTCATCTTCACTGCTGAGGCGGATTTGGCGTGACCCTGATCACCAAGCTTTTAGCATTGAGTTTTGGGTTGGGCATGTTCTCACAGATGGCAGCCAGTTTTATACTTATACGGAAAGCTTGCAGTCGTTGCCAGGGGAACAATCTTATCAGCGTAGTCAACCTCGCTTAGTCAAGACCAAAGGCAACCAGCAGTTTGACAGTGAGAAACTGCTAAAAAAGGCAATCCAAAAAATCCAGTGGGCAGCTTTACGGAAGAATAACTTGGGATACATAACCGTTTTGCATCTGAATCAGTGTCTATTGAGAGATCTCGAGCAAAAAGCCTTGAACACTCTACTAGAAGAGACTATAGAGGCAGCGATCTTGCTCGAGGATGAGTTTGAAGAGTATTGTCAACTTCAGGAACGTTTTCAGACGACTGAAGCTGCAATGATCTAAGCGCGATCGCTCCATCACCAAACTCGGCCAATAGGGTAGTATTTTTATAGATTGGCAATCTGTCGCTTTTGGGCTGGAGCCGTGGGAACTTCTCCCCAGTTCCAGCCTAATACCAGCTTATTGTGACATTAGGAGAAGCAATGTTTGCAGGAAAAAGACCTAATAATCTGGGCGTGCGTGATGGCAAATTAGCACCGTGCCCAAATACACCAAACTGTGTCTCCAGTCAAAGCTCAGACGCAGAACACAGCATTGAGACGTTGACTTACAATTCCACCCCCGCAGAGGCTATGGCGGATCTCAAGACAGTGATCCAAGCCATGAACAAAACTAAAATCATCACAGAAAGCAAGAATTACCTGTACGCGGAATTTACTAGCGCGATTATGGGGTTTGTCGATGATGTTGAATTTTATTTGGACGAGGATACAAAATTGATCCACGTTCGTTCGGCATCTCGTCTTGGACAGTCTGATCTGGGAGTAAACCGAAAAAGAATAGAAAGCATCAGAACCAAACTCAAAGAACTGAAAAGCAATTCGTAGGCGAACGTTTGATAGCAAGGCTTACCAGCAAAGCTAGTCTTCCATCATGACTGAGGCACAAGCTAACCCAATGAGCTTTGAGGAGTACTAGATGCAGCGCTTTATCGCAGGTCAGTACTTGGAATCTAAGTTTTAGTTGCAACTAGCAGTTCTCGGTACACCCGTTTGAGATCCTCGAGTTGATAATGAGCGTTTAACCCACTGGGGTTGGGCAGTACCCAGATGATTGCCTTATGCAGGGACTCGTCCTGTTGCCCGATAACTGCTTTGGGTCGATTAAATGCCGTTCGATAAGCGCTGATACCTAGAACGCCTAGAAACCGTGGTCGATATTGCTGCACCTTGGCTACCAGCTGTTGCTGACCTGCAATCAGTTCTTCAGTGTCTAATTCATCTGCCCTTGCTGTTGCCCGATCTACAATATTTGTCAAACCATACCGAAATTGCAGAAGCTCGCCATCTTCAAACGGTTTGAGCGATCGCTGTGTGAAGCCTGCCCCATGCAACGTTCGCCAGAAGCGATTTCCCGGACGGGCAAAGTGATGTCCGACTGCGGCACTGTAGAGGCTAGGATTGATGCCACAGAACAAGACATGCAAGTCCGGTGCAATAATGTCTGGAACGGTTTTCCCGCTCGCTGCACGAATCTCTTCTGGTGTGGGTTTGCGCTGCACGATTCTAGACTCTTGGCAAAATGGTGTAAGGATTCAGGTCTGGGAGCAACAGATGGCATCATGTAGTAGTCTAGCTA
>CAXUIG010000039.1:14967-33905 GCA_964250845.1 uncultured bacterium | reverse complement strand
AATTCTCAACACCAAATAATACTGGCTTCCTGACCCCCTCTGAACGGATACGTTGGCTCGCGCATTAAATCGTCAATGCGATCAAGCCCGGGTTGCCATTCGTCCTAGACGCTTGGGCACAGGCTTGTTGTTTAATGGACAACTGGCTTCCAACTATCTAGGGATTTCCGAATTTTGACCAATTCGCACAAATCTTTATTCAGCCTAACTTTCTTAGCCTCAAGAGTTGCCCGAATGTGAGGGGCCTTTTCTTGCTTAGTTTCCCGTTCTGTCAGCACTTGATTAAACAAAGATTGGAAGCTGTCAATATAGTCGTTGATTTGCTTTTGGGCACTTCTGAAGTCCGCTGAAACTTGTTTTTCAATGACTCGTTCTAGAAGTTGTTGGTTTCTGGACACCTGCTCGTCTATCTTCAGTTTGATTGCCTCTACTGTCTGGCGTAAATCAACCTCGTAGACAGAACGACGATCCTGAAAGGGAACATCAATATGATAGACATTATCAGAGTCACAGCAACGATTTTCTCTTCTCTCCTCTTTTCGGGAATTTATAAATACCTCTTGCTGATGTTTAATTCGGGCATCGATTCCTGGAAACTCAAAACTGGGGAAATGAATGGGGTTAATGTTAAGGTCTGCTTGCAAAGATCCTCCAATATAGCTAGACATTTCATCTGATATTTCTTGGATATTATCTTGAATTTTTTCTACTAATTCCTCTCGAATTTTGCTTCCATCTCTAACAAGTTTGTCTTGAGTGTCTATCCACCAACTCTGAATATGGGAAGCGCAAAATTTGTTGATAGTACGTTCAATATTTTGAGCTTCTTCCCTGTTTTTTACCCTAATTTTGTATGGATCAAAAGTTTTCGATCCAGCAGCATTCTGGTTATCGAAGTATGTTAAAATAGCTCTTTTAAACTCTTCCAACAGAGGAGGTTTTGTCTCAAAGCTGGATGAAGGACCACCGAAGACAGGAAACCAGTTCAGTATACTGAAACCCCTATTCATCTCTTGGGTAGGGATATCTATGTTTTGATGTTGTTTTAGCCTTTTTTGAGCACTGGAGTTTATAGTTTTAGCAGATTTAGACTCGGCAATTTGATTAATTTCATCCTCTATCTTAGCTTTAGCGCCTTCGGCAAAACGACTGATTCCTTGGCTAAACCCCGTGATTAGTGTGTGTTTTTGTAATTCCACAGACTTTTTTACAGCTTCAACCTTGCTTTTAGTCGATTCAGCTCGTCTGCTGTACTCTTCAACTTTCTGCTTGAGCGTTTCAATCTCCATATCCCAACTTGCAATCTGCGTATTGAGTAGATTCTCAATTGCTTTTGCAGCTTTATCAATCTTTGCTAAAACATCACTCAAAAGATTCCAGCCAGAGTTCTGAGTAATGGTTTGAATCACTGTTTCTTGAATAGTGGGAATGCCACTATCTTCTAGGGCTTGTGCTGCAATCTTGCGAGGCGCAGGTATAATTTGATTGCCTTCTTCATCTTCGGTAGCATATCCTGCACTGAAAAACTTTTTGAAGTCTCTTATCTGGCTTTCGGTTGCCTCGCCCTGCTTAAGCAGTTTTGCCAAAAGTCCCTTCCTAGAACTTGCGGGGTAGATAATCGGGTTTGGAAAGCTGAAGCCAGCTAGTTCCCGTTTCAAATCCTCTATTACATCAGGAATTTCTCGATCTCTTTCTGTCTTCTGATCCACTTTGTTAAGGATGAAGTAAATCTTGCCTTTATTATCCGCCAGTAATTCTTGGCGATTCTGTACCACATCCTTAAACAAATCTGAAACAGCATTGTCTTTATAGGAGGCGTAATTTAAAACGAACAGAATCGCATTGCAAGTTCGCAGCGCTTCCAGTGCAGTCTGCTTCAGTGCTACGGTATTGAAGTTGGCAGACTCCCACTCGTTGGGGCCAGGGGTATCAACCAGGGTGAAGCCAGATAGGGATGAGAGTGTGCTAATGGCTTCGATAGGATACTCTATCTCAAAGCTGACAGTATGATCAGGATTAGCTCTGTCTCGAATCTCACGAGTACGCGCCAGAAATTTCTGCTGAATCTCTCCAGCGTCACCCTCAGCAATGACAACGGGTTGTCTTTTTCCCTCTTGGTACTCTAAAAGTCTGGGGACTTGCCCAGCCTCAATATGTCGGATATCTGTACGACAGACTGTACACGCTGCTGTTTCACTTGCCAGAATGTCCGCTCCAATTACAGCATTTAAGAAGGTACTTTTGCCTGCCTTCATCGCGGCAATGACAGCAACCTGATACTTCTGGTCTTTCAAAGCCTTCAGAGCTTTGGTGATGTCATCCTCTACGCTCTGCCATCCTTTGGTATCGTCTCCCTCAGTCAAGCGTCCTGCTCGAATTTCCTGAAGGTACTCTAAGAGGTGCCTGCCAGTGACTGAGATTTGGTCGTGTACTACTTGGAACTGTTCAGAAGACATGGCTGCGTGGCCTTTTAGGGAGAAAATAGCTGGATTTGGTACAGCTTAACTAACACCGAAAAGACTCGAATCGGTAATTACACTGATATATGAAAAGCGATCGCTTTGTTCTTGAGCATTTAATTTTAGACTAAAGGCGAGGGTTCGGAAAATAACACCTAAAAAACTACGAGTATAAACACATACTATTATGAGTAGGTGGAAACGTTGATTCAAAGTGAGTAATCACTTCTGACCTCTACAACATCGAGCCTTGTTGAATAGTGTAGGCTGGATTTATAGCAATAGTTTTGGGCAAGCACGTTAGTTTTCGTTCCGTTGCTACCACACCCCCTCTAAAGTAAAGGTTTTGTTACGCTTCCACAGTTAAAACACAGAATTCGATAGAATCAGCTTGGGAGATACTCAGTTGACTTTGAAAATAGGTTCGATAAAATTGAGGGATCATTTTTTGATGAGTAGTCTTGTGTCAAAGCTTTGTCCGCCCTTTTTTCTACCACCAAAGACTAAAGTCTTTAACTGGCACAGCTTTCAGCCTCGCTGTCACCCCATCAGCTCCAATTGTTCAAAGCAACCAAAGCAAATAGTATAATGAGCAATCTTATTAAGAAAGCTACGGTAAGAGAATATTTTAATGGCTGGTCACTGTACGACCAAATACTTAATCATAACTATATGTTTCATCAAGAGCTTTATCAAGATGTGCAACATCTGCTTGGTAATCGCTATGCCGAGAACCCAGTTACATTTCTTGACCTTGGCTGTGGAAGTGCGCGGCATTTGGCAACTGCCTTAAAAGACTGTTCGCTCAGTTGCTACGTCGGTTACGATCTTTCCGAGGTAGCGCTCTTTCACGCTAGGAGTAATCTGTCAGGACTAGACTGCCCTATCGAATTACATCAGGGCGACCTTCTTGAGGGATTAAGAAGTAATAGAAGACAATTTGATCTGATATTTTCAAGCTTTGCTCTGCATCATCTTGACTCGGCTGAGAAAGAAGTCATTTTTCAACTCGCCTATGAGGGGCTGAAGGAGGATGGACTCCTACTGCTAATTGATGTCATGCGAGAGGAAGATGAAGATCTTCAGCTTTACTGGGAACGATATTGTTCTTGGATGAAGTCTGAGTGGAAATCCATACAGCCAGAAGAGCTAGATGTCATTTGTGACCATATCAGAAATAGCGACTTACCGGAAATGGCGTCTGTACTCTGCGCTATGGCGTAAGGATTCAGGTGTTGAAACCCTTGCCTGGATTGCATTTCAGATCCGTACTTCTAGAATAAATAAGTTGATATTCTCAACAAGCAACGAGAAATGGCCATTCCACCGATTCTTATTGAAAATTAAAAAAAGCTGAATTATCCTCCAAACCTTTACGGGAAAAGCTTTTCAGTCATTTCCCCATTACCTGAATCCTTACGCTATGGCGACTCAAACCGGATTCAGTGAGTGTTTCGAACTAAGTCGGTTCCGTTGGCACCGTACCTGGTGTTTCGAGAAAAGAAATCTCCTTGCTCAATAGATAGATTTACTGTAGACTTTTGCTTGTGCTGTTTCACTGACTGAGTGAATTGAGCTATAAGGGTGAGTTGAGGGAGTACTCTTTAGTAGATAACCCAAAGCTCCAGAGTTGTTGCTAGAGATTCTATCTCTTTAGCTAGGGTTTCGGCTCGCTGTCGGCTTTGGCTTTTAGAAAGAATCTGAACTGAGGGTGTCGGGATCGATGCCCATATTCCGCAGTCGCTCTGCCAGTTGTTGAGCGCGTTGTTCAGCTTGTTGGGCACGTTGTTCAGCTTGTTGGGCACGTTGTTCAGCTTGTTGTGAGCTTTCATCCCCAGTCGGCAGAACAGTATCATCTCGGTAGCACCAGCGCAACCAAACATCCTGCCTACCTTCAAATTCTCCCTCCCAAAGGGTCAAACCTAACCCGACTTGTTCTAGCCAGGTTTGTGTAGTTTCAGAGTAACGCCTTCCCCTGAGTTCATAAACACGCAATACTGACTCTCCCAGTTGTTTAGTGGGGTCATATACGATATAGTAACTGACCCGCATTCGTTCATAAATCCTCAGTTTGCTTTCCAGTTCATTCCCAATTTTGTTAGAGACAATTTCAATTACTACTTCTGGGGGTTTGCCAAACTTCCAAACCAGGTAACAACGGTTTTGCTTATCCCACCAATTTTCAGGCACTTGAACATCGAGGCTGAGGAAAACATCGGGTACAATTACAGGCTGAGTGTCTGTGTAGTAAATGCCGACGTTAGCTTCGGCTAAAAAAGTCAGCTCCGGCGCAGAACTGTAAATAGAGCTAACTAAGAGACGTTGTTGTTTAGCAGAGGCGAAATTATCCACACTGGTGTCATCTTCGGTGACTAGCTGGTTGGCATCTGGCACATAGTAATCATCATCACCGAGCAAAAGTTGCTCAACCATGAGTTTATCCACCACTTAAGAATGCTATTTCTAAGTTAGATGATTGGAGGTCTTTATGAGCCTGCGGCATCAAGCAGCGCTATTATCCGATGCTGGGGTTTGGAGCTATGAAGGTAAGCCAAACGATTTTGCCCACGAGTTTTTTGTTACGCTGCGCGTTCACGGATGAGGAAACTGCGATCTGTTTCCGAGGGATATTCCTACCCCTTTCAGGTAATTGCCCAATTCAAGCTGTGGTATCTCCCACTTTTTCAGTGCAGTAACGACATCACCCTTGTACAGTTGTACTTCCTTGGCAAGTTCTATAGCGTTGGTGGCAGCCTTTGAAGTACTTGCACCCGTGTGAGGACGTGGCACAAACGCAGCATCACCGATCAAACATACGCGCCCGAATGCCATCTGAGGTACTGATAAGTCATAAATCGGCTGGATGAAAGGGTCTTTTGTCTGCTCGAACAGATGCAAAAACACGTCTGGCAAAATCTTCTGAGCGATCGCCCTCTGATGCTCTACCAAGTCTTGTCGGATTTTCCCCTGTGGTACAGAGTAGTCGCGGCATAAACCAGTTCTATCAGTCAACACTTGGCGCAACTGCTCACCGTCTGGAACATTCCAATACCATACCCAGTTGAGGCGGCGCTTACCTTCAGATAACTCCCCACTCTTCCCTGGAATCAGATAGCAGACAATGTGGGTTTCTGGTGCTTGGAAAACGACAAGCTTATCCGCAAACACAGAGGCGACTTCCGGTGAAACCTCACTTTCTTCCATTACCCCCCGCCAAGCGACATATCCTGCATACTGAGGGACAACATCGCTGAGGAGTCGCTGCCTACAGGTGGAGTTAGCACCATCTGCACAGACCAACAGATCGCACGTAAGAAGCCGTCCATCGTCAAAACGGACAATCACCTGGTTTTCATCCTGCTCAAAACTGACTAGCTTGTTGCCTGTGTAGTAGTATTCATCTGGAAACGCCTTTCTCAGTTGCCGATAGAGGCTGTCCCACGAGGTCATTAACTGGGATCTTATTTGTTGCCGGGTTACCTTTGAGTCACGTCCCAAGTACTGCCTGATTTTGGAGCGGACACTGATTGCTTCCTTGGTGGTGATGCCATGCTTTGCCAAAAATTGCCAAGTCTCTGGTCGCAACGCCAGCCCAGCACCTCGGTGTTTCATTTCGTGAGGTGAGCGCTCAAACACCTCTACGTCACAATTCACCGCACGTAGTGCCAATGCTGTTAACAAACCGCTCAACGACCCACCTACAATTATGACACGCAGAGGTGGGGAGTCATCATCTGAAGGGCTCTGATTCATTTGCATCGTGATTAACGCCTTGATAGATTAGCTTCGTCACACCCCACCAGGAGAGCCCAATCAGCAGCAGCGTCATGAGCAGCAAAAACAAATGCTGTCGAGTCACTTGAGTCCCTAATCTGGAGTTCTCTCAAAATCTCTCATCTCAATTTTTGTGGGATAATTATCTTACTCAATCAACAAATTACTATTGACAATAATCACCTCCAGCTTTTATTAAGGAAAATCGACTGAATATTTATTGAATATACTTTCGTTTTCAAACTATTTTTTTTAAGTTTATCACTGAAGGATGGAGCTACTATTTCTAATTTAGCTTCATCATGTCAATATTATGCAGGGCTTGCCGCATCTAGCCAGCACTCCTAAAAATCCTGGTTCCTAGGCTCTGCCTGGGAACACGATTCTAGAGGCTCTGCCTCAATAGTAGAAACCATCACTTGTCCGGAGTGCATCAGGTCTGTCAGTTTCAATCGTAGACGAGGCAGAGCCTCACTGCCTGCATTCCCAGGTAGAACCTGGGAACGAGCAAGGTAACCTGGGAACACCCCACCAGGAGAGCCCAATCAGCAGCAGCGTCATGAGCAGCAAAAACAAATGCTGTCGAGTCACTTGAGTCCCTAATCTGGAGTTCTCTCAAAATCTCTCATCTCAATTTTTGTGGGATAATTATCTTACTCAATCAACAAATTACTATTGACAATAATCACCTCCAGCTTTTATTAAGGAAAATCGACTGAATATTTATTGAATATACTTTCGTTTTCAAACTATTTTTTTTAAGTTTATCACTGAAGGATGGAGCTACTATTTCTAATTTAGCTTCATCATGTCAATATTATGCAGGGCTTGCCGCATCTAGCCAGCACTCCTAAAAATCCTGGTTCCTAGGCTCTGCCTGGGAACACGATTCTAGAGGCTCTGCCTCAATAGTAGAAACCATCACTTGTCCGGAGTGCATCAGGTCTGTCAGTTTCAATCGTAGACGAGGCAGAGCCTCACTGCCTGCATTCCCAGGTAGAACCTGGGAACGAGCAATTCCCAGGTTCTACCTGGGAATGAGCACAGGTAACCTGGGAACGAGCACAAAACGGGCACAAAACGGGCACAAAGTTTTTTCTTTAGAAACTAGATGCGGCAAGCCCTGCAATATTATGTAAGTTCGCACTCGCAGAAACTATTTGGTTGACTTGGGTTTTCTTAGTTGGTACTCCTCCTATTTTTGGATTTTTTGTAGGTTTTGAACATGACTGAGAAAAAGACCACCACTCTCATGGCCACGCAAACACCTTTACTTGCAGCTCGCCGTTGCCTTAAATTAAAATTGTCCAAATTCCAATTTAAAGCCTGGAGTGCCTAAACCGTTCAAGTCTAATCATATTTGTCAGTCAATCAGCGCAATCGGGTTATACTATTCACATCACATTATTGGCGCGAACAGTTTTTATGACACAGACGCAGACGAGAGTAACTTTTGCCAAAAGCGTTGGGTTCAGAAAAGAACTGAATCAACGAGTTGACGCTTATTTTAAAGCTGAGAACATTGCTCAGCGCGATAATTTGGCAATGTACGTCAAAACTGCGATTATCTTAGGATGGGTAATTTCCGCTTGGACATTTACAGTTTTTGGTCCACCGATAATGTGGCTGAAAGTGATTGGCTGTGTCTTTCTAGGATTGGGCCTTGCTGGCGTTGGCTTTAGTATAGGACATGACGCTAATCATGGCGGGTATTCTAGCAAGAAATGGGTCAATTATATCTTGGGTTTGACCTACGATATCATTGGGGTATCTAGTTATTTATGGAAATACCGCCATAATTTTTTACATCATACTTATACTAACATCTTAGGGCATGATGTGGAAATCCATGGTGATGGCTTAGTGCGCATGTCTCCATACATGGAGCCGAAATGGTACCACAAATTTCAGCACATATTCATTGGCTTTGTCTATACAATTATTCCGATTTATTGGTCGGTTTCTGATCTCTATCTAATTTGGTTCAAGCGCCAATACCAGTCACATGTGATTCCTACACCCAAACCGTTAGAAATGCTGATATTGGTAGGAGGAAAATTCATCTGGTTTGGACTTTTTCTTGGCATCCCAATTGCTGTAGGATATACACCTATACAAACAGTTGTGGGATTTAGCATCACTTACATGACTTATGGGCTGCTGATTTGTAATGTTTTCATGATGGCTCATGTTATGGAAACAGCAGAGTTTATACAGCCCGAGCCTGAATCAAACCAAATTGATGATGAATGGGCGATTTTTCAAATTAAAACCACTATTGATTTTGCTCCGACAAATCAATTCTTGAATTGGTATGTTGGCGGTCTCAACTATCAAGTTGTTCATCATCTTTTTCCCCATGTTTGTCACATTCATTATCCCAAATTGGCTCCTATATTGGCAGATTTATGTGCTGATTTTGGCGTTAAGTACCAGGTTTATCAAACATTAGGGGAGGCAATATCCTCTAACTATCGTTGGCTGAAAATCATGGGAACTGCGCCTGGCAAATCTTGTTCAGTCAATCAGATAAATCAAGAGAGCTTAATATGAATGTAATGACAATGAAGCCTTTGGCGTGTCAATCTGGTAGTCCCACCAAGTTACCTGAGCCGGGAATTACCTTAGCGATCGCATAAGCGGCAATGTCGTGTGATTCAAACCATCTGATCGTTGACTCAGCTTGGTGTGGTGGTACGAGCAGTACAAACCCAATGCCCATGTTAAATGTGTTAAACATAGCGGAGCGATTAACTTCGCCAGCCTCAGCCAGCCATACAAAGATCGGTGGAATCGCCCAGCTGTTGGGCTCGATTTCAATCGATTGATCGGCACCAAGGCTTCTAGGCAGGTTTTCTGGCAAACCACCACCAGTGATGTGAGCCATGCCGTGAATTTCCAACCCCGCTTGGCGTGCATCAAGAACGGGTTTGACGTAAATTCGAGTCGGTGTCAGGAAAACTTCTCCCAAGCTCTTAGCTTCACTCAGTTCTGGGCGATCCCCCGAGCGGGCTTGCCCAAAGGGCTGGCTCCAGTCAAAGCCACGCTCATTCACAATTTTTCGCACCAAACTAAAGCCATTGCTGTGGACGCCAACGCTTGCTAAACCAATCGCCACGTCGCCCACCTGTACCTGAGAGCCATTCAATAGCTGGCTCTTTTCTACAATTCCCACACAAAACCCAGCCAAGTCATACTCGCTACTCTGATAAAAACCAGGCATTTCTGCCGTCTCTCCTCCCAGCAAGGCACACCCAGCCAGTTGACACCCTTGGCTGATACCGGCAACCACCTGAGTCAGCTGCTCTGGGTTCAGCTCACCAGTTGCCAAATAATCTAAAAAAAACAGCGGTTCTGCCCCAGCCGTTAACACATCATTGACACACATCGCCACCAAATCAATCCCGACCGTGTGATGGCAGTTGAGAATTTGGGCGAGTTTCAGCTTTGTGCCCACACCATCTGTACCTGACACCAAAACCGGTTCCCGATACCCAGATGGTAGTTGGAAGCAGCCACTGAAACCACCCAGTCCACCTATAACTTCAGGTCGGTGGGTTCTGTGAACCAAATTGCGGATTTGCTCTACAAATGCTCGACCAGCTTCGACATTAACGCCTGCTTCTCGATAATCCATTAGGGAAGTTACCTGCAATGCCTCTTGCTTTCTTAGCAAAACGTGCGTAATCTTGGGTGAAATTTTGACCTTAACAGTGTAAAGTTTTTTCAGTTTGATTAAGTTTTGATGAAGTATCTGTAAGCACCCAAAACTCGGAAACATTTATCTAGACCGCATTTTGTCATGAATCTCAGTTTTAAAGTTTGATGAACTTATCCGTATTTTTGGCTTACCTGACCTCTAATCCAAAAACTTCGTGGTAATCTGTTGCAGTTGTGAATCAAACCAGTGAATACGTAACGAGTACGAGTTGGTGGTAAGAGAATTGCCGTTGTGCAATACCTCACCCTAGCTCAAATCGAGGAGTGCCATTTACAACGTACAGCATGAATAAACGAATTTTTTGCACTACTGCCGCCCTGCTAGCAGCTGCTTGGGGCACACCGTTAGCCAGTCATGCTCAACCAAACAAGGCAGTTAACCCTTCTAGGGAAAATAGACAAGCAAAGCCGAACCAAACCGTACCACCAGATCAACCTATTGACGTTGTCAAGGTGGGTGAGTACCAGTCCTCAGCAGGGACTAAGGCAAATGAGCCGATAATTGCCAGGATTCAGCCACATGAAGTCGCAGGGCGTCAGGCAGCAACACTCTATGTCCGCAACATTCCCGTTCTGACGTTTATCGGTTCCACTCCCGTAGCAACCAGCGATACTAAAGTCGGGGCAACTGGGGATGGTAGAGGTGCTACTCGTAGCGCCGAGACTAAAGTTGCAACCATTAGCAACTCGGATGTTAGTAGGCAGGCTAGCGCCGGATCTGATGATAATTTCCCAGCCACCGCTCCGGTTTGGCGGGCGACTCAGGTGGCGGCTAAGCTCAACCAGCTGAGTCGGGAAAATGTGGATGCCGGTAAGATTACAGTCAACTGGCAGCCAACTCCAGCCCAGAAACCAGGCGATCGCTTCCTGATCAAAGTTAACGGTGAAAAATTGGTCGAGATCAATGGCGAAACCCGTTCTTCAGATCCGACCGACGACCTAGCACAAGACGCACTGCAAGCGACCAACCGGCTGCGGAGACTGCTGGGCAACGCACCTCCTTTGCGCGAGATTTCTGGTAAACCTATGCCGGTGCTAAAACTGCCTCAGGAGATTTCCTTGGGACCAGTACGAATTAGTCTCAGTGGTTTAGCTTCGTGGTATGGCCCTGGGTCTGATGGCACTGAGAGTGCCAGTGGTGAAACTTTCAATCAGAATGCACTAACGGCGGCACATCGCAGCTTACCATTTGGGACGAAAGTACGAGTGACCAACTTGCAAAATGGTCTTTCTGTGGTAGTGCGAATTAATGACCGGGGGCCCTACATCCAGGGTCGAATTATTGACCTCTCCACCGCAGCTGCCCAGTTACTAGGACTCATACAAACTGGCGTGGCACCAGTGCGTGTTGATATACTCCGTAACTAGAGAAAGGAGTCAGGAGTCAGGAGCCATTTTGACTCGGAGACTTCTGACTTATTTACAGTAATATTTCATACACTGTGTTTCTTAAATGCTTCAGCAAAGAGACTTGCTGACTTAGGAAAATCTGTCTTGACTAGTGCTGCTACATCCTTAAAGCCTAGAAGTTCCAGACCAGTCTCCAGATAATCCAGTCCCCATTTCCAGCTACTAGAAGAGTCAAAAGTATCAATCACTGCCGCCGAGGTTGCGGCTTCGTAGGCACTCCTTATAGTGTCAAGCAGATACCCCCGTGAAATTTTAAAGTCAAATTCTGCGGCGTACTTCCCGTCACGTTCATACTTTTCCTGATCCATTGCAGCACTCAAAGTTCCGCTCCTAAATGGTAATTTTTGCCTAAGATGTGGAATTACTGGCCTTAAGGCATGCAGTTATCTTCTGACACTTAATTTACAAAGATATTAGTATCTTGACACTCCCTCTTCTCTAAAGCCACTGGGATTCCTAGGGTAAAATAGTAAAATTACCCTGAAATGTCTCTACCCCGAAGCAAAAATTAAAACCTAACAATGTCATATTCCAGTCGCAAACCTGCAGAAACGGACGGATTGAATCTGATGTTCTTCAGCATTCCCCAGGAAATTTTGTTACAGCTCAGCACCGGGCCTGTCCTACTGGCTCTGTTGGGGGGTAAAGCCGCAGCCGAAACTTTGCAAGCTATCGGTGAAGCGAGTGAAGAAGTGTTTCGGGGCGATCGCCTCCCCATTCTCAAGTTCCCAGTCGAAACCAAATACGAGTCTAGTTAATATAGCATGCCATAAATACAAAGAATTTTGCTTTCCAGATTACTCAAGTGGGGATTTAAACCCTAAAATTGTTGAGTAAATGCTGCTGAAGCCGAAAAGACCCTATGAGCCAGCTCCTCCACCCGTCCGATCAGGCATTGACTGCAAACTCCCCCTTTGATCTGTTCCTGCGCCATCGCCTGCAAGTAGTGGAGGAATTGTGGGAGTCAGTTCTCCGGCAAGAGTGCGGTCAAGAACTGGTAGCGCTTGTAGGGCAGTTGCGTGCCCTATGTTTCCCAGAGGGGCAGGCAACCAATGATCAAGTGTCGGCAGTAGTCAAGTTGATTTCACTGCTCGACCTGAACGAAGCGATCCGGGCGGCCCGCGCCTTTGCACTATATTTCCAGCTGATAAACATAGTAGAGCAGCACTACGAACAGCGCGAACAACTGGCTCGCTCTTTAAGCCACAGCAAACCGGCCAAGAATCCAACCAAGCCAGGGGTCCCAGCATCCAACGAATTGAAATTGGAGGAGGAAGGGCACCTGAATAAGGGGGGACCGGGAGCAGAGCTGCTGGAAAAGAGTTGGCAAGCGAAAAACCCTGAGCGGCAAGACCAAAGTACGTTACACGCTTTGTTTCCCCATCTGCGCCAGCTGAATGTGCCGCCGCAGCAAATCCAGCGGCTGATTGACCAGCTAGATGTTCAGTTAGTGTTCACGGCTCACCCGACGGAGATTGTCCGTCCTACCATCCGGGACAAACAGCGGCGCCTAGCTAAGCTCCTGCAACAGCTTGATCAGGTGGAGGAAGGACAAGGGAGCATGTACGATGAGGCAAATTCTTGGGAAGCGACGGCATTACGCGAACAATTGACCGAGGAAATTCGCCTGTGGTGGCGCACCGACGAGCTGCACCAGTTCAAGCCCACAGTCCTAAATGAGGTGGAATATGCCCTCCACTACTTCGAGGAAGTACTGTTTGATAACATTCCTGAACTCTATCAAAGGTTCAAGCACGCCCTTTCTACATCCTTTCCCTGGCTGAGGCCGCCCAGCAAAAACTTCTGCAAGTTTGGCTCCTGGGTCGGGGCAGACCGGGATGGTAACCCATCGGTGACGCACGATGTCACCTGGCAAACGGCTTGCTATCAGCGCCAAATGGTTTTGGAAAAGTATATCCAGTCGGTGAAGCGGTTGATTGATCTTTTGAGTTTGTCGCTGCACTGGAGTGATGTCTTGCCAGACCTGCTGGAATCCCTGGAGCAGGAACAGTCGCAAATGAGCGAAGTCTACGAAGCGCAGGCACTTCGTTACCGGCAAGAACCGTATCGGCTCAAGCTGTCTTATGTGCTAAAGCGGCTGGAAAATACGCGCGATCGCAACGGTCGCCTCTACAACAGCGAGCGGCGGGAACGGGAAATACCAGAAAGCAATCCCACCGCAATTTATCGGTCTGGGTCAGAGTTTTTAGCAGAGCTGCGGCTGATTCAGCGCAGCCTGACTGAAACTGGCTTGAGCTGCCGCGAGCTGGAAAACCTAATCAACCAGGTAGAAATTTATGATTTTCACCTGGCTCAGCTAGACATCAGGCAAGAGTCGTCCCGCCACGCCGACGCCCTGAATGAAATTCTGGAATACCTGCAAATATTACCTCAGCCTTATCACGAACTATCGGAAGCAGAGCGAGTTGCCTGGCTGACGATGGAATTGCAAACCCGCCGCCCGTTAATCCCAACGGAACTGCCTTTTTCTGACCAAACTAAAGAGCTGATTGAAACCTTACGCGTCTTGCGATCGCTGCAACAAGAGTTTGGCCCCAACATCTGCCAAACTTACGTCATCAGCATGAGCCGCGAACTCAGCGACCTGCTGGAAGTGTTACTGTTAGCCAAGGAAGCAGGACTCTACGACCCCGCCACCGCCACTGGCAGTGTCCAAGTAGTCCCCCTGTTTGAAACCGTGGAAGATTTGCAACGCGCTCCTAGCGTGATGCAAAAGCTATTTGAACTCCCCCTATACCGCGCCCTCCTCGCTGGCGGCCATGAAGCGGTAAATACTACTGCTGAACCAGCCTTGCTCTCCCTCACCCCTAACTTGCAAGAGGTGATGCTGGGCTACTCCGACAGCAACAAAGACTCTGGTTTCTTAAGCAGCAACTGGGAAATCCACAAAGCCCAAAAAGCACTGCAGGAAATAGCCGAGCAGTATGGGGTGAATCTACGGATTTTTCACGGGCGCGGCGGCTCTGTAGGTCGCGGTGGTGGCCCCGCTTATGAGGCAATTTTGGCCCAACCTGGTAAAAGCATCAATGGGCGGATCAAGATTACCGAACAGGGGGAAGTGTTAGCCTCCAAGTACTCGATGCCGCAGTTAGCCTTGTACAACTTGGAAACCATCACTACCGCTGTAATTCAAGCTAGCCTGCTGCGGACTGGGTTTGATAATATCCAACCCTGGAACGAGATCATGGAAGAGCTGTCGGCACGCTCAAGACAACACTATCGCGCCCTGATCTACGAACAGCCCGATTTCATCGACTTCTTTCAACAAGTCACGCCCATCGACGAAATTAGCCAGTTGCAAATCAGCTCCCGCCCCGCTCGTCGTCAGAGTGGTAAAAAAGATTTAAGCAGTCTAAGGGCGATTCCTTGGGTGTTTAGCTGGACGCAAACCCGCTTCCTGCTGCCTTCCTGGTACGGTGTCGGCACAGCCCTAGAAGAGTTTGTGAAAGAGAAGCCAGAGGAACACCTGAAGTTGTTGCGCTACTTTTACATAAAGTGGCCGTTCTTCAAGATGGCGATCTCAAAGGTAGAGATGACCCTGGCAAAAGTAGACATCCAGATGGGACACCACTATGTGGAGGAATTATCTCAACCTGAAGACAGAGAGCGGTTGGAAAAAGTGTTTGAGCAGCTCGCTAACGAATACTATCTCACCCGCGATTTGGTGTTAACTATCACCGATCACAAACGTCTTCTGGATGGCGATCCCGTTCTGCAGCGGTCTATACAGTTACGTAATGAGACGATTCTCCCACTGGGTTTTTTGCAGGTAGCCCTGCTGAAACGGTTGCGCCAGGCTCGGACTCCTGGAACCTCTGGCGTTATCAACTCCCGTTACAGTAAGGGTGAGTTGCTACGAGGAGCATTATTAACCATCAACGGCATCGCCGCAGGGATGCGAAATACGGGCTAGCTTCACGCAGGAGTTCGTGAAGAATACTTTTCGGATCAGGTAGTTGTTCAACTTTACTTGCTATTGCTACCCCTACTTGACATCTGGAGCAGTGCTCCAACCCTTCGCTTGGAGCACTTGTTCAATCTCGGCTGACAAAGCCCTGAAAGCAGTCAAGGTACGCAGCGGAGCAAAGTCATCAATTAGATCGGCTACTCGGTGAACACGTTCGTGAACCCGGAATTTCTTCAGCCGCCCAGGAGGAAGTCCACTGGCTTCGCGCAAGAGTTTATGAAGAATATTTTTCGGGTCGGGTAGTTGTTCAAGTTCTGCGATGTCTGGAAGCTGCAATGGCTGCCGTCCAAGCGGATTCCCAGCCGCTCGCCTCAGTACGACTTCGTCAAATAACAACCAGGCTTCCTGCATACGAACCGGCACCACACAGACAGCGGGTGGCACCTGCATTGATTTAACTGCTTGTGAGATCGCTTCTTTGATTTCAGCCACCCGCTTCTCCCGTGGTGCCTTTTCTGCATCCCGGTGGACGAACAATAAATCACAAGGGTAGAGTTCTAAGCTGCTGATAATGCGTAGTGATAACGTTTTGGGTGGTTTGGGCAACCGTCGCAGATCCGCCCAGCTATAAATTATAGCACACTCAACCTGATGCGATTGCAATAACCAGGTGAGGAGAGGCAGAAGTGCTTTGTCTGAACTCCCGTCAGATAGCAAGGTGTACCGCAGCTCTTTCATGGAATTCAGAGGGAAAACCGGGGATCAGTAGTTGAAGGTCTTCTCTGTCAACGACTCGGCGCTTCTTAGGTTGTATATGCGTCGGGAGTTGGTGGCTGATTCCCTGTCCATTGCCATCAAGCTCTGACTCCTTAATTGGAACCGGATTCAGGTAAGCAATGAGTTCCCCTTTAGACACGACATTCACTTTTTCTGGTTCTGGGGCTTTCAATTGTCGCCAGGTGTCAGGCAAGCAACTAAAACACACCCGCTTAAATCGCGATCTATCGCGCACTGTTTCCTTCAATTCAGCGACCAGCAGACTGTCATCGGGTACTTGCATCACAACCGCTGGAGAGTGCGTATTAATAATTACTTGACGCAGAGGGTTGTCTAGGCCAATGGGGTCATTGACATCGGTGGCAATATCCTCAAGCAGCTTGAGCATCTTCGGAATGCGCTCTGGATGAATGCCGTTTTCAGGTTCCTCTAGACACAAAAGACCTTGTGCCTCTGGGTCTAATTCAAGAACCGCCAAAGCCAAGAAACGCAAAGTTCCGTCTGATAAAGCCCGCGCTGGATGAGATGTACCGTCGCGACTGGTAACCATCAAGGTGAGAAGTTCGCGTCGTTCATCCCGGTCAATCCCTACCTCGTACACATCATCAATCAGTTCTGCCAGACGATTAGCGACTTGGCTATAAACCTGTGCCTCCGCATCATCCTCGGACTGGTCATTTGTCAAGTGATGTTTATGGAATCGTGCCAGGTGATAGAGGGTCGCGGCTAGGTGAGAGCCATCCATCTCTAATCTTGTGGGGGATGTAAAATCATCTGGTTTGCGTAGCGATGAAGGCTCTAATTGAAGTAGACGCCAGGATTGCATTTCCCGTCGCGCCAGCAGGGCTGTTGGACTCTCCGCAGCATTAGCGACAGAAAGCACGGTTCGAGGAAGATTGACTGCTAACCGAGACAAAGGTCTTCCTTTGCTACGATCTTGATGTAGCTCAATGACTCGGTTGCCTTCCTTGTTATACCCTGTTGAGATAAATGATGATGCTCTTCGTCCCTGTATTGCAGATTTGCGCCAGCTGGGTTTGGGGTTGAAGAGTAAGTGTTTGTTGGCGTCACCGAGGTTGATGTGGAATAATTCCTCTTTGAGGATTTCCAGCGACCCTAGAGACCTCAAGCTATCATCATCTCTTCGGTAGGCGAGGGTTATAGAGTAGCCCAGAAAGGTAATGCTGGCTTTTGCCTTCTGTCCCAGATCATCCACTCCCTCATAAGGCACAATCATCTCTGCTTCAAAGGACATCTCCAAAGCATACTCATCACCAACGCGGTGGAACAGGCTTTGCACATCACCTGTCCGAGCACTTTCATCGCGGACGGATAAGGCGGCCTCGATCAGAGGACGATCAGCGATCGCGCTTAAAAACCTGATGGCATCGAACAGGTTAGATTTGCCCACGCCGTTAGCTCCAGCTACACAAGTGAAGGGGCCGAAGCGGACATCAACATCGACGAGGTTTTTGAAACCAGAAACTTTCAACCGGGTTAGCATAATGTCCCCTTAAAGCCGTAGACCTCACCGACAACACTTTGCCACCAAAGTCAGAGTTACGACCTGTTAAATATCTCAAATCTTTTCAAAGCCTATAGTCGCGCCTATACAAACCCAACAGTGGAGCAAGAATCACTCCGAAGACGAAACCACCTACGTGTGCCCAGTAGGCAATGCCGCCATCGTGCATGCCGATGTTGGTGCGAGTCCCCAGGCTAGCGACACCATAGAAGGCTTGTTGGAAAAACCAAAACCCAAGAAAGAAGAAGGCGGGAAGTCTTACCGTAGTGATGAAAAATCCCACCGGAATTAAGGTCAGAACCTCGGCTCGTGGGAAACGCAGAATGTATGCACCTAAAACCCCAGCGATCGCGCCACTTGCACCCAAGGAAGGAACCCCAGAATTCTGAGAAAAGAACCACTGAGTTAACGCTGCCAAAACGCCGCAGGCGAGATAAAAAATCAAATATTTGAAATGACCCAAGCGGTCTTCAACATTCTTGCCAAAAATCCACAAAAACCACATATTCCCCGCTACATGCAAAAAACCGCCATGCAGGAACTGCGACGTAATTAAGGTTGCCCACTCTGGAATTGAGTGATTCACCGCGCTCCCAGTAAAGCTAGCCGTTAGCTCTCGCGGCACTAAAGCCGCCTGCTGGAAAAACTGATTTAATTTTTGCGCTGGCAGACTCATTTCATAAAGAAAAATGATGATGTTGGCAGCAATTAACCCATTGTTGACATATGGGGTGATTGTTGTAGGGTTGTTATCTCGCAGGGGAACCACAGACGTTTTTCCTAATCATTATTTTTGCCTGTCTTGCACATGAGCCAAGCCGCCTCGCTCTGGCTAAACGGGGATTTAGGGCTTAAATTTTGCCTTTAGAAAAATTCTTCTCGTGATTCTGGCTCAAGCAACCCTAACAGCGAACCGAGAATCGCCCCAAATACGAAGCCACCTGCGTGAGCCCAGTAGGCAATGCCGCCACTCTCCATACCAATGTTGGTAGGCGCCTCCAAGCTAGCAAGGCCGTAGAAAGCTTGCTGGATAAACCAAAAGCCAAGAAAGTAGTAAGCGGGGATTCGCACTACGGGGAAGAAAAATCCCAAGGGAATTAAGGTGGCAATCTCCGTGCGAGGGAAGCGGAGAATGTAGGCTCCCATGACTCCAGCGATCGCGCCACTGGCACCCAAGGAAGGAATCGCAGAACTCTCGGAAAAGTACCACTGGGTCAACGCTGCCAAAACGCCGCAGGCGAGATAAAAAAACAAATATTTGAAATGACCCAAGCGGTCTTCAACGTTGTCGCCAAAAATCCACAAAAACCACATATTCCCCAGCACATGCAAAAAACCGCCGTGG